>JAFDYG010000547.1 GCA_018267545.1 Bacteroidota bacterium
ACGTCGACATCACGGATTTGAAGAATGCCTATTTCAGGACCCGAAAGAATATCACCTGGAACTGGTCGGACCCCTCCGATGAGACGAACGGTCTTGTTCCCATTTACTGGAACAACCCTTATTACAATCGCTATGAGAGCTATGAGACGGACAATCGCTTCCGTTATTTCGGAAACGTTTATCTGAACTATAAGGCTACGGACCACCTGAACTTTATGGGCCGCGTGGCGCTCGATTCCTACGATGAGCTGCAGGAAGAGCGTTATGCGATCGGCAGCATCGGGGTTCCTTATTATTCCCGCTTCAACCACACTTATCGCGAGTATAACTATGACTTCCTCGCGAACTATGACGTAAACATCACGGACGATCTGAATTTCAAGGCTCTGTTGGGTACTAACCTGCGGAAGAACGTCGACCGGTCTATTTATGCCGTCACCAACGGCGGTCTGTTCGTTCCGCGTTTGTATACGCTGTCCAACTCGATCAATACGCCGAACCCTGCGACTGAGCGCGCTTCCGATATCGAGGTGGGCGGTGTGTTTGCGGGAGCTACTTTTAGCTGGCGCAAGATGCTGACCCTGGATGGAACGATTCGCCGGGACCAGTCTTCTACGCTGCCCGCAGGAAAGAATTCTTACTATTATCCTTCGGTATCCGGCAGCTGGACTTTCTCCGAGATGATGAAGGATGCGAGCTGGCTCTCTTTTGGCAAGCTGCGCGCCAACTATGCCGAAGTCGGTCACTCTGCTCCTGCTTATGCATTGTATGATACGTATACGCTGGGTACTTCCATTTCTTCCCAGCCTGTATCTTATGCGGCGTTTACGAAGAATAATCCTAACCTGGTTCCCGAAAAGAACCGCAGCTTTGAGTTCGGTCTGGAAGCATCTTTCCTGAAGAGCCGCCTCGGTTTCGACGTAACTTACTATCATGCCAAGACGTTCAACCAGATCATGCCCGTGAGCATTTCCGATGCGACCGGCTATGACGCCCGTTATCTGAATGCGGGTACGATCCTGAACAAGGGTTTTGAAGTGTCGGTGAATGGTACGCCGGTGAAGACCAGGGATTTCTCCTGGGAAATCACGGTCAACTGGACCCGCAACCGGAACAAGGTCGTCGAGCTGTTCGACACGGCCAACAATATCCAGCTGGCTTCCTTCCAGGGGAACGTGACGCTGAATGCTGCAAAGGGTCAGCCTTATGGCACGCTTCGCGGGGACGACTATATCTACACGAATGGTCAGCGGACCGTCGGTTCCAATGGTTACTATGAGAAGACGGAAACTTCCAACTCCATCATCGGGAACGTAAATCCCAACTGGCAGGGTTCTGTCAGCAACACGATTCGCTATAAGAATGTAACGCTGAGCTTCCTGCTGGATGCGCGCAAGGGCGGCGATATTTTCTCTCTCGATATGTATTATGGTCTGGCTACCGGTCTGTATGCGGAGACCGCCGGGAAGAACGACCTCGGAAATCCTGTTCGTAACTCGGTTGCCAATGGTGGTGGTATCATCAATCAGGGTGTAACCGAAGACGGCAAGGCCAATACGAAGAGGGCCGATATCAGCACGCTGTTCGGCGCCTTTGGGTATTACAGGAATCCTGCCAAGGCATTCGTTTACGATGCCGGTTTCGTGAAGCTGCGTGAAGCGGCTATCAGCTACAGCTTCCCCGACCGGATCGTTTCCAAGCTGGGTAACAATGTCTTCAAGGGAATCGACATTTCCGCCGTAGGCCGTAACCTGTGGATCATCCACAAGAATCTGCCCTATGCTGATCCGGAGGATATCATCGGCGCGGGCAATGCCGCCCTTGGCTACCAGGTAGGTTCTTATCCTACTTCCCGGACTTATACCTTCAATCTTAAACTTCGCTTCTAAATTCTTTGAACATGAAAAGAATACTTTTTATATCACTGTCTGTCCTGGCGCTGGCATCCTGCCAGAAGAACATGACGAATCTGAATACGGACCCGAAGTATCCGCTGACGGTTCCTTCCAATACGCTGGTGACGGAGGCCGAGCTGAATGCGGCCAAGACGATCGCGAGCTCCAACGTAAACCTGAATATTTTCCGGCTGATTCAGCAATATTGGACGGAGACTACGTATACGGACGAAAGCAACTATAACCTGGCCACCCGGAGCATCCCCGACAACTGGTGGAATGCCTGGTACCGGGACGTGCTGAACAATCTGGAGCAGGCCAGGACCTTTGCCCGCACGGATGTTACGGTACCCGATGCGAATGTGCTGAAGAACGACACGACGATCATCGACATCCAGGAAGTATATGCGTATTATGTGCTGGTGACTACGTTTGGAAACATCCCTTATACGCAGGCGATGAATCCGTCGAACGTGTTTCCGAAGTTCGATGACGCAAAGACGGTCTATGCGGATCTGCTGAAGAGACTCGATGCGGATATTGCCGCACTGGTAACGGGGTCGGACAGCTGGGGCTCCGCCGATATACTTTACAACGGAGACGTATCTGCCTGGAAGAAGTTTGCCTATTCGCTGGAAGTGAAGATGGCTGCCGTGATGGCGGACGACGACGCGGCTACGGCGAAGAAGGTGATGGAAGCTGCGGCTCCGGGCGCCTTTGCATCCAATGACGACAATGCGAGCTTTACGTTCGTAACGGCTCCGCCGAATACGAACCCGGTATGGGTGGACCTGGTGCAGAGCGGCCGTCACGACTTTGTGGCTGCGAGCACGTCGATCAATGCGCTGGATTCTTTGAACGACCCGCGTCTGTCTTTGTTCTTTACGACGGATGGCGACGGCAACTACACCGGCGGCGATCCTGGTGTTGGCGCAACTTATTCGGTGTATTCGCATCCTGCGGTTAAGCTGACCAAGCCTGACTTTCCGGGCTTGCTGCTGGATTATGCCGAGGTCGAGTTTGCGCTGGCCGAAGGCGTGGAGCGCGGCTTTAACGTAGGTGGAACGGCGGCTCAGCACTACAATAACGCGGTCACGGCGTCGATCGAATATTGGGGTGGAACGGCTGCGCAGGCGACGACTTATCTGGCTCAGCCTTCGGTGGCCTATGCTACGGCGGGTACCGGCGGCGGCTGGAGAGAGAAGATCGGTACGCAGCTGTACCTGGCGCTGTACAACCGCGGGCATGAATCCTGGACGGCGCAGCGCCGGCTGGGCTATCCGCAGCTGGTTGCGCCTCCCGATGCACTTTCTGTGTTCCCGCTGCGGTTGCTGTATCCGGTGAAGGAGGAGAATGTGAATTCTTCGAATTATTCCGCCGCTGCTGCTGCGATCGGCGGGGATAAGGTAGGAACGAAGCTGTGGTTTGATAAGAATTAATCGGAGTTAATATGTTTCTAAAAGGGCGTCCATTCGGGCGCCCTTTTTGTATTTTTGGTGAAAATTTAAATATGGCCGATCAGCAGGTTCCTGAAAACCAATTGAATATAGAGATCAGTGAAGAGGTCGCGGAAGGGCAGTATGCGAATTTGGTGATTATAACGCATTCGCATGCGGAGTTCGTGATGGATTTCGTGAATGTGATGCCCGGGACGCCGAAGAGCAAGGTAAAGTCCAGGATTATATTGACGCCGCAGCATGCAAAGCGGTTTATGAAGGCTTTGACGGAGAATGTGGCGAGGTTCGAGGCGGGGAATGGAAAGATTCAGGACCTGGAAGAGGTGCAGCTGCCGATGAATTTTGGCGGGCCGACTGCGCAGGCTTAGGTGGTGGGCACGGGTTGTACGGGTTGCACGGCTGGTCGCTGGCCGCTGGCCGCCGGGCGGTTCAGGGCGCGAGCAGGCCGCTGTCGGCAAAGCTGAAGTAGTCTTCGTTACCTATAATAATATGGTCCAGCAGCTTGATGTCTAGAATTCTGCCTGCTGCATGGAGTCTGGCGGTGAGGTCCCGGTCGGCCTTGCTGGGCTGGGAGCTGCCGGAGGGGTGATTGTGACAGAGGATAATGCTTACCGCATCTGTTTCCAGGGCTTTTTTAAGGATGACGCGTGGATCGGCGAGGGCGCTGGTGAAGCCGCCCTGGTTGATGATTTCGAATTCGTTTATGTGGCCGGCCTGGTTGAGGTACAGGATGCATAGGACTTCCTGGCTGTTGTCTTTTATGAGGGCGCGGAGGTAATTGGCGGCGGACAGGCTGTTATTGAGCATGTCTTTTTTGCGGTAGGGGGAGGACTCCTTGCGGCGCGTGAGCTCCAGGGCTGCGGCGATGGTGATAGCCTTGGCGACCCCTATTCCTTTGATTTTCATCAACTTTTTAACGGAAAATTTACCGAGCTCGTGGAGGTTGTTATTGGCGGCGTTTAGAAGCTCCTGCGCCAGGTCGACTGCATTGGCTTTGTTACGGCCCGTGCGGATGAAGATGGCAAGGAGCTCGGCGGTCGATAGGGCCTGGGGCCCCTTTAAGAGTAGCCTTTCTCGGGGACGATCGGCTGGTTCCCAGCTGTTTATCCCGGTTTTTGGCTTTTTGAACTTCTTTTTTGGGGTCACCCTGTTCCAGGTGATCGGGGCGGTTTTTACGTCGGAGAAGAAGTGAGGGACTTCGTATTTTATCTGGGGGAATGGATAGGAAGGTTGCATTGTTCAATTTAAATGATTATTTTGGATTTGATAAGGGGAGAATTGTACTAAGCAATCAATTCGCCCGTTATACGTTTTGAAATCTGGTCGATCACGACCGTATACCTTGAAAACTAAATCTAAAATCCAATGAATCGCAGGACCTTCAACGCAATCGGCGGCTGGCAGCCCTTTTTCTTCTGTATTGGCATGTATGTAGTCGCTCTGTTTTTCTCCATTTTTGTTTGTTCTTCTATTTTTTATGCCTTTAATGCAAAGTCTGCAGCCAAAGCGGCTGAAAAGACAGCTATTATGAGCTCGGCCCGGCCTCAGCTGGCTTCGGTAGGGCATTAGAAAACCTTATTATATCACTTAAGGCTGGCGCTGGCGGTTTGCCGGGGCCGGCCTTTTGGTGTTTGTTGGGGAGGCTGGGTAATTGGATGATAATGTAGTGAAAAAGCGGTAAGGGTATATTTTATTATTGGTTTCTGACGTGTATCTTCGCCCCATATTTACCATCTTTATGCAGACGCACGTAGCCAAGATATTTTCCGGTACGGGTTCTCAATACCTGGCGGAAAAGATAGCCCAGCAGTTTGGTACTTCTTCAGGAAAGATTACGATTCAACACTTTAGCGACGGGGAAATCCAGCCCATCTTCAACGAGAGCATTCGCGGGGACATGGTCTTTCTGGTCCAGAGCACCTGCTCTCCGGCGGAGAACCTGCTCGAATTGCTGCTGATGATCGATGCGGCGCGCCGGGCCTCGGCTTATAAGGTGGTCGCGGTTATTCCTTATTATGGATATGCCCGCCAGGACAGGAAGGACAAGCCCCGGGTAGCAATTGGTAGTAAGCTGATTGCCAATATGTTAGTGTCGGCCGGGGCGGACAGGGTAATTACGATGGACTTGCATGCGCCGCAGATCCAGGGATATTTCGATATCCCGGTGGACCATTTGGACAGCTCGGCCATTTTTATCCCCTATATTGAGCAACTTAAGATGGAAAATCTTACCTTTGCGGCCCCTGACGTGGGTAGCGCCAATCGTATCCGGGAGATCGCCACTTACTTCAATGCGGAGATGGTGATCTGCGATAAGCACCGGAAGAGGGCCAATGAGATTGCGAGCATGGTCGTTATCGGGGATGTAACAGGCAAGGACATTGTTTTGATCGATGATATTTGTGACACGGGCGGCACGCTGGCGAAAGCGGCGGGTTTGTTGAAGGAGAAGGGAGCGAAGACGGTGAGGGCCTTGTGTACGCACCCGGTGCTTTCCGGGAAGGCTTACGAAAATATCGAGAATAGTGTGCTGGAAGAGCTGGTGGTTTGCGATACGATACCGTTGAAGAGACCCAGCTCGAAGATCAAGGTGTTGAGTGTGGCGGAATTGTTTGCAGTAGCTATCCGCAACGCACACGAGAACAGGAGCATCACGGGTTTGTTTATTCATTCGCAGCTGAGGGATAAACGATAAGATGCAGATGGGATAAAGATTTGCGCGTAATTTTTAAATACATATAAATGAAGACAATTACAATCGAAGGACAACTCAGGACCGAAATGGGCAAACAAGCCACCCGCCAACTTCGCTCTGAGGAAAAAGTGCCCGGTGTAATTTACGGGGGTGCTAAAGAGGTGAATTTTTCAGCTCTTGCTGCGTCGTTTAAAACATTGGTGTACACGCCTGACTTCCAGTTAGCGGAAGTAAAGGTAGATGGCAAGACTTACAAGTGCATCCTGAAGGATCTGCAGTTCGACAAGGTGACCGATGAGCTGATCCACGTCGACTTCCTGGAGCTCGTAGAAGACCGGAAGATTGTGGCTACGATTCCTCTGAAGTTCACTGGTGCTGCCAAGGGTGTTAAGGACGGCGGTAAGCTGATCACCAAGATGAAGGCTCTTAAGATTAAGACCTTACCGAAATACCTGAAAGAAAATATCGAAGTCGATCTGACTGCGCTGGAGCTGAATGGCAACGTGCGTGTCGAAGACGTAAAGGCCGATAACTACGAGATCCTGAACTCGCCTCGTATTCCTATCGCTTCTATCGTCCTCACCCGTCAGCTGAAACAGGAAGAAGCTGCTTCTGCGGCTCCTGCGGCAGGTGCTAAGCCGGCTGCTGCTGCGGCTCCCGCTGCTGCGAAGCCTGCGGCCGCCAAAAAATAAATTGATTTATTAGTAGGAACCCGGTTAAACTTTAACCGGGTTTTTGTTATTTTTAATGCCCTCTTAATGGGAGGGGTACTATGGGAAAGTTCCTGATCGCCGGCCTTGGAAATATTGGATCCGATTATTCCGGCACTCGGCACAATATTGGGTTTGATGTCCTGGATGCGTTTGCAGCGGGAAAGGGAGGCCGGTTTAGTCTCGAGCGCTTAGCCGAGATGGTGGAAGTGAAATGGCATGGTCAGGTATTTATATGCATTAAGCCCACTACTTATATGAATGAGAGTGGTCGTGCCGTTAAATACTGGATGGATAAAGAGAAGATTGCCCTGGACCATATCCTGGTCGTGCTGGACGACCTGGCGTTGCCGCTCACCAAGCTGAGATTGAGGCCCGGGGGAAGCGATGCCGGTCATAACGGCCTTCGCAGCATCCAGGGGCATTTGGGGACTAGTGATTACCCCAAATTGAGATTCGGGATAGGCAACAATTTCCCCAAGGGCAGACAAGCGGATTTTGTGTTGGGAAAATGGGCTTCGGGCGAGGTTCCGGTGGTCGAGGAGAAGATCAGGAAGTCGGTGGAAATCATTGAAAGCTTTGCCACCATTGGGATTGAGCGGACCATGAGCCAGTACAATAATTTGGAGTTCGAACTATGATTTATAAAGGGGAATCTTTATTTTCGCATAAATATTGCATTCATCCTTAATGAGTAAGTATTTTGATATTCAATATGCCTATGTTGTACCTGGGTCTCTTCAGGCCACATGAAAACTGGACGCACATTGGTGCGATACGAAGTTCTTCAGACATTAAACTTGTTGCGGAAGATGAATTAATTTACTGATCGTTTATCTCCCGCATATAAAAACCCTGATTGAATATGAAAATATTCTGTGTTGGCCGTAACTATGTGGCTCATGCCAAGGAGTTAAATAATGAAGTTCCAGATGAGCCGATCATATTTATGAAGCCTAAGAGTGCTTTATTACAAGCCCATACACCGTTCTATTACCCCGAATTCACGAACGAGCTGCATTACGAATGCGAGCTGGTGCTTCGTATATCCAAGAACGGTAAATACATCCAGGATAGATTCGCCAGCAAGTATTACGATGCAGTGACTGTAGGCGTAGATTTTACTGCGCGTGATATACAGAATGAGTTGAAGGAAAAGGGATTGCCCTGGGAGAAAGCCAAGGCCTGGGATAATTCCGCGGCTATCGGAAAATGGATTCCTCTGCAGAATGTAAAGAACAAGAAAGATATCAATTTCTGCATGTACAAGAACAAGGAGCTTGTACAGCAAGGGAATTCCAATCTAATGATCAATAACTTCGATAAGATCGTCTCGTATATTTCCAATTACTTCTCGGTCAATATCGGGGATTTGGTGTTTACGGGAACTCCCGCCGGTGTCGGAGAGTGTGTGGTAGGGGACGAGCTGGAAGGGTTTATCGAAGACGATAGCTTGTTCACCGTAGAAATAAAATAATCGTAATACATATGTCAAGGAGGCCGGCTCGAATTATCACTTTTGAGCCGGCCTTTTTGTTTATAAATAAATATCCGATGATCACTGTCGATGTGTTGTTGAAAGCCTATCGCCTGATGTGTATGGCCGGAGAAATGGCGGCCACCTATGAGAATAATCGTTCCATCTGCAAGTATGTCCATTCTACTTCCCGCGGACATGAAGCCATTCAGCTGGCTACTGCTTTTCATCTGCAACCTTGTGATTGGGTGAGTCCTTATTACAGGGACGAGAGCATTTTGCTCGGGATGGGATTCGAGCCTTATGAGCTGATGCTGCAGCTGCTGGCGAAGGGCGCGGACCCATTTACCGGCGGAAGGGAGTATTATTCGCATCCGAATTATCGGGGAAGCGATAAGCCGCAGATGGTTCATCAGAGCAGTGCAACGGGGATGCAGGCGATACCGGCGACCGGACTCGCGCAGGGGCTTCGTTATTTGGAGAGCATCGGTTCTTCGCTGCTGCGGAAGACGGAAAGCGGCGAGCTGCCGGGGGTCGTGTGTTCACTGGGAGCCGCGAGCGTAACGGAGGGGGCGGTCAGCGAGGCGTTTCAGTTTGCGGTGCTGAAGAAGCTGCCGATTATTTATTTAGTCCAGGATAACGACTGGGGCATCAGCGTTCGCTCGGAAGAAGCGAGGGCGATGGATGCCTTTGAATATGCTGCCGGTTTTAAGGGGATGGAGCGGATGCGTGTGGAAGGCAGCGATTTTTTGAAGAGCTATGAGTGCATGGGGCACGTTGTCGCAGAGGTACGCAGTGGGAGAGGCCCCTGGCTGGTGCAGGCGAGAGTGCCGTTGCTGGGGCATCATACGAGCGGGGTGCGAAGGGAATTTTATCGCGGGGAGGATGACCTGGCCGAGCACGCAACGATGGACCCGCGTCCGCGTTTACGCTCCCGGCTGCTTGCGTTTGGTGTGGGAGAGGCGGTAATAGAGGGGATAGAAAGAGAAGCGGCCGAAGTCGTGGAACGGCAGTTTCAGGAAGCGGTGGCCGCGCCTGAGCCTGATCCGCGGACGGTAAGCGATTTTATGTTTGTCCCGACGCCGGTCGTGGAAGAAACGGGTGAGCGTGTACCTGCCGGCGGGGAAAAAGTGATCATGGTGGATGCGGCTTTGTTTGCGGTTCGGGAGATTATGGAGGAGTATCCGGAGGCGTTGCTTTACGGACAAGATGTAGGGCGGCGCCTGGGCGGTGTGTTCCGCGAAGCCGCAACGCTTGGAGAGAAGTTCGGTGACCACCGGGTATTCAATACGGCCATACAGGAAGCTTATATTATCGGTTCGACGGTGGGGATGAGTGCAGTAGGGGCGAAGCCGATCGTGGAGGTTCAGTTTGCGGACTATATCTATCCCGGCTTCAATCAATTGGTGACGGAGATCTCCAAGTCTTCTTATCTGAGCTGTGGGAAATTCCCGGTGCAGACGGTGATACGGATTCCGATCGGCGCGTATGGCGGCGGCGGTCCCTATCATAGTGGAAGCATCGAAACGACCTTGCTGTCGATCAAGGGGATCAAGGTAGCCTATCCTTCGAATGCGGCCGATATGAAAGGGCTGATGAAGGCGGCGTTCCTGGACCCGAACCCGGTGGTGATGCTGGAGCATAAAGGTTTGTATTGGAGCAAGGTGGCGGGTACCGAAGAGGCGAAGACGATAGAGCCTTCGCGTGATTATGTGCTGCCATTCGGGAAGGGGTTGTGTGTGCTGGAAGCGGATGAGGATTGGGTAGAGAGCGGCGAGTCTTGTTGTGTGATTACGTATGGGATGGGAGTGTATTGGGCAAAGACAGCGGCTGCGAGCTTTCCGGGGCAGGTAGAGATTATCGATTTACGGACCTTGTTTCCTCTCGATGAGGAGTTGGTATTTACTACAGTGCGAAAGCATGGGAAGTGTCTGGTGCTGACGGAAGAACAGCAGAATAATTCATTTGCGGAATCGCTGGGATGGAGAATAACCCGCGCCTGCTTTACCCGGCTGGATGCGCCGGTGGAGGTGCTGGGGGCATTGAATCTGCCGGCGGTGCCGATGAATACGGGGCTGGAAGCTGCGATGCTGCCGACGCCGGAGAAGGTGGTTACTGCGCTGCGAAATTTACTAAACTATTAAGGGTCATGGGGGAAGCCCCGTCGGCGACGCCTCGATGGCGAAGCCCGGCGGCGGCGCTTCGGCGCGAAGCTAGGATGGGCCTGCGTTTCGCGGGATGTGGAAAACTATTTTTAAAGTCTACTAAAATAGTGGACTATTTATTTGGAGGTTCGGATGGGTGCTGCTATCTTTATATCGTTAAAAAGAAATCCCTGATACCCTTGGGACTTGAAATAGGAATAGGCAGGTGGTTGTTTATTCCTGAATGATGGTCACCGGGGTATCAGGGAAAATTAAAAGATCTAGTTTATGCAGCAGCGTCTCGCTTTATTTTCCTTCCTTACAATCGTAGCCATTCTCGTGGTCTACACGATACATCATTAATACTTCGTCAGCTCGGGCTGTACTTCGTCGATGTAGGCAAGAATGCCTCCTTTCAGATTATACAAGTTGGTAAATCCGAATTTTTCTTCCAGCTCGCGGATGGCTTTTGCGCTGCGTCCTCCCATTTTGCAATGGATGATGACGGTTTTGTCGCGGTCGATGCGATCGGCGTTGTCGGCAACGGTAGCCAGGGGGATTAACTCTGCTCCGATGTTGACGATGTCGTATTCGTGGGGTTCGCGAACGTCGATGAGCTGGAAGGATTCGCCTTTGACCTGGAGGTCATAGAGCTCTTTAACCGTGATTTCCTTGAGCTTCTTTTCTTCGACGGCGCGCATGCCGCAGAATTGCTCATAGTCGATGAGGGCTGTGATGGAGGGATTCTTACCGCTGATGGGATTGTCTTCGCGGGCCTTGATGGTAAAGGTGCGGCTTTCGAAGTTGATGGCGTCGAAGATATAAAAGCGGCCGGAGAGAGTTTCGCCGACGCCCGTGATGACCTTGATGACTTCGAGGGCTTGCAGGCTGCCGATGATGCCGGGCAGAACGCCCAGGACGCCGCCTTCTGCGCAACTCGGGACGAGGCCGGGGGGCGGAGGCGTGGGGTAGAGGTCGCGGTAGTTGGGGCCGAGCTTGCCTTGCTGGTCGCGGTAGTTGAAGACGGATACTTGTCCTTCGAATTGAAAGATGGAGGCGTATACGTTGGGTTTGCCGAGAAGGACGGAGGCGTCGTTGACGAGGTAGCGGGTCGGGAAGTTGTCGGTACCGTCGGCGATGACGTCGTAGTCTTTTAAGATTTCCAGCGCGTTTTGGGAGTTCAGGTGTGTGTTGTGCAGGTTCAGCTGGATGTAGGGGTTGAGGGCTTGCAGTCTTCTTTTGGCCGCTTCCACCTTGGGTTTGCCGATTTCGTCTACACCGAAGAGAACTTGCCGTTGGAGGTTGCTGTCATCGACGACGTCGAAGTCGACGATGCCGAGGGTGCCTACGCCGGCTGCGGCGAGGTACAGGAGCACGGGGCTTCCGAGGCCGCCGGAGCCGATGACGAGGACCTTTGCTTTTTTGAGCTTCAGCTGGGCTTCCATGCCAAAGCCGGGGATGATGATGTGGCGGTTGTAGCGGGCCAGCTCTTCTTTTGTGAAGAGGGCCGTGGGGTTTGTGGGCGTGCCGTTGGTTGCTCCGGGTGTGCCGGTTCCGTTGGCGGGGCTGTCGGGGCTGCCGCCGGCGATGGCGGGGACGATGCTGATGACGGCGTCTTCTTTTACGGCGGTCTTTTCCTGTTGAAGGTCGCGGATGTCGTCGTTGCCGATAAAGATGTTGACGTAAGAACGGATATTGCCGTTCTCGTCGAGCAGGTGTTTCTTCAGGTCGGGGAAGTTGACGGTGAGCTCCTGGACGGTGTCGTGAATGGTGCCGGCTCCGACCTGGAGGCGGGCGGTATTATTGGTGAATTTCCTAAGCGGAGTAGGAATGATAACTGTAGCCATTTGATGTATCGGTTTTTATTTATGTTTTTCGGTTAATTGATCATCGGTGATCGGTTCCTCTTCAAATTGTGCGTCTTCATTTAACAACCAACTACGCAAATTGATCGTTTCCCTGTCCAAAACAGAGATAATTACGTAAGAGAAGTAAGGTTGTGCCGCTATCCGGTCGTGCTCCGAAGGAATGGCGGGATGTTTGGGGTGGGAATGGTAGATTCCCAGCAGGGTCCAGTCGTGATCGAGCGCGTGCTGTTCGGCCGTCATATAGTCCAGGGGTGAAATCACGAAGCGACGGGTTTTGTCACCTTCCTTGGAGTTGTCGACTACCAGGATATCGAGTACCAGGCGGGTGCCGTCCGTTTCTTCCCTGCCGAAGAGAAAGCCGCAGCATTCGTCGGGGAAGGTGTTGAGGGCGTCATCGATTAAGAGCTGTCTGATACGGGAGTCGATAATGATCATGGTAGAATTTTTTTGATGATTTCACTGTATTTGTCGGCGTTGTCGGGGAGCATGGTGACGACGATTCCTTCTTCGAGCCCTTCCGCGACGCGGAGCGCGCCTGCCAGGTTAGCGGCCGAGGATGGGCTTAGCCGGAGTCCTTCTTTTTCCCAGGCTTCTTTGATCATATGGTGGGCTTCTTCGGTGCTGACTTCTTCATTGAGGTCGGCAACGGATGGGTCATAGATTTCGGGGACGATAGCGGTCTCCAGGTGCTTCCAGCCTTCGAGGCCGTGGAGGGCGAAGTCGGGTTGCAGCGAGATAACGCGGATGGCGGGATTGAGCTCTTTTAGGCGCCGGCTGGTGCCGACGAATGTGCCGGTGGTGCCGAGGCCTGCTACGAAGTGGGTAAGGTTGGGAAGAGCTTCGAAGATCTCGGGCGCGGTGGAATGATAGTGGGCCTTCCAGTTGTTGTCGTTTTTATATTGGTCGGCGTAGAAATACCGGTCGGGGTTTTCGTCCGCCATGGCCTTGGCGACTTGCTGGGCGCCGTCGGTGCCTTCGAAGCGGGAAGTGAGGATGAGCTGGACGCCGAGCGACTGCAGGATATCCTTGCGTTCCTGTGAGGCGTTTTCGGGCAGGCAGAGGGTGACGGGAATGCCGAGGCGATGAGCTACGTGAGCGTAGGCGATACCGGTATTGCCGCTGGTGGCGTCGAGAAGAGATTTGTCCCGGGTGAGCGTTCCGTTTTCGATCGCGCGGCGGATGATATTGTAGCCGGCGCGGGCTTTAACGCTGCCGGATAGCTGCAGCCATTCTTTCTTCGCATAGACCTGTACTTTACCATGCCGGAAGAGGCCGGTAATGTGATGAAGCGGTGTATGTCCGATCTCTCGCTCGAGGGCTCTGACGGCCATTATAAGGGCTGGATCGGCAGGATTGATGGTCGTTGTTGACATATATATGCTTGAATAAAAAAAGCTCCACTGGTGGTGGAGCTTTTAACTATTGTTATAAAGTTTTAATCAGCTTATAAGAGGTCATCCTCCACCGTAATAACCATGGCTTGCTTACAACAGCAACAACAACAAACGATATGATTAACTGCCAGGTTCATACTGATGGATAAACAATGATTGACGGAACAAATGTAGGGAATCTATTTGAATTTCCTACTGGATTGATAGGAATTTGTCCAGGGGGAGGCGGCAGGGAGAGTGCCGGGGGCTTTCGGCTTTGTTATGGGGCCGGGCGGTCTGTGGGCGGCTTCCCGCCGGCGGCTGGAGGTTGGCTGCCCAAGCGACAATTGAATGAATGTCAATGAAAAAAGAGGGCGGTGAGGCCTAGGAATTAAAGGATTGTTAACTAAATTGCTGACCGAATCATCACTAATCATTATGGACAATCCCGCAGTAAACGGAAAGAAGATAGCCGCCGGAAAGGCGATAGAATACATTAAGAATGGTATGACCGTCGGCCTGGGAACGGGCTCTACCGCCTACTGGGCTATCCAGGGGATTGGGGAGATGGTCAGGAACGGGCTTTCGGTCAGGGCGATCGCTACTTCGATCCAGTCCGACCAGCTGGCCCGGGAGCTGAATATCCCGATGGTGCCGTTTTCGGAGATCGATCAGCTGGATGTGACGATCGATGGCGCGGATGAAGTCGACCAGCAGCTAAACCTGATCAAAGGCGGCGGAGGCGCGTTGCTCAGGGAAAAGATCGTGGCTTCGATTACGAAGTTTTATATCATCATCGTCGATGAGAGCAAGGTGGTGAAGCACCTGGGGCAGTTTCCGCTGCCGGTGGAAGTGGCGCCTTTTGGCTGGGAGATAGTAGACCGCAGGCTGCGGCAGATGGGAGCTGTGCCGAAGATGCGGATGAAGGATGGGCAGCCGTATCTGACCGATAATCAGCATTATATTCTGGATTGTGCATTTGGGGAGATAAAAAACCCCGAGAAGGTGCATGAGGAAGTGAGCGCGATTACGGGTGTGATGGAGGATGGTTTTTTTAACAATATGGCTAATATCGTTGTAGTTGGCTCTGCGAGCGGAGATACAAGGATATTGGCAAGACCGTAGGTTTTTTATGAAATCGTGTTTTATTTTTCTTGTCGCGTCGCTATTGTCGGGAGCTCTCCTGGCACAAGGCAAGCATCAGTTTGCATTGGGTAAGGACAATTTTTTACTGGATGGAAAGCCGTTTCGGATAATCAGCGGGGAGATGCATCCTGCGAGGATACCGAAGGAGTATTGGCGGCACCGGATCCAGATGGCGAAGGCGATGGGTTGTAATACTATTGCTGTTTATATCTTTTGGAATTATCACGAATCGGCGCCGGGGGTATTCGATTTCAAGAGTGAGAACCGGGACATGGCGGCCTTTGTCCGGCTGTGCAAGGAGGAGGGGATGTGGGTGCTGCTGCGGCCCGGTCCTTATGTTTGTGCGGAGTGGGATTGGGGCGGCCTTCCTACGTATCTGCTGAAGGTACCGGATATCAGGATCCGCTGTCTGGATACGCGATATATGAGCGCGGTGAGCCGGTATGTGAAAAGACTTTGCCAGGAGATGGTTTCGCTGCAGTGCGATCATGGCGGTCCGATTTTGATGGTGCAGCTGGAGAACGAATATGGCAGCTATGCAAACGATAAAGAGTATTTGAAGGCTTTGCGGAGCTTGTGGGTAAAGCAGGGGATTACGGTGCCTTTTTATACGGCGGATGGTCCGACGGATTTTATGCTGGAAGCGGGGAATGTGGATGGATGTGCGATTGGATTGGATAGCGGAGGGAGTGATGCCGACTTTCAGCGGGCCAGCGAGCGTAATCCCAATGTGCCTGCTTTTAGCAGCGAGACTTACCCGGGCTGGCTGACGCATTGGAAGGAACAATGGCAACGGCCGGATACGGCGGGGATATTGAAGGACGTGCGGTATTTGCTTTCGCATGGGAGGTCATTCAATCTTTATGTCGTGCATGGCGGGACAAATTTTGGATTTACGGCGGGGTCGAATGCTTTTACGCCCGTGCAGTTTCAGCCCGACGTGACGAGCTATGATTATGACGCTCCGATCAATGAGCAGGGGAATGCGACGCCGAAGTATTATGCGTTGCGCCGGCTGATAGCGGAAGGAACCGGGGCATCGCCCGCGGAAATTCCTGCTCCGATACCGGCAATGGATATACGCGAATTTGCTTTGCAGCCTTACGCCTCTCTGTGGTCGCATTTACCGGCGGCAAAGAAGACGGCACAGCCGCTGCCGATGGAGGCCTTCGATCAGGGAAGCGGGTTGATTCTTTACCGGACCAGGCTGGTGGGGCGCAAGAGCGGGAGCCTGACGATCACGGAGCCGCATGATTTTGCGTTGGTATTTTTGAATGGCAAGCTGATCGATACAGTGTTTAGGGATGGGGGGAACTGGACGGTGAAGCTGCCGAAGACTGCGGTGAAGGAGCCGGTGCTGGAGATATTGGTGGAGGGTATGGGGCATATCAATTTTGCCCAGTATATGATCGACCGAAAGGGGATTACGGATAGAGTGACGCTGGAAGGGATGACGTTGATGAATTGGGAGACGTTTTGTCTTCCGTTGGATGAGAAATATGTGACGTCTGTTAGTGGTAGTAGAGCCGATTCCGGGAAGGTGAACTTGGGAACAAGGCCCGGGATTTTTTTCAAGGGGAGCTTTGACCTGACGACTACGGCGGATACCTATTTGGATATGAGCGGATATAAGAAGGGTATGGTTTGGGTGAACGGGCACAACCTGGGGCGGTATTGGTATGTGGGGCCGCAGCAGCGGCTTTTTTGTCCCGCGCCCTGGTTAAAGAAGGGCCGAAATGAGGTGGTGGTGCTGGACCTTCAGCAGATGGAGGCCGCGCCGATACGAGGGGTGAAGACGCTGGAGTAGTCCTTGTTTTGAGCTACCTTTGCGCCTCATATGACTACTATCCGCATCCAGCAGTTAAAGGAAGCTATCGCCCCTGTCCGTGACCGTCTTATTGCGCATCCGATCTACCAGGCTGTACAGACGCCTGCGGCTCTCCGCCGTTTTATGGAATATCATGTTTATGCGGTCTGGGATTTCATGTCTTTATTGAAGGAGCTGCAGCGCTCGCTTACTTGTGTACGGGTGCCATGGGTGCCGGTGGGGAGTGCGAATACGCGTTATTTAATCAACGAGATTGTGCTGGGGGAAGAGAGTGATGTGGATGAGCTGGGGCGGCGGGTAAGTCACTTCGAGCTGTATTTGCGGGCGATGAAGGAGGCTGGGGCGTCGACTGAGGCGATCGAGCGATTGGTCGGTGGGATTGCCGGGGGAGTGGACGCCGGGATTGCGGCGGAGGCGCCGGGGGATGCGGTGCGGAAATTTTTGAGATTTACGTTTGATACGATCGATAGTGGGGAGACGTTTAGGGTGGCGGCGGTCTTTACGTTCGGAAGGGAGGATTTGATACCGGATTTATTTTTGCCGTTGGTCCAGGAGCTGTCGAAGGAAGGAGTTGGAGGGTTTGACGTTTTCCGGTATTACCTGGAACGGCATATCGAGGTGGATGGGGAGCATCATAGTCAGCTGGCGATGGAGATGCTGGCGGAGCTTTGCGGGGAGGATGAGCGGAAGTGGGCGGTTGCGGCGGAGGCGGCGAGGATGGCGCTGGAGGCCAGGATGATTTTGTGGGATGGGGTGTTGGAGGAGATTGAGGCGATGAGCGAGGTGGGGTGATGGCCGGGGTTGGGCGGTTGATGGCGGCTGCGCGGCAGGGGCCGGATGGCCTGATGATTGCAACGATTTTTGAATGGATTCGATTACGCATATTGTACTGGGGGCGACGGTTGGAGAGGCGCTTGCCGGGCGAAAGCTGGGTAAGAAGGCGATGCTCCTGGGCGCGATTGCCAATAGCCTGCCGGATATCGATTTTATTGCGTCTTTTTGGATGGGGACTGCACAGGATGTGTGGGCGCATCGGGGTATTACGCATTCCTTTTTATTTCAGCTGGTCATGACGCCGGTGCTCGCGGCTATCGCGGCCCGAATGTATCCTCGCAGCGGGATGTCGCGGAAGGATTGGTGGGTTTTCTTCGGGGTCGAATTGTTTCTTCATATTTTTCTGGATGCTTTCAACGCGTATGGGACGGGGTGGTTCGAGCCCTTTTGGCACTACAGGGTTGCCTTTCATGTTCTATTCGTGGCGGATCCTTTTTATACCGTGTGGCTGCTGGCGTCTTTTTTTGCCTTGCTGGTTTTGCGGTTGGGGTCGAAGGCGAGGAAGAGATGGGTTTGGGTGGGACTAGTGGGAAGCTGTTTGTATTTGGGGTATTGTATAACGAACAAAATCCAAATCGATTCACGCGTAAAGAAGGATCTTGCCGCTCAGGGCATTTCTTATGGACGTTATCTTTCGACGCCGACTCCATTGAATAACTGGCTGTGGTATGTGGTGGCGGAGGATAGCGGCGGGTTTCATACGGGATACAGGTCGATGTTCGACCACCAGGAGACGCATTTCAGGTGGCTGCCGAGGAATATAAAGAAGCTGGATCCTTATCGGGGGCATAGTGACGTAGAGTATCTGCTGCGATTCTCGCAGGGATATTTTACGATCGAGCAGTGGGGGGATACGCTGGTGTTTAATGATTTGAGGTTTGGGGAGATCAGGGGATGGGCGGATCCGAAGGCGAGGTTCGTCTTTCATTATTTTTTGGAGTACCCGGATGAGAATGGAGTGGTGGTGCAGAGGGGTAGAATGGATGGGTGGAATAGGAGGACCCTGCGCGTTTTCGTCCGGAGGATTCGGGGGAATTAGTGCGGGGGGCGGGGGCTACTTGGGTAGGGGCGCTGCCGCCGCTTAGTGCGGACTCGATTCTTTCTCCTGCTTGAAGTAGAAGGTAAATATAAAGAAGAGGAGCCGGATGGTTTCAAAAGCCAGGCGTTGCCAGCAGCGCTGGAGAAAGCCGTGGTGCTTAAAATAATTTTCAGGAGTGATTTGTATGCAATGATTTTTGATAATGGCCTCCATGTCCTGCTCTGCGAGGGCGGCGAAGGAGTCGTTGCGGACGTCGAGGTTTAGCTCGACGCTGGCGTAAGCGCTGATCCGGTTTACATTATAGGATCCGTCGGTCATCCATTTCCCGTCATAGGTGGCCATTTTACCGTGCAGAACGGAGTCCTGGTATTCATAGACCTGCATATTGTATTTAAAGAGCCAGCGGTACATGTATTGTTCTGCGAGTCGGGCTATTTTGACGTCGGAGACGGCGCCTACGATGATTTTTATCGTGACGTTCCGTTTGGCTGCCAGCATCATTTGCTTGCGCAGGATGGAGCCCGGCAGGAAGTAGCTGGAGAGGACGATGATATGGGACTGGGCGTGGCGAAACATCTCGACGTAGCTGCGAGAGATTTCGTTCTTGCCCTGGACCCAGTCGTTGCGGCGGACGCGTACCATACATTCGTTTTCGGGGATAAAGGCGGGTACCCAGTCGAACTTATCCTTATCGGAACTTCCCTTTTTCCAGTAGGCCTTGGTCCACATGTCGCGGCAGATGATGTGGAGCTTGAGGGCGGTCTGTCCTTCTACGAGGATGGCGCGGTCGAGCCAGGCTTTTTGGTCATTGATATCATTATAGCGGTTGCTGATGTTGACGCCGCCCGACAGGCCTTTTGCGCCGTCGATTACTACGACTTTGTGGTGGAGCCGTCTGCCGAGGTAGAAGTTGCGGCTTTTGAAGAGGGGCCAGAACCAACGGAAGCGGATACCTGCTGCTTTCCATTCCTGGATGATCTGTTTGGGGAGGTGCTGGGAGGCGTAGCCGTCCAGGAGGATAAAGATCTGGACTTTGCGCGCGGCTGCGCGGATGAGGGCGTCTGCGACCATGCGGCCGGTTTCGTCTCCGTCGAAGATATAAGTCTGTAAGTGGATATAGGTTTTGGCTTCGTCGATGAGTTGGAGGAGGGTAGTAAAATAGTCTTTTCCGCCCATGACCAGGCGTACTTTGTTATGGTGTGTGTAGCCCGCTAATAATTTCGGGGTCCTTTTCTTGGCCATTGGGAGATTAGGTTGCTCGGTTGCTCATCAGAGGCAGTAAAGATCGGGAAATTTAAACGCGTGGAGTGGGGTGGGGATAAATGGCCGAATTAGCCTGTAGGCGAATAAAACCAACTAAGATCGGGAAAAATTAATTTGCTTTAATATTAATTAATTGTTAACTTAAATGACACATCCGCCAATAGTCGACGGTTGAATCCGTTCCAGATCTAAGGGGTAATTGGACAAAGGAACCAAGGTGAGGAACACAAAAAGCTATAATATGAAAGCTTGCCTGCTGCGTACTTTGTTGTTGGGCCTCGCGCTGGCCCCTTGTTTTACAAACGCTCAGAATGAAATCATCCCTGCTTCCTACTCTTATAACAGGCCCGCGAGCGGGGCCGGGGGAGACGTTACGTGCAATGTGCCTTTAAACGAGATCAGCGTCCATGCTTTTCGGCGGTTTCACAAGCAGTTCCCGTCCGGGACTTCGTCGGAGTATTGGTTCAAGTCGGAGGATGGGTACCAGGTCTCCTTTATCAGGGATGACCTGCGGCACCAGGCGTTTTTCGATACGCGCGGCGGGTTTTTGTATTCCCTGAAGTATTACGCCGGAGACCGGCTGTCGAAAGGGCTGGCGGACCTGGTCCATAAGAAGTATTCCGACTTCCGGATCGACGTGGTGACGGAGATTACGGATGGAGATAAGACGTTCTATCTGGCGAAGATCATCAGCGATTATTCGGTGAAGACCCTGTCGCTTTGTGATGGGAAGATGGAGCTGCTGGAGGAACTGGTAAACGGGGGCGCTGCAGCTACTATTACCAAAAAATAATTTTGAGTGAAGCGGATAAAAAGCCCGTGGCCTAGGTTGGCCACGGGCTGTCTCCGGTTAGGAGGATATGAGTTGAAAAGGGGCTACGGTCCGAGGTTATTTCTCGACGGTCCGGCCTTTGAGGGTTCTGGACTTTCTTTCCATCTTCGCGGCTACGCTTTTGCGGATGACCAGGGTAGCGGAGGCTACGTCCTGGCAGGTGCCGCAGCGGGCGCGGAACTTATTGGAGTCATAGGTAACTGCGGCGGTGCCATTCTTCCATTCGGTGCCATATAGGACAAATTCATTAAACGTATAGCCGCTGCCGGGGCCGAAGGCCAGGTTATTGTTGCCTTTTTCGAAGCTGATCATGAGCTTGTCCCCTTCGGAGCCTTCGCAGATGCCGGGGGTGAAGGAGGGAACGATGACCTCGTTGATATATTTGCCGTTTTCTAATTTGACGACCCCGGAGGTGACGGCGATGCGCTGGTCGCCGAGGTTGCGGGAGAGGATGAGCTTCTGGTCGACGTAAAATTGAACCTGTTTGAGGTCTATGTTTTCTTTTTCAAGCTTTTGGCGGAGGTCCCTGGTAAATGGGACAAAGTTGTTGCGGGACATCTTCGAGCTGCTGCAGCTAAATAGGAACGATAGGGTGCTAAAACAGAGGATCGCGGTGAAGATTCGTCTCATATGTAGGTATTGTTTGTCCGGGTTGGACTTTTGAGAAACGCAATAGTTATTTTGGGGTGTTAAAATAATTGTTATAGAAATGTTAAAAAGGGCCGTGGAGGCGGGCAGGAGGGGCTTGGCGTGCAACATTGGGGGGAGACGCACGTCCTAGATTTTGGGCTTTCTCACCTTAAAAATTAACCGGTTTATGCTAAAAAACTTTTTTAAAGTCGCCCTGCGCAGTCTTTGGAAACAAAAGGGGTATAGTTTCCTGAACATTTTTGGACTGGCGATGGGGATGACCTGCAGCCTGCTCATTTTGCTTTGGATCATGGATGAAAGGAGCGTGGACAATTTCCATGCGAAGGGGGACAGGTTGTATAATGTTTTTGAGCGGCAGTATTATGACGGTAAAATTGAATCCGGGTACTTTACGCCCGGGCTCCTGGCGGACGAAATGAAAAAGGTCCTGCCCGAAGTGGAGATGGCTGCTTCTCATAGCTGGACCGGTAAAAATACTTTTCAGGTAGGGGAAAAGATCGTCAAGGAATCGGGGACGAATGCAGGCGCGGACTTCTTCCGGATGTTCAGCTTCCCGCTGCTGGAGGGGAAGGCCGAGACGGCGCTTGCTGCGCCGGAAAGCATTGCGATCTCGCGGAAGATGGCCGGGCATTTTTTCGGCAGCCCGCAGGCGGCGATCGGCAAGGCTATCCGTTTCAATAACCGGAAAGAGCTGAAGATAATGGCAGTGTATGAAGACCTGCCCGAGAATGCTTCGGACCGCCCCGATTATTATATCAACTGGAAGGCTTTCCTGGATGACAATGGCTGGGCCAAGGATTGGGGGAATAATGGTCCCAATACGTATCTGCTGCTTAGAAAGGATGCGGACCCGGTTGCATTCGACAGGAAGATTACGAAGTTCCTCGACAATTATAACAAAGAGCAGAGCAAGAACTTCCGAATCGAGCTGGGGATCCAGCGGTTTGGGGATTTGTACCTGCATTCGAATTTCAAGAATGGGAAGACCGCAGGCGGGCGTATCGAGTATGTGCGGCTGTTTAGCATCGTGGCGATCTTCATCCTGCTGATCGCCTGTATCAATTTTATGAACCTGACGACTGCGCGCTCGGTGAAGAGGGCCAAGGAGATCGGCATCCGGAAAGTGGTGGGGGCCGTGCGGCCGGCGCTCGTACGGCAGTTCATCGGCGAAGCGATCCTGCTTTCGCTGTTTTCGGTGGTGCTGGCGCTTGTAATGGTGCTGGCGTTGCTGCCGCTTTTCAATCAGATGACGGGTAAGTCGATTCATTTCCCGTTTGCTTCTTCTTCGTTCTGGCTGAGCCTGGCTGCGCTGACGCTGGTGACGGGGATGGTTTCGGGGAGCTATCCGGCGCTCTTCCTGTCTTCGTTTCAGCCGATCCGGGTGCTGAAGGGGACGATGAAGTTTAGCGCGGGGGCTGCGTGGTTTCGGAAGGGATTGGTCGTATTTCAATTTGTCCTTTCAATCGTTTTGATCGTCGGGACGATCGTCGTGTCGGGACAGGTCAATTATATCCAGTCGATCAACCTGGGCTATGACAGGGAGAATGTCGTCACGATTCCATTGGAAGGGGACCTGACGAAAAACTACAAATTATTCAAACAGCAGGCGCTCCAGATAAAAGGCATCACGAATGTCTCCCGCATCAGCGATGTGCCGACGGATATCGGCAATGGCACCGGCGGCCTGGATTGGGATGGGAAGGACCCCAACAATATGATTATGTTTACCAATGCGGCGATAGGATATGATCTGGTGAAGACGATGAAGATCAAGATGGCGGAGGGGCGGGAGCTTTCTGCGGAATATCCGACGGATTCTGTGGGCTACCTGTTGAATGAGGAGGCGGTGCATCGGATGGCCATCAAGGATCCGGTTGGGAAGCGGTTGACGATGTGGGGAAAGAAGGGAACGATTGTGGGCGTAGTGAAAGATTTTCATTTCAGCTCGCTGCATGATCCGATCAAGCCGTTGGTCCTGCGGTTTGGGGAGACGGATACGTATGGGATGGCGCTGGTTCGTGTGAGGGGTGCGGAAACGAAGGGCGCGCTGAAGGAGCTGGAGCGGGTGTGTCACGAGCTGAATCCGAGCTTTCCGTTTAGCTCGAGGTTTATGGATGATGAATATAGGGAATTGTATAAGAGTGAGGCGATAGTGCATGACCTATCCAACTGTTTTGCCGGGCTGGCGATCTTTATTTCCTGTTTGGGTCTGCTTGGGCTGGCGATGTTTACGGCGGAGCAGAGGACCAGGGAGTTTGGGATTCGAAAGGTGCTGGGGGCGAAGGTGGGGACGTTGTTTACCTTATTGTCGAGGGACTTTTTGATATTAGTCGGGGTGGCGTTTGTAGTGGCTACGCCGCTGGCCTGGTGGGCGATGCATTCCTGGTTACAGAATTTTGCGTATCATATTCAGCTGGAGTGGTGGGTGTTTGTGATGGCGGGAGTGATGGCGCTGGCGATTGCGCTGTTGACGGTGAGCTTTCAGGCGTTGAAGGTGGCGGTGGCTAATCCGGTGAAGAGTTTGAGGACGGAGTAAGGGTTCGGCCGCGCCGTGCGGGCCGGCGGGGCGGGCGCTAGGTCGCGGCGGGGAGGGTGCGGGACCAGGTGAGGACGGCGCGTATTTCGCCGAAGCTGTAGTCGCTGCCGAGCTGGCTTTTGAGGGGGCCGAGGGCGCCAGCGCCGAGAGTTCGGATGGCGGAGAGGATGGGCTCGATTTTGTGTTCGGGGACCAGCTCTTTTACGTCGATCTCACCGGTAGGGATGAACGAAGCGAGGTGGCCTTCGATCGTAGTGACGGTGAGGTTGCGGCGGGAGGCGATATCGGTGATGGCGATTCCTTCTTTATAAAGCTGGAGGGTGGCGCGGTTGGTGTCTCCTTTTTGCGCTTTGCCCGAGGGTTTTACGCTGACAGCGGATTCCTGCGCTTCTTCCGCGTTCTT
Organism: Bacteroidota bacterium; assembly: GCA_018267545.1. Taxonomy (GTDB): domain Bacteria; phylum Bacteroidota; class Bacteroidia; order Chitinophagales; family Chitinophagaceae; genus Puia. The sequence continues at coordinate 24,152 of JAFDYG010000547.1, forward strand.
TTTATTTTGACGTTCTTCCTGTATGCTGTCGAGCAGCTTGGTCGTTTCGATGCCTTGCTGGAGGCCGGCGACCATTTTGATCGCGTCGTCTACCTGTTGTTTTTTTCTTGCACAGACCCGTTTGAGGGTCATCAAATCTTCCAGGTATTTTTTTGCCTTTTTACTGGCCCGGATTTCGGCGATGTGCTGGGTGAGGGGCGCTAGAACCTGGTCCTCCAGGATACGGGAAAAGTAGCCGGCCGCGGCCGTGGTCCGCTGGGCGAGCTGGGCATAGCGGTCGTTCTCGGCGCCGGGAAGGATTTGTTCGAGCTGCCTGGCAAATTTCTCCGCGACCTCCTGCTGGGCCACCGCGCTTTTGAGCCAGCGGGAAGCTTCGGCTATGGCGATGTGTTTGCTGGGGATCTGCCGGGTGCCGTAGCCCTGGAAGTGGTTTTGTAGCTGCTCGACGAGGCGCGACCATTGGAATGCCTTTCGGAGCGAGTCGCCGATAAATTCGATCTGGCTGAGTCCGATCCACTCTGCCGCCATGAGGGGTGGCGCCTGCTCGTCCGTGTAGCGGGCGATATCCCGGTCGGTGCGGATGGACGAGGGAGTGATCCGGGAGCGGAGGACGAGGCCGTTCAGGCTGGTGAGCCGGCTGAGGGCTACGTATACCTGTCCTGCGGCGAAGGACTCGCCGGCGTCGATGACGGCCTTTTCAAAAGTGAGGCCCTGGCTTTTGTGGATCGTGATAGCCCAGGCCAGACGGATGGGGTATTGGCGGAAGGTGCCGAGCTCTTCTTCTTCGACCTTGTCGTCGTCCTTGTTATACTGATAGCGTATGTTCCTCCAGGTTTCTTTTTCCAGTGTGAGCTCGTCGGGCTCATCGGGGAAGACGAGCGTGAGCTTGTCCTCCTTTATGGATTTGATGGTGCCGATCTTGCCGTTGAAGTAGCGTCTGACTTCCCCTTTGTCGTTTTTGATGAGCATGACCTGTGCGCCTTCCTTGAGGGTGAGGGTGCGTTCTGCGGGAAGAGACTTTTCGCTGAACTCGCCGGTGATGCTGGCTTCGAAGGAGTGAGAGCGGCCGGGCAGGCGGCTGAGCTGTTCCTGGTTGATGCTGTCGGCTTTGTGGTTATGCGAGGTAAGGGTAATATAGTTATCGTGCTTCGACGGGATGAAGTCGGGCTGGTAGTAGTCGTTGAGGCGCTCGAGATGGTCCGGGGTGATACGATTGGTACGGACCTTGTTGAGGATATCGATAAATTGGGTTTCGTTCTGCCGGTAGATTTTTTCCAGTTCAAGGTACACGGGCTGCTGTGCGCGGACCACTTTCGAGTCGAAGAAGAAACGGCTGGGGTAGTGTTCCTGCAGAATCTCCCATTCGCTATTCGACACGACGGGGGGCAGCTGGAAGAGGTCGCCGATATAGAGGACCTGGAGACCTCCGAAGGGCTGCAGGGGCTGCTGACGGAAGTGCCGGAGGATGAAGTCTACGGCGTCGAGCATGTCGGCCCGGACCATGCTGATTTCGTCGATGATGAGGAGCTCGAGCTCCTGGAGCAGCTCTCTTTTGCTGGCGTTGAACCGGATATTTTTGAACAGGCTGTTGGGGTCGGTGAAATTGGGGGCGTCCTCATTCCAGCCGTAGCGCGGGACGGGGAGGAAGGGCCCGAAGGGCAGCTGGAAGAAGGAGTGCATGGTGGTGCCTCCGGCGTTGATGGCTGCCACACCGGTTGGGGCGACGACAGCCATTTTCTTGAAGCTGTTCTCGCGGATGTACTTCAGGAAGGTGGTCTTGCCGGTACCGGCCTTGCCCGTCAGAAAAACGGGTTTGGAGGTCTGGTTGATGAACTGGACCGCCAGCTGAAATACGTTATTATGTGGATCTGGGAGCATGGTACGATAATTGGGCGAAACCTGCAAGTACTTGCGGTTCCAGGGCCGAAAGTACGACTTGAGTACGTAACTTTAGGGACAAAATCTATCTATGGAATATAGGACACTTGGCGCATCGGGTTTGAAAGTACCCGTCTTAAGTTTTGGTACGGCTACCTTTGGTGGCGGGAGTGCATTTTTTAAGGCATGGGGGGATACATCGGGAGACGAAGCAACCCGGATGGTCGATTTCTGCCTGGACGAGGGCGTGAATATGTTCGACACGGCCAATACCTATTCCAAAGGAATGGCGGAGGAGATTCTGGGGAATTCATTAAAGGGCAAGCGTAACAGGGCCTTGATTTCCACGAAGGCGACCTTTCCGATGAGCGACCGGGTGAACGATTACAGCAGCTCGCGGTATCATCTGATCCGGGCCTGCGAGGACAGCCTGGAGAGGCTGCAGACGGATTACATCGACATTTATCATATGCATGGCTTCGATGGGGTGACACCGGTAGAGGAGACATTGCGCGCACTGGATGACCTGATTACGAGCGGGAAGGTGCGGTACATCGCGTGTTCCAACTTCTCCGGCTGGCACCTGATGAAGTCGCTTTCGGTTTCCGAACGATATGGCTGGGCGCGGTACATCGCCCATCAAGTATACTATTCGCTGGTAACCCGTGAGTTCGAGTGGGAGCTGATGCCGCTGGGTGTAGACCAGCGGGTGGGCTCGATCGTGTGGAGTCCGCTGGCCATGGGCCGGCTGGGCGGAAAGTTCAGGAGGGGGAACCCGAAGCCGGCGGAGAACAGGCTTAGCCAGGGCGGGCATCAGGGGCCGGAGGTTCCGGATGAGCTATTGTTCAGAGTAGTGGATGTGCTGGACGCTATTGCCGCGGAGCGGGAGAAGACGGTGGCGCAGGTGGCGTTGAACTGGCTGCTGCAGCGGCCGACGGTGGATAACCTGGTTGTGGGGGCGAGGAATGAGCAGCAGCTGAAGGAGAATCTGGGCGCTGTGGGTTGGAACCTGACGCCGGCGGAGGTGCAGCGGTTGGATGAGGCGAGTGCGGTGGAGCCGGTGTATCCGTATTGGCATCAGCGGAATAACCTGGTGTTGAATCCGATACCGAAACTTTATTAAATGCGCGCGCTTTATAAAAGAAAAAGGCCCCGTTCGGGGCCTTTTTTATTTTGAGGATGTGGTGGGACTTAATCGAGACCGCCCTTGCGGATAGACTTTGTTTGTGCGGGCCATTGCGTTTGCTCACCCGAACGGAGATTGATCGGCAGAACGCTCTTATCCCGGGGCGTGGTAGCGGGGTCTTCGCTGGCCATGTAGGCGAGGGCTGCAACGAGGATCGCGTTGTTGCGAACGTCGTCGAAGACTAGCTTATCATACGTATCGCGGTTGGTATGCCAGGTGTAAGACCCGTAGGACCAGTTGAGGGAGCTCAGACCGAAACCGGGTGCTCCAACGGCAACGAAGGAGGCGAAGTCGGAGCCGCCGCCGCCGGGTGTGCCGGGGAAGGTGGTCTTGACCGAATCGCGGATGTTGGAAGGCACTTTGGAGAGCCAGCGGGTCAGATAGTCATAAGCGTATAAGAAGCCCTGGCCGGAGAGGTTGACGACGCGGCCGGTGCCGTTGTCCTGGTTGAAGACAGCCTGGATGTGCTGGACGATCTCGGGATGGTCTTCGACGAAAGCGCGGGAGCCGTTGAGACCTTCTTCTTCACTGCCCCAGTGGCCTACGAGGATGGTCCTTTTGGGATGGGGGTAGAAGAGCTTGATGAGGCGCATGGCTTCCATCATGGTAAGTGTGCCGGTGCCGTTGTCGGTGGCGCCGGTGCCGCCGTCCCAGGAGTCGAAGTGGGCGGAGAGGATGACGTATTCGTTGGGTTTTTCGCTGCCTTTGATTTCGGCAATAGTATTAAACGTGGGGACTACGCCTCTTTCCTTCGATTCGCAATGGACGCTGATCTTGGATGGTCGCCCGATTCGGTTAGGCGATAGAGAAGGCCGTAGTCTTCGAGGGCGATGTCGATGGTGGGGATCTTCTTGGTGGATGCGCCGAAGATTTTGTCGACGCCAAAGCCCGCTGACCAGTTGTTCCCGACGATGCCGAGGGCGCCTGCTTTTTCGAGCGCTGCGGGCAGGGTGCGGGCGGTATAGCCGCTTTTGCGGATGCGGGCGGCCCAGGCTTGCTGCTGCGCTGCGCGGTCTTTTTTCATTTTATCGAAAGACTCCTTCGTGGCGAACTCTTCCCAGTTGTAGTCGGGGCGGCCGGTGGGCTGCAGCATGGAAATCATGACGAACTTCCCTTTTACGGCGGGCAGCCATTTTTGGAAGGCGACGGAGTCCTCGACGTCGGGGAGGATGACGAGCTCACCAACGGAGGTGACGTTGCCCATTCCTGGCGACCAGGCGAGCTGCGTTCCCTCCAGCGACTTGACGCGGGGAGAAATCATATCGATATGGGAGATGCCGCGTTCCCAGCCGCGCCACTCGCCCCATTTTTCGTTTCTGGCGGTGATGCCCCAGCCGGTATATTTCGCGACGGCCCATGCGTTGGCCTGGTCCATCTGGGGCGTGCCGACGAGACGGGGTCCGATGCCGTCGAAGAGCTCGTGTGCGAGCTGCTGTAATTGTGAGTTGGTGGTTTCTTCCTTGACGAAGTTGTCGATAACGGGGTCTTTTAAGGATGCAGGGGTTTCCTGGGGGCCATCTCCGCGGCCGCCGCGGCCTCTGCCGCCCTGGCTAAAGGCGGGAGTGGTGGAGGCGATTGTGCAGGCCAGGAGCGTCAGTGTGAGTAGTTTATTCATGTAACGAGTTTTGGTAGTGGCTAAAATTATTTCATTTGGTTCGGATAATATGTGGCGATAAAAAATTTCAAAAAAATAATTTTTTATCGCCAAACCATTATGTCTACTCATCGGGCTCCGCCCGATAATGGCCCGCTTGTCATGGTTTTTTGCCGGTTGAACGGCAGGGCCGATATTTGAGTCATAAACGATTTGTCATGAGAAAATATGGACTTCTTTTTCTGCTTGTTTTTGGCTGGGGCGTTTCTTTTGCGGATGTGCGGCTGCCCGCCGTGCTTGCGAGCAATATGGTGCTGCAGCAGCGGACGGATGCAAAGCTTTGGGGATGGTGTGATCCGGGAGAGCGTATTTATGTGACGACGTCCTGGAATCAGCGGATAGATTCGGCTAAAGGGACAAGGGATGGGAAGTGGATGCTGTCGGTGCCTACGCCGGCTGCGGGAGGGCCTTATACAATAGAGATCAGGGGATACAACCGGATTTTACTGGAGAATATTCTTATCGGGGAGGTTTGGGTTTGTTCGGGGCAGTCGAATATGGAGATGAGCGAGACCTGGGGACTGCCGGATGTACGGGCGGAGCTGCCGTCTTGTTATAATACTAATATCCGCTTCTTCCATGTGCCGAGGACGACTTCTCCGTATCAGCAGGAGGATGTAAAGGCGGACTGGGTGGTTTGTGATTCGACGGCGTTGAAGCGGTTTAGTGCAGTGGGATATTTCTTTGGTAAGAGGCTGAATAAGGAGCTGAATGTACCGGTGGGACTGGTGGAGTCGGCTTGGAGCGGGAGTCCGGCAGAAGTTTGGTCGCCGGGTGACGTAGTGGAGCAGGATACGCTCTTGCATAATGCCGCGGTCCGGCAGGTGCCGAGGGATGGGTGGCCGTATACGCCGGGTTATTGTTATAACGCGATGCTGATGCCGCTGGCGTCTTTTCCGGTGGCGGGAGCGATCTGGTACCAGGGCGAGAGCAATACGGTGGCGCCTCAGACCTATTCGCGGCTATTGACGACTATGATTGCTTCCTGGCGAAAGGCTTGGGGGCGACCGCTTTCTTTTTACTATGTTCAGATCGCTCCTTTTAAATATGAGATAAAGGATCAGGCGAGTGTGCTGCGCGAGCAGCAGGAGAAGGTGATGTCGGTGGAGAATACGGGGATGGTGGTCGTTAGCGATCTGGTGGATGATACGGCGGATATCCATCCCAAGGACAAGCATGACGTGGGATATCGGCTGGCGAACTGGGCGTTGGGGGATACGTATCATCGGACCGGTGTTGTTTACAGACACCCGACGT
>JAFDYG010000548.1 GCA_018267545.1 Bacteroidota bacterium
CCCGTTAAAGAAGAACCCGTCGTCGCTGAGGCGCCGCCGGTAGAAGAGCACGAAGAGCCTGGCCTTGCCGAACCAGTGGAAGGCGATGAGACGGCTGACGAGAATCCGGATACACCTCCCATCATCGAGAATATCCGTGCGGAGAAACTGGAAGGACCGAAGATCCTCGGCAAGATCGACTTGCCCGTCAATAGCGATACACGGCCGAAACAGCCCATCGAAGAGAAGAGGAAGCGCAAGCGCATCCCCATCGAGAAGAAGGACCATAATACGAATCAGGGCGGCGGCGATAGGAGAGGACCCGGTCAACAAGGCGGCGGCAATCAACGTCCCCCCGGTCAGGGCGGCCACCACGGTGGTCAGCATGGCGGTCATCAAGGCGGCCAGGGCGGCGGCAATCAACGTCCTCCCGGACAAGGCCGTATCCCCATCCAACGGAATCCCGGCGGCGGCCGCGGTCCCGGTCAGCAGGGCGGAGGCAACAGACGCCCCGACCCCCGGCACGCACCCCGCGAAGCAAAAGAAATCGACAAGAAAGAAATACAGGAGAAAATCCGCCAGACCCAGGCCAAACTGGCCGGAGCAGGTGGTCGCGGAAAGAGCCTGAAAGCCAAATACCGTCGCGCCAAACGCGAGGAAATGGCTGAACAGGCAGGCGGCGACGATATGATGGACAGCCGGCTGCAGGTAACCGAATTCATCAGCGTCAGCGAGCTGGCGAACCTGATGGACGTTAGCTACGCCGATGTCATCAGCAAGTGTATGAGCCTGGGGATGATGGTGTCCATCAACCAACGGCTCGAAGCCGACGTCATCGAGCTGGTCGCCGGCGAATTTGGTTATACCGTCGAATTTATCGGCATCGACGACGCTGCTGAAATGGAGGAAGAAGAGGAAGTGGACGATCCCGAAGACATGACGCCCCGCTCCCCCGTCGTCACCATCATGGGTCACGTCGACCACGGTAAAACCTCGCTGCTTGACTACATCCGCAGCGCGAATGTAGTAGCAGGTGAAGCCGGCGGTATCACCCAGCACATCGGTGCCTACCAGGTGACCACCGCAACCGGAAAACGCATCACCTTCCTCGATACCCCCGGTCACGAAGCGTTCACAGCCATGCGCGCCCGCGGTGCCAAAGCCGCCGACGTAGCCGTGATCGTAGTTGCCGCCGATGACGCCGTGATGCCGCAAACCAAAGAAGCCATCAGCCACGCACACGCAGCCGGCCTCGCAATGGTTTTTGCCATCAATAAGATTGATAGAGACGGAGCCAATCCCGAAAAAATAAAGGAACAGCTCGCCGGCATGAATATTCTCGTAGAAGACTGGGGTGGTAAATTCCAGTCTCAGGAGATCTCTGCAAAAAAAGGACTCAACGTCGACCTCCTGCTCGAAAAGATCGGCCTCGAAGCCGAACTGCTCGACCTGAAGGCAAATCCCGACCGCGAAGCCTCCGGCAGCGTCATCGAAGCCTCACTCGACAAGGGTAGGGGTTACGTCGCCACCGTACTCGTTCAGAACGGCACCCTGCGCAATGGAGATCTGGTCGTATCCGGCCAGTACTTCGGCCGCGTAAAAGCGATGTTCAACGAACGGAACAAACGCATCGAAGACGCCCCGCCTTCCTCCCCCGTACTACTCCTTGGCCTCAACGGCGCCCCGCAGGCCGGTGAAAAGTTCAAGGTCTACGAAGACGAAAGCGAAGCCAAGGAAGTGGCCAATAAAAGAGCCCAGATCCTTCGCGAACAAGGTATCCGCACGAAGAAACATATCACCCTCGACGAAATCGGCCGCCGTCTCGCCCTGGGGAACTTCAAGGAGCTCAACCTCATCATCAAAGGTGACGTGGACGGTTCCGTGGAAGCCCTCAGCGACTCCTTGCAGAAGCTTTCTACCGAAGAGATCGCAGTCCGCGTCGTACACAAAGCCGTGGGCGCCATCACCGAGAGCGACGTTCTGCTGGCTACCGCCTCAGACGCCGTTATCGTCGGCTTCAACGTCCGCCCGTCCTCTCAGGCTTCCCGACTTGCAGAAACAGAAGGCGTGGAAATCAAGACCTACTCGATCATCTACAACGCGATCGAAGAAGTCAAGAGCGCCATGGAAGGGATGCTCGAACCCAAGATTCAGGAGAAAGTCGTGGCCAACGTCGAAGTTCGCAACGTCTTCAAATTCGACAAAGCCACCGTCGCCGGTTGCTATGTGTTGGATGGTAAGATCTTCCGTAACTCCAAGATTCGCCTGGTGCGCGAAGGCATCGTAGTCTATCCCATCGGCGAAGGCGCTACAGCCGAGCTGCAGTCGCTCAAACGCTTCAAGGACGACGTCAAGGAAGTCCCGTCCAGCATGGAATGCGGTCTTACGATCAAGAACTTCAACGATATCCGTGTCGGCGACATCGTAGAAGCCTACGAAGAAGAAGAAGTAAAACGAACACTCTAACTAATGTTTTGTTAAATGCCCCCCGATTGGGGGGTATTTAACATTCTTAAAAATTACTTTTGGTCTGCACTCTTACCACTATGCTTAAGAAATTCGCCCTCTTTACCGCTGCTATCTTTGCAATACTCACCGGAGCTGTCGCCCAGCAACAAAAAGTTGTAGCCGATAAGATCGCCGGTATCGTCGGGGATAAGATTATCCTTAAATCCGAGCTGGCCATCCAAATCCAGGACATGCAGCGTAACGCCGGCGGAGCCGAAATAAAAGGAGTGGACGAGTGCACCATCCTGGATGGCATGCTCATCCAAAAAGCATTGGTGCTTCAGGCCGAAAAAGATTCCCTCCCCGTCAGCGACGAAGAAGTAGAAGCCGAAGTTGACCAGCGTATCCGCTACTTTATCAATATGTACGGCGGTAAAGACGCCTTCGAACAGATTGCACAACGTACCGTCTACCAGGCCAAACAA
>JAFDYG010000549.1 GCA_018267545.1 Bacteroidota bacterium
CCCCTTCTTCCTCTTCCTCGCAGCCCTTGCCGTAATCTATATCTATAACGGCCACTACGCCGATAAGATATCGAGAGACATCAACCGGACCAACAAAGAACTAAAGGAACTACAGTACGAATACAAAACGCTAAAAAGCGAAGTGATGTTTAGGAGCAAACAAAGCGAGCTGGCCAAAGCCGTAGAACCCTTCGGCCTTCATCAGCTCATCCTGCCTCCCTACATCCTCGCCGATAGTACCAAGAAGCAGAACTAGAGCCTCAAAGCCACCAAGAAACACCGACCTGGAACAACACAAAAAGAAACCAAACAAGCAAACAAAACCTGCATAGCAGGACTGACTAACTCAATGGAAGTAAAACGCGACATACTCTGGAGGGTATACCTCTGCTTTCTCGGCATCGTGGCGCTAAGCCTGATCGTGCTGGGAAAGGCGTTTTATATCCAAAACGCCCAGGGCGCCTACTGGCGCGGCCTCGCCGATAGCCTCCACCAAAAATTCATCGAGCTGGACGCCGAACGCGGTACCATCTACAGCGAGGATAGCAGCATGCTCAGCACCTCCATCCCTTATTTTAATATCTATATCGACTTCGGCGCCGACGGCCTCCGCGAAAAGAACGGCCGCCGCTTCACCGAAAACCTCGATTCTCTTTCCCTATGCCTGGCTAACCTCTTCCAGGACCATACCACCAAAGAATACAAGAAGCTGCTGCTAAAAGGCTACCGCGATACCGCCCGCTATTTCCTGCTGCAGCCCAACGTATCCTTCCAGAAATACCAACAGCTCCGCGATTTCCCCCTCGTCCGCCAGGGTCGCAACAAAAGCGGCTTTATCGCCGAGGTGAATAGTAAAAGACTCAATCCGTTCGGCTTGCTGGCCAATCGTACCATTGGCCTGGCAAGAGCGAATGCCCAAAACGTAGGCCTCGAACGCACGTACGACACCCTGCTCAAGGGCGAGACGGGCCGCCGCCTCGTTCGCTACATCGCCGGCGGAACTTACATCCCCGTCGAAGGCTACGAGATCGAATCCGAAAACGGTAAAGATATCATCACTACTCTCGACGTCAATATCCAGGACATGGCCGAGAACGCCCTGCTCCGGGAGCTGACCGATAACGAAGCAGAGCACGGAACCTGCATCGTCATGGAAGTGGCTACCGGCAAGATCAAAGCCATCGCCAACCTCGGCCGCCAGTCCGACGGCACTTATTGGGAGGACTTGAATTACGCCATCCGCGCCACCGAGCCCGGCTCTACGTTCAAGCTGGCCACGATGCTCTCGCTTCTCGAAGACAAAAAGGTTACGCTAAACGATCACCTGAATCTCGAAGGAGGCTCCTGGAAAGTCAACGGCCGCACCGTCTACGACGCCGAACCGCACGAGAACAAGACCTTCAGCGTCAAACAATCCTTCGAAATCAGCTCGAACGTGGCAATGGCCAAGCTAGCCATGGCTCACTACAGCAGCAACCCGAATCAGTTTATCGACCACCTGAAGCGGCTGAAGCTAAACCAGGCCACCGGCATCGACCTGCTCGGCGAAGGTTCTCCTATTATCAAGACGCCGAAGTCCCGCACCTGGAGCGCCACCAGCCTTCCCTGGATGGCCTTTGGCTATGAGGTCCTCGTCACGCCGCTACAGACGCTGATGCTCTACAACGCCGTCGCCAACAACGGCCGCATGATGAAGCCTTACCTCGTCAGCGCGCTGCAAGAACACGGCATCACCGTCAAGCAAAACGAACCGACCGTCCTCCTCGACAAAATTTGCAGCGACAATACCCTGAAGCTTCTCCAGGAGTGCCTCTGGGGTGTCTGCAACAGCACCGACGAAGGCGCCACCGGGGCCAAGCTCTTCAAAGGTTCTTTCTATAAAGTATCCGGTAAGACCGGCACCGCCCTCGTCGCCAACGGCTCCCGCGGCTATGCCGATCATATCTACCAGTCTTCGTTCGTCGGCTACTTCCCCTCGGAAGCGCCAAAATATACCTGCATCGTAGTGATCAAGAATCACCCCTTTGCCAAGAATTACCTCGGCGCCAAAGTCGCCGGCCCCGTCTTCAAAGAGCTGGCCGACCGCCTGATGAGCGCCAACCCGGACCCGGCAAACCCAATCAACCCGGTCAGAGACAGCACCAGGTTCTACTACGCTGGCCTGACAAAAGATATAAAAACGGTGCAGTCGACTCTTAGCCTCGGCTATACCGACTCGTCGGAGAATAACAAATGGTCCCGGCTGTATGCCTCTAATCCAGGCAGCCAACCGGTACTGAACAAACAAGCCGTCGCCCGTCAGATCGTACCCGACGTAAAAGGCATGGGTCTGAAAGACGCGCTGTACCTGCTGGAAAGCATGGACCTGAAAGTCGCCGTAAACGGCAGCGGAAAGGTCCGTTCCCAAAGCATCGAACCCGGAACCGCATTGGTAAAAAGACAAACGATCAGCATTCAACTAAATTGATGGCCAACCTACAGGACATATTATATAAGGTAAGCATCCGCTCCATCCACGGAGACCGGGACCGCCAGGTGGACAACCTGCAGACCGACTCCCGCCAGGCCGGAAACGGAACCCTGTTTATTGCCATGAAGGGAACGCACGTAGATGGACATAGTTTTATCGCCAAGGTCGTCGACGCCGGAGCTTCTACCATCGTCTGTGAAACCCTGCCCGAAACGCTAAACCCCCGGGTGACCTACGTACAGGTCGAAGACACCGCCGCCGCTGCCGGCGTCATCGCCCATAATTTTTACGGCCAGCCTTCCGAAAAGCTCAAGCTGGTGGGCGTCACCGGTACTAACGGTAAAACGACCATCGCTACATTATTATATAAGCTCTTCACCGATCTCGGCTACAAGTGCGGACTGCTCAGCACCGTACAAAACCACATCGGGGAACGCATCGTCCCCGCAACGCATACCACGCCCGACGCTACCAACCTGAACGCCCTGCTAAAGCAGATGGTGGACGAAGGCTGCACCCATGCCTTCATGGAGACGAGCTCCCACGCAATCCACCAACACCGAATCGCCGGCCTGAAATACGCTGGCGGTCTGTTTAGCAATATTACCCACGACCACCTTGACTACCACAAAACGTTCGAGGAGTACATCCGTGTGAAGAAGTCTTTCTTCGACGGACTTCCTTCAGAAGCATTCGCCATCTCCAACGCCGACGACAAGCGCGGAGCGGTAATGCTGCAAAATACAAACGCGAAGAAGTATTTCTACAGCCTGAAGACCCTCGCGGAATTCAAGGGGAAGATTCTCGAGAACAATCTCACCGGCCTGGTGATGACCGTCAACGACCAGGAAGTACACTTCCGCCTTATCGGCGAGTTCAATGCGTACAATCTCCTCGCGGTCTATGGCGCCGCCATCTGCCTCGGCGAAGACAAGAATGAAGTCCTCCGCCGCCTCAGCACCCTCAGCGGGGCCGAAGGCCGGTTCGACTACATCCTCTCGCCAAAGGAACGCATCATCGGTATCATCGACTACGCCCACACCCCCGACGCATTGATCAACGTCCTGGCCACCATCCAAAAGCTGCGCAAAGGACACGAAAAGATCATCACCGTCGTCGGCTGCGGAGGCGACCGCGACAAGACCAAGCGCCCCCTGATGGCTGCCGCCGCAGCAGAGTACAGCGACAAAGCTATCCTGACCTCCGACAACCCCCGCAGCGAAGATCCGGACCAGATCATCAGAGACATGGAAGCCGGCCTCAACACCGCGGCCAGGAGAAAATATATCTCGATCACCGACCGGAAAGAAGCCATCCGCACCGCGCTAAACCTGGCAGGACCCGAAGACATCCTGCTCATAGCCGGGAAAGGACACGAAAAATATCAGGAGATCAAAGGGGTAAAATATCCCTTCGACGACAAACAGATTTTATTGGAATTTTTTGAACTCTTAGACAAGTAGGAAACGAAAAGACATGCTGTATACATTATTCGAGTGGTTTAAACAGAATGGAATAAAAGTGCCGGGCAGCGCACTCTTCCAGTTCATCACCTTCCGGGTGCTGCTGGCCATCCTGTTCTCTCTCATCGTCAGCATGATCTTCGGTAAACGACTAATCCGCTACCTCGTAAAGAAACAGATCGGCGAGACCGTACGCGACCTCGGCCTGGCCGGTGAGCAACAAAAGAAGGGGACCCCGACCATGGGCGGCTTTATCATCATTCTCGCCATCCTCATCCCCACCTTCCTGCTCGCCGACCTCCACAAAGCCTATATCCGGCTGATGATCTTCAGCACGGTATGGCTCGGCCTCATCGGCTTTATCGATGACTACCTGAAGATGCGCGCCAAACGCATCGCCAGGGAAACAGGCGTGCCCTACAAAAAAGGCGACAAGGATGGCCTGGCAGGCTGGTTCAAAGTGCTCGGTCAGGTAGTGCTCGGCGTCGTCGTCGGAGCGACCCTGTATTTTAACACCAATACCCCGGTTTATCGCGAGTTCGTTGGACAGACGCTCCCCTCCGATACCACCGGTTGGAAACAGGTCTCCCTCGGCAAGGAAAAGAAACTCTTTGCCCCCGCCAAGGAACCCATCACGACCATCCCCTTCGTAAAGAACCACGAGTTCAACTATTCGAAGCTGCTGCCCCAGGCCCTGAGAGGCTTTACCTGGGTGCTCTATATCGGCATCGTGATCTTTATCATCACGGCGGTATCCAACGGCGCCAACCTGACCGACGGACTCGACGGCCTCGCCACCGGGACCAGCGCCGTCATTGGAGCCTGTCTCGGCATCTTCGCCTATGCCAGCGGTAACATCCGCTTCGCCGAATACCTGAACGTGATGTACATCCCCAACCTGGGCGAGCTGTCTATCTTTATCGGCGCGCTGGTCGGAGCCTGCGTAGGCTTCCTCTGGTACAACGCCTATCCGGCGCAGGTATTCATGGGCGACACGGGCAGCCTGACCCTCGGCGGCATCATCGCAGCTCTCGCCATCATCGTCCGCAAAGAGCTGCTCATCCCGATCTTCTGCGGCGTGTTCCTGGTCGAAGTGCTGAGCGTAACGATACAAGTGACTTATTTCAGATATACGAAAAAGAAATTTGGAGAAGGACGACGCGTCTTCCTCATGAGCCCCCTGCATCACCACTATCAGAAGCTGGGATATCACGAGGCCAAGATCGTTACGAGGTTCTGGATAGTGACACTCCTCTGCGTGGCGTTTGCCATCGCAACGTTGAAGATCAGATAAGCCGGAAACGGCTCATTATAAATTCATGTATGAAAAACCAAGCTGGGCATGGCAAGTATGCCCGGTCAGACCGTGAACCCTCATACTACGAGAACAAGAAATTGTGGTGCAGTATTATCCAATACTTGTGAAGAACCCCATAATCCGTTTCGGATGATGATAGAAAAGCTATGTCTAAAAAAATGGTCATACTCGGTGGTGGCGAAAGCGGCGTTGGTGCAGCAATACTTGCAGCCCAGCAAGGGTATGACGTGTTCGTATCCGAAGGCGGCAAGCTAAAAGATACCTATAAAGCAGACCTGCAGAAACACAACATCGACTTCGAAGAAGGCACACACACAACAGAACGTATCCTCCAGGCCGACGAAGTCATGAAAAGCCCCGGCATCCCGGAAAAGAACGACCTCGTCAAAAAAATCCGTGAGAAAAACATCCCGGTCATCTCCGAGATCGAGCTCGCCTACCGCTACAAAGGCGACAGCAAAATCATCGGCATCACCGGCAGCAACGGCAAGAGCACAACCACAGCCCTGACCTACCACATCTGCCGTCACGGAGGTCTCGACTGCGCCCTCGTCGGCAACATCGGCTATTCCTTCGCCCGCCAGGTAGCAGAAGACCCGAAACCCTTGTACGTCGTAGAGATCAGCAGCTTCCAGCTGGATGATATAAAGGACTTCCGGTCCAACGTATCCATCCTGACTAATATCACCGAAGACCACCTGGACCGCTACGACTACAAATTTGAGAACTATATCGCCAGCAAGTTCCGCATCACCTGGAACCAAACGGCGGACGACTATTTCATCTATTGCCAGGACGACCCTGTCATTCAGAAATATATAAGCCAATTCCCGATTCACTCTAACCACCTACCATTTACTATGCAACAGGAACCAAATAAAGGCGGATTCATCAAGAACGGTCAAATGAACATCAACACTGGCAGCGAGAAACTTCAAATGAGCATTTACGATTTTGCCCTCAAAGGCATTCACAATCAATATAACACTATGGCAGCAGGTATCGCATCCGCCACCGTCGGCATCCGAAAGGAGAAGATTCGTGAGGCGATCCAGAGCTTCGAGGCCCTCGAACACCGGATGGAGCACGTCCTCACTGTCCGTGGGGTGGAATTTATCAACGATTCCAAAGCGACCAATGTCAACAGCACCTGGTATGCCCTGGAAAGCATGGAGAAGCCTACGATCCTGATCCTGGGTGGCGTGGACAAAGGCAACGACTACGGGCTCATCCGCGACCTGGTAAAGGAGAAAGTAAAAGCTATCGTCTGCATGGGCGTGGACAACCGCAAGATCCACGACGCATTCCAAAACGATGTTCCCCTGATGGTCAACACCCTCAGCGCGGAAGAAGCCGTAAAGGCCGCCTTCCACTTCGCCGGCAAAGGCGACGTCGTCCTGCTGAGCCCGGCCTGCGCCAGCTTCGACTTGTTTAAAAATTATGAAGACAGAGGACGGCAGTTCAAGGAGGCTGTCCGCGATCTATGAGCGCTTCGACTACGATAGAAAAAAGACCGTTTGGTAGCCTTGGTTCACGCACCAGGGGCGACAAGGTTATTTGGACCGCCGTGGTCCTTTTAGCCGTTGTATCCCTATTGGTCGTATACAGCAGCACCGGCTTGCTGGCGTACAAGATGTACAAGGGTAACACCGAAGTCTACCTGTTCAAGCAATTCGCATTCATCATGGTGGGCGTCATGATTATCTATTTCGCCCACATGGTCAATTATACTATCTATTCAAAAGTCGCCAAGATACTTTTCTTATTATCCATACCATTATTATTCTATACCCTCTTCTTCGGGGTCAAGCTGAATGAAGGCAGCCGCTGGATCCGCCTGCCCATTATCAACATGACCTTCCAGACTTCCGACCTGGCCAAGCTGGCGCTGTTCATGTACCTCAGCCGCCTGCTGAGCAAGAAGCAGGATGTGATCAAAGACTTCCGTACCGGCTTCCTGCCCGTGATCACCCCGGTCGCGATCATTTGCGTACTGATTGCACCGGCCAATCTCTCCACGGCCCTCCTGATCGGCGCCACCTCGCTCATGCTGCTCTTCATCGGCCGCGTCAGCGCCAAACACCTGCTGCTGACCATCGCCATCGCCGCCATACCGCTGGTATTGCTCGTCGCAGCTGCCGCCATCCGTCACAAAACCAACGGCGGAGAAACGGTCAAACCAAAAACCGAAGGCGCTTCCCGTCTCTCCGTCCGGGTCGACACCTGGATCAGCCGGGTCGAGACCTTCGTGTATGGAACCAAGGAAGCCACCAGCGATAAAAATTACCAGACGAACCAGGCCAAGATCGCCATCGCCAAAGGCGGTATCCTCGGTCTCGGCCCCGGTAATAGCCAACAAAGAAATTTCCTTCCCCATCCCTATTCCGACTTTATCTATGCCATCATCATAGAGGAGTACGGATTGGTCGGGGGAGCCTTTATAGTAATTATATACCTCATATTCCTGCTGCGAAGCATCCGGATCTTCCGGCGCTGCCCCTTTGCATTCGGAGCATTTCTGGCATTGGGACTCAGCTTCACGCTGGTCATCCAGGCCCTGGCGAATATGGCGGTCAATGTAAACCTGTTCCCCGTCACCGGAGTGACCCTGCCCCTGGTCAGCATGGGCGGCAGCTCCTTCCTGTTCACTTGCCTGGCCATCGGAATCATCCTGAGCGTGGCCCGCAATGCCGATCAGTCCGAAGGGAACGATAAAAAGGAGGAAGCCATAGCGTGAGCAAACGAATCATCATAGCAGGCGGCGGTACCGGCGGCCACATCTTCCCGGCCATCGCCATTGCAGGAGCCCTGAAACAACAGGACCCCTCTGTCGAGCTGCTCTTTGTCGGGGCCAAAGGGAAGATGGAAATGGAGAAGGTTCCACAGGCCGGCTACAAGATCGAAGGGCTCGACATCGCCGGCTTCAACAGGAGTTCTTTGATAAAGAATATCGGACTGCCCTTCAAGCTCATCAGGAGCTTCTTCCAGGTCAATTCGATCTTCAGCTCCTTCATGCCCGACGCCGTCATCGGGGTAGGAGGGTACTCCAGCTTCCCGGTGCTGCGTGCCGCACAAGCCAAGGGTATCCCTACCTTCATCCATGAGAGTAACTCGTTTGCGGGGAAGAGCAATATCTTATTGGGGAAAAAAGCCACCCATATTTTCGTCGCCAGCGACGGCATGGAGAAATTCTTCCCGGCGGACCGGATTACCCAAACCGGCAATCCCGTCCGCAGCGCCATCGTAAACAGCACCATCAATAGAGAAGCTGCCATTCGATTCTTCAACCTCGATCCGGCAAAACCGACCATCCTCTCCACAGGAGGAAGCCTCGGCGCAAAAGGAATCAACGAAGCCGTCGCCGCCCACATCGACGAATTTGGAAATAACGGCATCCAGCTGATCTGGCAGACCGGCAAGCCCTTCGCAAGCCAGGCCGCGACCGCCAGCACCGGCAAACCCAATATCTGGACGAACGATTTCATCCCGCAGATGGAATACGCATTCGCCGCCGCCGACGTCGTCATCTCGCGGTCCGGCGCCATGTCCATCGCCGAGCTCTGCGTCGTAAAGAAACCCGTCGTCTTCGTACCCTTCCCCTTTGCAGCGGAGGATCACCAGACGGCCAACGCAAAGAACCTGGTAAGCAAGGACGCAGCCCTGATGATCAAGGACAGCGAAGCAAAGGACACGCTCGTCACCACGGCGCTCGCCCTCTCGAAGGACAAGGCGCAGCAGGAAAGGCTAAAAGAAAATATCGGGAAGCTGGCCGTCACCGACGCAGCCGACCACATCGCCCGGGCGATACTGAAAGCGATACAACATGATTGAGCTAAAGGATATAAAGAGGATCTATTTTATAGGAATCGGCGGAATAGGTATGAGCGCGCTGGCGAGATATTTCAAGTTTCACGGCCGTGAAGTAAGTGGATACGATAAAACGGCCACCACCCTGACGAACGAGCTTGAAAAGGAAGGCATCGCCGTTCACTATGAAGAAGACCTGGACGCGATACCAAAAAATGCCGATCTCGTGGTCTACACCCCCGCGGTGCCCGCCACGCACAAAGAGCTGGTCTGGTATCAGCAAAACTCCGCAACCCTGATGAAACGCAGCGAAGTGCTGGGCCTCATCACAAGTAGTTCTTTTAATATCTGCGTAGCCGGAACACACGGTAAGACGACGATCACGACCATGATCGCCCATATCCTGCGGCACAGCGGCTATGGCTGCAACGCATTCCTCGGAGGGATTGCCGTTAACTATAACAGCAATTTCTGGAGCGATAAACGCAATGTCTGTGTGGTGGAAGCCGACGAATACGACCGAAGCTTCCTCCGCCTCAGCCCCAATGTCGCGGTCATCACCGCAATGGATGCCGACCACCTCGACATCTATGGTACAGCGGAAGCCGTCAGTCAGGCGTTTATCGACTTCTCGGGGAAGATCAAACCCGGCGGATTGTTGATCAGTAAAAAAGGCCTGGAAAAGGAACAAGCGCTAAAAGGGGACCACCACCTGACCTACGGCCTCGACCCTGCAGCACCCGGTCTCGCGGCCAACGCATCCGCCCCGACGCCCGATGCTTATGCGACAGACATCACCATCGACCAGGGTGATTATCTGTTCAGCGTCAAGACCGCCGACTGGAGCCTGGAACGCATCGCGCTCCCGATGGGCGGCCGTCACAACGTCGAAAACGTCACCGCTGCCATCGCCGTCGCCCACAGCCTCGGCATCGCAGGTGACAAGATCCTGGCCGCCGTCGCCGCCTTCCGGGGCGTAAAAAGACGCTTCGAGTACATCATCAAAGACGCTAACAAAGTCCTGATCGATGACTACGCGCACCACCCGGAGGAGCTAAAAGCACTCCTCAGCGGAGCAAAAGAGCTGTTCGGCAAGATGAAATGTACCGTCATCTTCCAGCCGCACCTCTTTACGAGGACCAGGGACTTCGCGGACGGCTTCGCCGAAAGCCTCGACCTGGCCGACGAAGTGTTCCTGCTGCCGATCTACCCGGCTCGCGAGCTGCCCATCGAAGGCGTAACGAGCGAAATGATCGCAAGCAAAATCCCAGGCAGCAAAGCCAGGGTCGTAAGCAAAACAGAGATATTGGAAATAATAAAGGATAGAAAGGATTGGGAAGTAGTGATAACGGCAGGCGCAGGAGACATCGATACACTAGTAGAACCCATCCGGCAATTGCTGGAGAACAAATAACCGTGAACGGGATTTATAACTAACCCGCGCACTTTTGTACCCGTCTGACAGTCCCTGCTGAAGGCTGTCGGGCGGGTCTCAAAAAAACAAACTATGGCCGCAAAGCTAAATATCAGAAAGATCGTAACCGCCCTCACCTGGTGTGTCGTGGGTTCGGGCGTGCTGGTATTGCTCGTCGCAGCCGTACGCTACCGGAACAGCAACGTCTGCAAAGGCTATCAGATCGACGTGAAAGGCCATTACATCGACAGGAAAGGTATCGTCGACCTGCTTACCGCCGCAGGCGCAGCAAAAGGAAACAACAAGCCCATCGCGTCCTTCGACCTTCGCCGTCTCGAAGCCGCGCTGGAAAAGAACGTCTGGATCAAACGGGCCCAGCTGTTCTTCGACAACAACGGCGAGCTCATAGTAAACGTCACCGAACGCGAACCCGCCGCCCGCGTATTTACCACCGAAGGCAGCAGCTTCTACGTCGACAGCAGCGGCGTACAGCTGCCCCTGGAAGATAAGGTTCAGGTGAACCTTCCGGTATTCACCGGCTATCCCGCGCCAAAGATTCACCTGCAGGGCAAGGACAGCGCGCTGACCGCCGGCATCCTGCAGATCAGCAGCTTCATCCGCCAGGATAGCTTCTGGTCCGCACAGGTCGCACAGGTCGACATCACGGCCAGCCGCAATTTCGAGCTCGAGCCCGAGATCGGCAACCACCGCGTGACCTTCGGCGACGGCTCCGACATCGACAGAAAATTCCACCGGCTCTTCGTCTTCTATAAGGAAGTGCTCAGCCGGACCGGGTTCGACAAATACAGCCGCATCGACGTATCCTACGCAGGACAGGTCGTCGGCATCAGAAAAGGAAGTGAGCAAAGCCGTTATGATTCGATCCAGGGTATGAATAATATCCGGCAATTGATCGCCTCGGCACAGCAATTGCAACAGGATACTATTCGACAACAAAACGTCCGTCCGCTCGAACGCAGCACGATGACGGAACAAAACCTGACGAACTACGACCTCCTGCCTGCCGACTCGGAAACAACTAAGCCAACAATAAATAAACCAGCGCGCTCACCCCGCGCAGTCATGCCAAAAAAACCGTAAAAACAACTAAAATAAAATAAACTAAACTATGAATCACGAACAACCTATAATCGTCGGACTCGACATCGGAACGACAAAGATTGCTGCCATCGCTGGTCGTAAGAACGAGTACGGCAAACTGGAAATATTAGGGTTCGGACGTGCCAACTCCAATGGAGTCAAGCACGGGCAGGTATTGAACATCGACGAAACGATCAAGGCCATCCAAATGGCCCTCGACAATTGCTATGCGTCTAATCCCAATCTGGAGATCAGCGAAGTCTACGTAGGTATCGCGGGGCATCATATAAAGAGCCTCCAGACCCGCGGCGACATCGTCCGCCAGAACACCGATGGAGAAATCACCCGCCGGGAAATAGACCAGCTGATCGCAGATCAGTATAAGACTTATATCCCCGCTGGCGACCAAATCATCGACGTCATCCCCCAGGAGTTCACCGTCGACAATTTCCAAAACATCCCCAACCCCATCGGCTACGGCGGCGTAAAGGTGGGTGCGAATTTTCATATCATCACCGGCGACAAAAATGCCATTCGCAACATCAACCGCGCCGTTGAAAAGAGCAACCTCCACACCAAGGACCTCGTGCTCCAGCCGCTCGCTTCGGCCGCAGCCGTCATGGGCCAGGAAGACCTGGAAGCCGGCGTTGCGATCGTCGACATCGGCGGCGGCACCACCGACCTGGCGGTTTTCTACGAAGGCATCCTCAAGCATACCGCGGTCATACCCTTCGGCGGTGAAAACATCACCAACGACATCAAGACCGGTCTGGGCGTGCTGAAGACACAGGCCGAGCAGATGAAGGTACAGTTCGGCTCCGCCCTCTCCAACGAGGCAAAAGCCAACGCTTATATCACCATCCCCGGTCTGCGCGGCATGCCGGCCAAGGAGATCAGCGTAAAGAACCTGGCCAATATCATCCAGGCTCGTATGAGCGAGATCATGGACTTCGTCGCCTACCACCTCAAGCAGGTGGGCCTGGACAACCGCATGCTCAATGGCGGCATCGTCATGACGGGCGGCGGCTCCCAGCTCCGGCACCTGATCCAGCTGACCGAATACATCACCGGCCTCAACGCCCGTATCGGATATCCGACCGAGCACCTGGCTGCCGGTCACATCGAAGAGCTGGCCAAACCGACCTATTCGACCTGTATCGGCCTAATCCTGAAAGGATATAGCGACTACGAGCACAACCGGAAAGACTTCGAAAAGGATTTCCGCCGGGTCGAAGTACCGGAGCACCTGAAGAAGGTCGAAATGCAGCACGAAGAAGCCGGACTCAGCGAAGAGCAGATCCAGCAGGAACGCGTGCGCAACCGCAAAGGCATGAAGGACTTCTGGGGCAAGTTCAAAGATGGCATCATCGACTTGTTCAAGGAGGAGGAAGACCAAAAACTCTAACCCCATATACATTAACCGACCATACCTTATTGAGAGATCATACCCTACGAGAGAAACCGGGGAGTCACAGGTCGACCGCAAGGACGTCCTATTTATTCGTTCTAAATTAAATTGTTATGATCCATTTTGATCTACCGAAGGAAAAATCATCCATCCTAAAAGTCATAGGAGTGGGTGGAGGTGGAAGTAATGCAGTAAACCATATGTTCGACCAGAACATAGAAGGTGTCAATTTCGTCATCTGTAATACCGACGCTCAGGCAATAGCGACTAGTCGCGTACCTAACAAAGTACAGCTCGGCCCCCACCTCACACAGGGACTGGGAGCAGGTGCCAATCCCGACATCGGCCGTCAGGCGACAGAGGAAAGTCTGGAGGAGATCAAACAGATCCTCGAGGTGAATACCAAGATGGCCTTTATCACCGCCGGCATGGGCGGCGGTACCGGTACAGGGGGCGCACCCATCATCTCCAAGATCTGTAAAGACCTGGGCATCCTCACCGTGGGTATCATCACCACTCCCTTCTCTTACGAAGGAAAGAAAAGACAGCAGCAGGCCGAAGAAGGTATCCGTATGATGAAGCAATACGTCGATACCCTCCTGGTCATCAGCAACGACAAGCTCCGTCACCAGTTCGGTAACCTGAAGATGAAGGAAGCCTTCGCCAAGGCCGACAACGTCCTGGCGACCGCCGCAAAATGTATTACCGACGTGATCAACAGCACCGGCCAGATCAACGTCGACTTTGCCGACGTCTGTACGGTCATGCGCAATGGCGGTGTCGCCATCCTCGGCAACGCAGCGGCTAAAGGTGACAACCGCGCGCAAAAGGCGATCGAAGAGGCGCTCAACTCACCGCTGCTGAACGACAACGATATCAGCGGCGCCAAGTGGATCCTGATCAATATCAACTCCAGCGAAGGCGAATTCGAGTTCACGATGGATGAGGTCGATATCATCCAAAACTATCTCCTCAGCCAGGCAGGCGAGCACACCGACGTTATCCTTGGTTTGGGCTACGATAACAGCCTGGGCGCAAGTCTGGGCATCACCCTCATCGCAACGGGCTTCGAGCACAAGGACCCGTTCTCGTTGAAGACCCCCTCAGCCAATGCAGCGCCTAAGAAAGAGGAGAAAATCCTGATGTCACTAAGTACACCTGCTGACGAATATCCGAAGGATTTACGGCCTGTTCTGCCCTCTGTTGACGCTTCAAAGGAAACCCTGAACACGAAGGAATCGACCCTTGGTCAACCACAAGGTTCCTCTCCGGTAATGGACCAGGCCCAACCACCTGCTCCATTATCGGATGCCCTTCAGCCCCGCCTCGTCGACAACGATTCCCCGCCCGCAGCGCCTAAACCATCCCTGTTTGACGAGTCGCCCTTCGTCACCGATGAGCAGTCCCGCAACGGAACTCCGGCTCAGCGCGATGACGAAAAAGCTACTCGCATCGAATGGGTGCTCGAGCCGGAACCGCAGCCCAATCAACAAAAAAATACGACGCCGCAGCCCACCGCTAACGGCGCCTCAAAAAGTTCTCCCTCGTCTGCAGCGTCGGGAGGATACCTTGCAAGGCCGACCAATATCTATGTAGAAGACCCTTGGAGCGACAAACCACAACAATCCAGCCCGGAACACAACAGCACGACCAAGGAGCCGACCCCGAACACAACCAGCAGCCATCCGTCCTCGGAAGATGATTCTTCACCCGATATGCAGCTTGTATTCAGGGAATCGGATTCGACGGCGGATGAGCCTGGGGCCCATCAAACTCACTCGCATTCGGTGCCGAACTCACCCGTAGAGGAGCCTGCAGCGCAGGACGATGCGGATGATCTCAAACGCCGCGCGGCAGAACGTATCAATAAGCTAAGGAATCTTTCCTTCAACGTCAATGCCGCCGATCCGAATAATGAGTTTGAAACTGTGCCGGCATACATCCGCCGTAATTTAGAATTGTACAACACGATCTCCAACGTCGAAAACTTCTACAGCAACTACGAAGTAAAAACCGACGAGAACAACAACACGGAGATCAGCACCATCAATACATTCTTGGACGGTAAACGTCCGGACTAAAAGTTTCTATCACGCACAATAGTTTGTTTTTAGTTGTTTTATTCCCCCCGGCTCTCCGGGGGGATTTTCTTAAACACCCACCCCCATCTTCGCAAGGAACTCCTAACTTTATACCCATGTCAACTATCCTTATCACCGGCGGCACCGGCCTCATCGGCACTGCGCTTACTCACCTCCTGACAGAAAAAGGCCACAAAGTCATAATTTTGTCCCGCGAAGCGGGACAAAACACCTACCAGTGGAACCCCGAAGCCGGCACCATCGACCCCGAAGCCATCCGCCAGGCCGACTACATCGTCCACCTCGCCGGCGCCGGCGTAGCCGACAAACGCTGGTCCGCCAAACGCAAAAAAGTCATCGAAGAAAGCCGCACCAAAAGCGGAGCGCTGCTGATAAAATCCTTAAAAGAAATCCCCAACAAGGTCCAGGCCCTTATCTCTTCTTCAGCCATCGGCTGGTACGGCCCCGACCCCTCCATCCCCAACCCAAAACCCTTCGTCGAAACCGACCCCGCCAACACCGAGTTCCTCGGCGAAACCTGCCGCCTCTGGGAAGAAGCCGTCCAGCCCATCGCCGCCGAGCCTACCGCCACTCCTTCCCCCATCCGCCTCGTCATCATCCGCACAGGAATAGTCCTAAGCAAAAAAGGCGGCGCCCTCGCCGAATTCATAAAACCCGTCCGCCTCGGCGTCGCCGCCATCCTCGGCAGCGGCCGACAGATGGTCAGCTGGATCCACATCGATGACCTCTGCCGCCTCTTCCTCACCGCCATCGAAGAGAACATCACCGGCGTCTACAACGGCGTAGGCCCCAACCCCGTCGACAACCGCACCTTGACCCTCGCCCTGGCGCGCCGCCTCAAAGGCCGCTATTTCGTACCTGTGTACGTACCGGCATTCCTATTAAAAATAATGTTGGGAGAAATGAGCATCGAAGTATTAAAAAGCACAACCGTCAGCGCAGATAAAACAAAAAGCACCGGCTTTCAATTTATCTACCCCACCATCGAAACCGCACTCGACGCACTCATCCGACCTGTTCATGTTTCTGATGATAAAACGAAGAAAACTCGCCCAAAATAGACAACGACCGCTGATCGAAAGCCAGCCTCGATAACCGCAGCCCCGCAATATCCGACCCCAGCACCTTTCTCTTAAAAGGATTCAGCGTCCCTCCCGGTCCCCCGGCAACCGCCCCCGGCTCATACTGAAACTCCGGGTCGCACAACGTCCCGCGGGGATACATAATCCCCGGCTGCCCCTTCCCCCGCAGATCCAGATCCTTCGGGTGGTCCAAACCAAGCGTATGCCCGTATTCGTGAGCCGCCGTCGTCGAATGGTTGAGCACATTGCCCAGCTTGAAATAGCCCGTATTGCAACCCAGGCCGTCTACCGACGAAATATCGTGTAAGGAAAACTCTTCGATGCGAAAGAAATTCAAACGCGGATCTGTATTATGCCAGACCGCAGCCGGCTGCAGATCGGGCTTATAAGCGCCCTCTATCTCGAATCTGACTTCATACAACTCTCCCCGGATCTTTACTTTTCCTTTTGGTTCGTTCCATGCGACGCTGATATCATCAGCAATCTGTAAGGCAAGCGCTTGGTCCGCTGCTCCTCCATAGAAATACAGCATCGACCGGATGATGAGCTGGTGTGAAGCGATGTTTAATTCTGCTTCTCCCATTAATCAATTTCTTATTGGCTTTCCCCCTTTGAGCACGCTTTGTATTCTCTCTAGCGTTTTCTTCTCGCCGCAAAGGCTCAAAAAGGCTTCCCGCTCTAAATCTAGTAAATATTGTTCACTTACGAGCGACGGCTCGCTTAAATCTCCCCCGCACATCACATACGCCATCTTCCTCGCGACCACCACGTCGTGGTCCGTAGCATACTGCCCGCGCCACATTGCATGAATACCCGCATACAAAGCTCCCAGCGCCGAACGCCCCAGCACCTTTACATCCTTCCGCTGTACCGGCATGGTATACCCATCATTGTAAAGCTCGATTACAGAGCTCTTTGCTTCCGCAATTCTCCGCCCCTGGTTGACGCTGACAATATCGCGGTCCTTCTTCAGATACCCCAGCTCGAAGGCCTCGTATGCCGAAGTTGATACCTTCGCCGTAGCCACCGTAAAGAACCGGTTCTTGAGCGTAATCGTTTCGGGCTCGCCGTCGTGCATCTCGTCCCCGGCCCTCAGCGCAAACTCCTTCGAGCCGCCGCCGCCCGGGATCAATCCCACTCCCAATTCCACCAGCCCGATATAAGACTCGGCCGCAGGCACCACCCGGTCCGCGTGCAGGCTCATCTCGCAAGAGCCCCCCAGCGTCAGTCCATGCGGAGCAATCACTACTGGAACCGCCGAATAACGCACACGCATCATCGTATTTTGAAACTGGCGGATCGCCATATCCAGCTCGTCATAGTCCTGCTCGATCGCCAGCATAAAGATCAACCCCACGTTTGCCCCCGCACTAAAATTTGCGCCATCGCCCCCAATGACCAATCCCTTGTATTGAGCTTCGGCCGTACCGATGGACCGCTGCAGACCTTCCAGCACTTCTCCTCCGATGGTCCCCATCTTCGTATTCCACTCGAGCCCCAGCACCTCGTCACCCAGGTGGTACAGCCGGCAGGCGCTATTCTTCCAAACCGTCTGCCCCTCGAAATTCTTCATCACCAGGAACGCTTCGCCGCCAGGCATGGGCTTGTAAGCCTTACTGGCAATATCATAATACAGCCGTTTCCCGTTCTCTACTTTATAAAAAGTTGTAAAACCCGAAGCCAGCATATCTTCCACCCAGGCCGCCACCTTGAAGCCGGCCTCCTTCATCTTTTCCACCGTCTTCGCGACACCCAGCACATCCCAGCTCTCGAACGCCCCGATCTCCCATCCAAAACCCGCCATCATCGCATCGTCAACCCGGTACAGCTCGTCCGATATCTCCGGGATCCGCATCGAAACATAAGAGAATAACCCATAGTGAAACAGCCGGAGAAATTCCCCCGCCTTGTCCGTTCCCTGTACCAGCATCTTGAGCCTGGGCTTCAGATCGTCGATGGCCTTGGCAGCCTCGACCGTGGCGAACTTCGGCCGCTGACGCGGACCGTATTCCAGGGTCTGCAGATTCAAGGTCTGGATTTCCTTCTCACCGCCCGCCCCCTTGGTCTTCTTGAAGAAACCCTGCCCCGTCTTGTCGCCCAGCCAATTATTGGCCACGACCTTTTCGAGCCAGGCCGGTATCGCAAACACATCTTTCTGTTCGTCGCCCGGACAATTGGCGGCAACGCCTTTCGCCACTTTTATCAGGGTATCGATCCCCACCACGTCCGCCGTACGGAACGTAGCCGACTTGGGCCGCCCGATCAGCGGACCCGTCAGGGCTTCGACCTCGTCGATATTCATTCCGAGTTTGTCCAGCAGCCCGAAGATGGCCATGATGCCGAACACGCCGATACGATTGGCGATAAAGGCCGGCGTATCCTTGGCGAGCACCGTCGTCTTACCGAGATAGAGGTCTCCATAATGCATCAGGAAAGCCGTGACTTCCGGATCCGTATCGGGTGTCGGGATGATCTCCAGCAGCCGCAGATAACGCGGCGGGTTGAAGAAGTGGGTCCCGCAGAAATGCTTCTTGAAATCTTCGCTGCGCCCCTCGGTCATCAGGTGTATCGGTATCCCGGAAGTATTGGACGTAATCAACGTCCCCGGCTTCCGGTAATTCTCCACTTCATTGAACAGCTGCTGCTTGATGTCCAGCCGCTCGACCACCACCTCGATCACCCAGTCGCAGCCCGCTATGTCTTTTAGATTATCCGTAAAATTTCCCGTCGTAATCCGCTTCACTACATCCTTGGTATAAACAGGGGAGGGGTTTGACTTGATGGCCGCCGCCAGGGCATCGTTCACGATACGATTGCGAACGGCCGGATGTTCGATGGTAAGCTTTCTAGCCGTCTCCGCTTCATTCAACGTCGTCGGAGAGATATCCAGCAACAAGGTCTGGATTCCAATACCGGCGAAGTGACAAGCAATCCTCGACCCCATAACCCCACTCCCCAGGACGGCTACTTTCTTAATGATACGGTTCATATGGAGATAAATTAGTTAGTTAAACAACTATTTGTATCGAAGATAACAAAAAAAGCCATTGGCGCAAAATCGACCTCCACCCAAATAAGACCTCCGCAAAAAACGATCGGGCCGACAGCAGCACGCCATCAGCCCGATCAATTTATGTCAATAAACCTGGAAAATTTTGAAACCTAGAGAATCTTGCTCAAACGATCGATCTCATAATTATCGGCCTTGCTAAGCAGGTCGTGCTTCTCACGCAGCTGCTCTTCCATCAGCTGGCGCGGATAGCTGTCGCCGGTAATATAGCAGGCGGTCAGATAAACGCCCTTCTCGATGATCAGCTTGTTCCCGCAGATATCCGTCATATACAACCGGTCCTGCTCTTCGAGAGAACCGGGGCACTCATACTTGGTGCGTATGGAATTGAACAGAATGCTATGCGTCTTCTCCGTAAACGTGAGAAAGCTCAGCTGAGAATAATAGAAGAAACCATTGATAAAATGAAATTGGATCAACACCTTTTGACGGAGCAGCTTGGTGCGATAAAACAATATCTTATGATTCTTGAAGTCATTGATATCCTTCACCTGGAAGGAAGGCATGCCAATCTTCCAGATCACCTTGCGAGGTGATGCGCCAAACTGTATGTCATGGGGGGCAATCAGCGTCTTGCTCAGATAAGGGTCATGACGCTCCTGCGTAAACTGGTTGTGCGCGAAGTCGAGGTAATATTGGTTAATAAAGCTGCGGTAAAAACTTTCCTTTTCCTGGTAGAACGAACTGTAACGGTTACTATACGGCAGGATCTTGTAGTTCTGGAGGGTCTGTCTCATAGCGCGATCAGGTTGCGTTTAGATATTGGGTTTTGTTGTTTTTCTCGAAATACATCCTACATAAGACGCTTCATCGGGTCGAATTCCTGTCACCTCAATAACCATAACGACATTTATTTACGCTAAGTATTGAGTATGAATGAAATAAGTGATAACACTTAGATAAGGGTCCAACTCTAAACGACAATTTTTACTTTTCTATTATGCATTGCATGAGAATAACATTCAATAGACGTCCCCCACAGGTGCCCCGCAGCGTAACGCTATCTCCCGTTCGCAGAGAAAGATAATGGCGATTGTACAGCGTATCCAGGCTGCAGTCGATCTTGCCTCCAAGGGTAACTACATAGCCCCCCGATTCCCGCTTCATGACCTTTTCGACAATGCCCCTGACCGAAACTACTTTATACAGATAAAGGCTGTCCGACACCCGCTCGTTATTCTCGAAAGCATGAGCCAGGGCGGCCGCGCTGATAGATACGTCTGCCTTTGCCAGAGAAGGCCCTGGGCTACTTTTACAACCTGAAACCAGGAGAATGAGAATGAATATGCCGTATACCGTACGCCGCATGTTAGAGAGGGTGTAACCCCTACATACGAAAAAAAGAGGGTGGCAAGATTTGCCACCCTCAATTAAACTTTTAGCTCTTTGCTCTCTAGCTCACCTCGCGCCACCCGCTAACTCACCCCCGCCCCCGGATTAATCATCGTAGCCGGGCTCACAAAATGCAGCTTCCCCTCCTTATCCTCCGCCATCAAAATCATCCCATTGCTCTCGATACCCCGCATCTTCCTCGGCGCCAGATTCGCCACCACCACTACCTGCCGTCCCACGATCTCCTCGGGCTTGAAATACAGCGCAATCCCCGACACGATCGTCCGGACCTCGCTGCCCATATCCACGCTTAGCTTTAATAATTTGTCCGCCTTCTCCACCTTCTCCGCCGACACGATCGTCCCTACCCGCAAGTCCAGCTTTGCAAAATCTTCATACACGATCTCTCCCTTTGCTTCCCCACCAGTCTTTGCCGTCGCCGCCTGCGCCTTTGCATCCGCCTTCTCCTCGGCCTTGGCCGTCTCGGTCACCCTCGCTGCTGCCGCCGCTTTCAGCTTCTCTACCTGCGCCTTCACCTCATCGTCCTCGATCTTCCGGAATAGAAGCTCCGGAGCCCGCAGACTGTATCCAACGCTCAATAGATTTAGCTTCCCCGCATTCTCCCAGTCCAGCATCTTCTCCACCACCTTCATCATATGCAGC
>JAFDYG010000054.1 GCA_018267545.1 Bacteroidota bacterium
AGAGACTACCGCCTCGGCGGCTCCTTCTTCGACGGCAAAGGCCAGCCCGAACAGGTAAACGCCGTATCCCACGGCAGCGCCACCAGCCGCTTCAACGGAATCAACGTCATCAACACCGCACGGAAGATCTAACCCAGCCGCGCAGGAACCGCAAAACAACAATCAACACCGCAAGAAAAATATAACATGGCCATACTAACACAGGACGAAGCCCGCACCCTCCTCCAAAAAGTACTCGCCTTCTCCAAAGCCGACGAATGCAAAGTACAAATCACCGGCAGAGCTAACGGCAACATCCGCTACGCCCGCAACGCCGTCTCCACCAGCGGACAGCTCAATTCCATGGAGCTCGTCATCTACTCTTCCTTCGGAAAAAAACAAGGCATCACCACCATCAACGAATACGACGACGCCTCCCTCGCAAAAGCCGTCAAACGCAGCGAAGACCTCGCACGCCTCGCCCCCGAAAACCCCGAATACATGCCCCTGCCCGGCCCCCAGGCCTATCCACCCGCAGCAAAAACCTTTATACAATCCACAGCCGATATCACCTCGAAACAACGCGCCGACCTCACCGAATCGAGCATCAGAGTGGCCAAAGACGCAAACGTATCCGCCGCCGGCTATATCGAAAACAACGCCTTCTTCAACGCCTCCCTCAACTCACACGGTCTCTTCAACTATAGCACCGGCACCAACATCGACTTCTCCGTCACCCTCCGCACAGAAGACGGCACCGGCTCCGGCTACGCCGCTTATAATTATAACGACGTATCCCAGCTCGACGTCCAAAAAGCCACCCAAACTGCCGCCTGGAAAGCGACCAAATCCATAAAAGCCCGCGCAATCGAACCCGGAAAATATACCGTCATCCTCGAACCCGCCGCAGGCATCGTCCTCATGGAAAACCTCTGGGGCAACCTCGACGCCCGCAGCGCCGACGAAGGCCGCAGCTTCCTCAGCCTCCCCGGCGGTAAAACCCGCCTGGGCGAAAAGCTCGTAGACGAACAAGTCAACATCTACTCCGACCCATCCAACGAGCTCCTCCCCACCCGCAACTACGACGGCGAAGGCCTCCCCCAAACCAAAAGAAGCTGGATAGAAAAAGGCGTCGTAAAAAACCTCTTCTACTCCCGCTACTGGGCCGCACAAAAAAAAGTCGACCCCATCCCCTACCCCTATAGCTTTATCATGACCGGCGGAACCGCCAGCGTCGAAGACCTCATAAAAAGCACAGAAAAAGGAATCCTCGTCACCCGCCTCTGGTACATCCGCTCCGTCGACCCCCAAACCCTCCTCTACACCGGCCTCACCCGCGACGGCACCTTCTATATCGAAAATGGAGAAATCAAATTCCCGGTTAAAAACTTTCGCTTCAACGAAAGCCCCATCATCATGCTCAACAACCTGGAAGCCCTCGGCCGCCCCGAACGCACCATCAGCGGAGAAAGCTTTAGCGCCGCGGTACTACCGCCCATGAAGATCAGAGACTTTACTTTTACATCATTATCGGATGCGGTCTAACAGACCGCATCCCCATCCAACCAACCACATCCCCCCCAAAAACAAAAAAGCCCGGCAATCGCCAGACATCATTCCGGCGCCACCGCGCCGCCTACCCCATCGCTCCCTTCCCGGAACGTATATAAACGAAAAAACCCCCAAGAGTTAGTCAGGGGCTTTTCAAAGAGAGATTGGAATTTTTAATGCTTTCCTTAGAAAACGAAAGCCGTTTGGTTTTTCAGGATTTTGTGAATCGATCTTTCATCGGTATTGGACAAGACAAAAGTAAGGCGGAGCCAACTGTTAAAAAAGAGTGAATGCCCTCGATTTTTATCGTAAATCTACGATCCCCCGCCTTACCTATGCACTAATAACCAGCTACTTACCGAACCACGCCTATTTATGCTCCAATAATTTAAAAAACTGGTCCAGCTGTGGCAATATCACAATCCTCGTCCTCCTGTTCATCGCCCTGCCCTCCTCCGTATCATTCCCAGCCACCGGCAAATACTCCCCTCTCCCCGCAGCCGCCATCTTTGCCGGCTCCAGCCCATATTTGTTCTGTAATATCCGTACCACCGCCGTAGCCCGCTTCACACTCAAATCCCAGTTATCCAGCAGCACCCCTTTCCGGTACGGCTTATTATCCGTATGCCCCTCCACCATAAACTCGATATCCGGCTGATTCTTCAGCACCACCGCCACCTTTCCCAACACCTCCTGCGCCCTCGGCGTGATATCGTACTTACCGCTTGCAAAAAGCAGCTTATCCGAAATATCGACATAAACTACTCCCTTATCGACTTTAATATTGATATCCTTATCGTTCAAATCACCGACAACGCCCTTGAGATTATTGACAAGCGCCATATTCAATGAATCCTTATGCGCCATCGCCGCCTGCAGACTCTGTATATACGCATCCTTTGCACCGAGATTATCCAGCGACTTCTTGATACTCTGCGCCTGCGAGCTCGATATCACCGACAGATCCTCCAGCTGCTTCAAGGCCTGCGTATTATTGGCCTTCAAAAATTCGATCTGTTTTTGAAGAGCCGCCACCTGCGCATCACAATTCGACTTATCCCTGGTCAAACCGCCGACCCGGTCGTTGCAATTCTTTAAATCCCCCTGCAGCGCACCATACGCCCGGCCCAGAGAATCGTACTTCGACTGTAAAGACTTGAATTTTTTATTGCTGACACAAGACGCCATTAAGACCGGTAAAAGCCCGGCCCAGGCCAAATTTCTGAGATTCATATAATCTGATTTGTGTAGAAAGGTCCTACCACCAGATTAATCCCACATTAAATTGAAGTTAGAATGCTATTAGAACATCACCTATCCCCCCGCCATCGGTAGCCTTATCACAAAAACCGACCCCTCCCCCACTACCGAATCCACACCGATGCTCCCCTTATGAAGCTGCAATATCCGCCGCGTCAACGACAAGCCCAGCCCAAACCCCGGCACCGAATGCCCGTCCTCAGTCCGGTAGAAGGGCTGGAAAATGCTCTCCCGCTCCTCCACCGCAATCCCCCGTCCCCTATCCTCCACCTCGATCACCACTTCCCCTCCCCTCACCGTCAGCCTCACCACCGCATGATGATCATCCGAATACTTACACCCATTCGATACTACATTCCTTATCGCCGTAAACAACAGCTCCTCATTCCCGAATACAAGCAAAGACTCCTCCATCTCCGGCAACGCATCGAAATCCAGCGTCACCGAAAACGACCGGTCCGCCTTGACGATTTCCCCCGGCAGCCGAAGCAGCACCTCATCTATCCGTATCAAATCGATCTCAAGACCCGCCGCCGTCCCCGAAGCCCTCGCAAACTCCAGCAAGGTCTGCGTCAGCTTGCTCATCTGTCTCGTATCCTGATACACCGACTGAATGACCGAACGATACTCTTCCACCGTTCGCATCCGCTGCAACGACACCTCCAGCTGACTCGAAATCGAAGTCAATGGAGTCGACAGCTCATGCGAAGCATTGGCAATAAAGCGGCCTTGAATCTCAAAGCTCTCCTGCAGCCGGTTCAACAGCTGATTCAATGTCCCCGATAGATAATACCACTCGTCTTTCACGTCATCCCCGGACGATCGAATCCTGCGCGCCAGATTACGCGCCGATATTTCATTGACCTCGTCGGCAATCCGGCGAATGGGACGCAAAAGACTAACCGAAAACAAGATCCCTCCCACAATCGAAATAACTATACCTCCCAAAAAACTCAGCACTAATACCATTCGCAAATCACGCATCTTCTCGTTCCCCGTCTCGTCATAAGCCGCCGCAATAATGACATAATCCGCATAACCTTCCTTACCCTCATTATAATTGAGCGCGATCGCATCCCGCCTCCCGCGGGTAAAGTATATCGGACCGCTAAACGTCTTCTTCGTCTTCTCCACGACAGCCCGCTCGATCTTCAAATCCTCCGCCCCCACATCACGATAAGAATAGATCCGCCTGTCCAGGGAATCGTAGACAGCCACCGCCTTCTCCCGCATGGCCACGGAAGTGGAGGAATCGATCTTACGAATCAGCGCCTCGTCGAATACCCCTCTCTGCCGGAGCAAACGCCCCGTAGTAATAGCCCGGTTGGTCAGGCGAGTCGTAATATCATCCACCCTTCCGGTATAATAAAAGTAATAGACAGACCCGCACACTACCGCAAGAATTCCCACCACCAGCAGTGTAAACAGCAGGGTTATACGAACCTTGACCGGCATCAGCTTCCACTGGTTTTAAGAATATACCCCATCCCGACATGCGTCTGGATCAGCTTCTGCTCGAACTCCTTGTCCACCTTGTTGCGGACATAGCTGATATAGACATCGATCACATTGGTATTGGAATGAAAATCCACGTCCCATACATTGATAGCCAGGTCCGCACGTGAAACGACCCGGTTCTTGTTACGCATCAGATATTCCAATAATTGGAATTCCTTGGCCGTCAGCTTGATCTTCTTCCCCGCCCGATGAACCTCCTTATTGTCCAGGTTCATCTCCAGGTCGGCCGCCTGCAGCAGATTGCCGACCGGCATCGACTGCCCCGGCGTACGCTTCAGCAGGGCCCGGATTTTTAAAAGCAATTCCTTGAATTCGAACGGCTTGACAATATAGTCGTCCGCTCCCGCGTCATACCCTTCGATCTTGTTATCCAGCGAGCTCATCGAGGTCAGCATAATCACCAGCATATCCTGACGGCGATAACGAATGGCCTTACAAAGCTCATAACCGTTCATACCCGGCAGATTGATATCCAATATCACCAAATCGAAGGAATGGGCCAGAAAAAGCTGATACCCTATCTTCCCGTCATAGGCGACATCTACTTCAAATCCATGCTCAGCAAGCCCCATCTTCAGGGTGTCGGCAATCTTCTTCTCGTCTTCTACGATCAATATCTTTCTTTCTGATGGCATACCATAAAAATACAAAATTACCGCCGCCGCCGACTCCTCTAATTCAATTCTAATCCGAGTCTAATTTCCCGTTAATTCCGCCGTCCTACTTTAGACGGAACTCCTCCTGACTATGGCAATAGCC
>JAFDYG010000550.1 GCA_018267545.1 Bacteroidota bacterium
GGCTCCTTTGCGCCTCACCGTATCACACCAGAAACACTCGCCGCCCAGCTGGAAGCCGACTGCAACCGCGCTCTCGATCTTGTAAAGAACATCCATGGCTCGCTATCTTTACAATACGAAGTAGCCGACATCCGCACCTGGTCCTGGCTCGGCCTCCACTTCGCCCACCAGCTCCGCGGCGCCGTCGCGTTACAGAAATACCGCAAACACCACAACTCCGCCGATCAGCAGCAAGCCATCGCCTTCCTCCAACAAGCACTAAGCGACTGGGATAAAGTCATCGCCATCACCCGCCCCCTCTACAACGATATGCCCCTCACCCATCTTAGTGAACAAGGTGGAGTGCGTACA
Organism: Bacteroidota bacterium; assembly: GCA_018267545.1. Classification (GTDB taxonomy): domain Bacteria; phylum Bacteroidota; class Bacteroidia; order Chitinophagales; family Chitinophagaceae; genus Puia. The sequence continues at coordinate 352 of JAFDYG010000550.1, forward strand.
AAAGAAAATGCCAGCCTTCGCTGGCATTGGGAAATGAATCGATCCGCCGTCGCACACGACATCGAAATCGCGAAACAATAAAAAACCCGTTGCACGATATCCAGCCTAACGGGACGGCCAGAACGGCAACGGGCAAGAATATTACTTACGAACTACTTTCGTAAAATCTACATACTTATGAGAGCCGAGCACAGTCCTCTCTATGCTCAGCGTATACGAACCACCCTCATAACGGGCCGTCGTCGTAACCGTCTCCTTCTTTATCTCACCCGTCTTTGCTACACCACCTACAAACATCTCGCTCACCACGCGGCCATCCATCGTCTTTGGAACGGCAATATGATGAATAGCCAGGACCGTCGGCGTTATATCCACATTGGAAGTCGGCAGCTCGTCCTCGTACGTCTTCTTAAAGCTTGGTCCGGCAGCCAGCAAAGCGATATGCACCTCATAAGGGCTGGAAGTCCCGTGTCCCGCAACACCCCGGCTATACGTCGTCCCCGCATACCCGGCGGCATTCTTCCGGTCATCCCAGTTATAATCGACCAGGATATCACCCGATCTCGGATGATTCCAGTGGATGACGTCAAAAGAAAGCGTGCCTTCTACGTGCCCCTTCAAATCGCCGGGCCGCGCAGCCTTGGTAAAAATAGCTCCTACCCATTCCTGCGGCTGCAGGCGGCTTACTATCTTTTTGATGAGCGCTTCGTTATGGTCTTTTACATAGATGGCGCCTTCGGATACGACCACATCCTCGCTCTCCCGGTCCTTCTTCAAACCTTCCTTGATCAGAAAAGACGCCACGTCGTCCTTCCCGACGTGCGTGGCGAAGCCATGGTCGGTAGAGACGATGATATTGAAATGATTGGTCAGTCCCTTGCTTTCCAGCGTGGATACGATGCGGCCAAACTGCTCGTCGACCGCTTTGATCGACGCCATCGACGTCTCCGCGCCAATCCCATCCCGGTGCGCCGTCCCATCGGGGTCCGAAAACCAGATCGCGCTGACCAGCGGACCGTCCAGTCTCAATCCATAACGGATGAGTGCATCCGTTACCCATTTGTGACGGGCAGTATTTGGATCACCCGCCGGGGGAATCGGTCCCAGCTCCTTCTCCAGCAAGGGTTTGAGAGAGTCCGGAAGAATCATGCTGGTGTTGATGACGGCCCCGCCGCTGACGGTGTGGTTCTGTAAAAGCGCTTGTCCCGAGGAACCCGAGCTGAATACCATCATCTTGGCGCCCGCTTTCTGCAGGATTTCACCCAGGGAGATCGCCGTCAGCAGCTTTCCATTGGTCGCCGCAGCGATCTTCTGCAGTTCGGCCGCTTCTCCCGTATTCAATCCTCGCTTCGTATTGACTTCCGGAAAATAAACGGTGTTCCCCAGCAGACCATGCGTAGCCGGGTAGCTGCCCGTCGCATAAGAAGAGCTGTTGACACGGGTTACCGTCGGAAATACACTATGATGCGCCTTGCCGTAGCAGCCCCGCTTGCTGAACGCATAGAGATTGGGCATCCGATCCGCTGTAATGTAATCCGGCCGCAATCCGTCGAAAAATACGATCAGCGTCCGGATTCCCGCCGTATCGGAGCCACTCTGGGCATACGCAGCGCCACTCATCGAAAGAAGCAAAAAAGCAATAAGTCGTTTTTTCATGCAATTTATTTTTATTGGTCCCACCATACTTTAACCGAACTGTTGTCTGCCCCGCCGATCCCCTTGACTGCCGCGGCAAGATTGGTCGGATTGAGCGTCTGTAGATACGTTGGATAAGGAATACGCGAAGGAAAAGGGTTGCTCGCAGGTATGCCCGCCCCCCTGGGCAAGATAGGATAACCCGTCCTTCTTTTCTCCAGCCAGGACTGATAGTCTACAAAGAAGAGCGCATAGTATTTCTGCAGCATGATCTGCTGCAGCTGCGCGTCTGAGCTTCCCGTTTCATTATAAAGAACGCCCGGCTGCGTAAGATATCCCGCCGGTAAGGCTACTCCCCATTGAGTCATTGCCGCACCGATGCCGTTTTCGTAGTGAGTCCGCGCCGGCTTACCTGTGGTAAAACCCTTCAGCTCCAGTTCGGCCTTGATAAACTCCACTTCGGCATAGGTCATCATGATCCCCAGCTGTGGAATGGTCTTGAGACCGTCGCTATAGCTGGAATTCGCGTCCACGTCATAAGACTGAGTCGGAACGTAGCCGCTGTTGATACCCTGGTAGACCGCTACCCCTCCGACCTTGACCGTCGTCGCCCAAACGCCGCGGCGGGGGTCGTTGTACTTGTTCAGAGAATCGATAAGGAACTTGGTATAATAGTCTCCCTGCCGCCAGTCGAGCGTACGCGCATTGTAATAAGGATTGTAGTAAGGATAGATGCCGGTAAACTTGAAGATGGCGTCGTCCGCGGTGCTGGCAAACACAGGATACTTCGTAGGGTCGGCCAGGATTGCCCGGATCTGCGAGGAGATATCCAGCTCCCCGTCCTTCTTTAGCAGCCGCAGCAGCAGCCGGAGACGAAGCGAGTTGCAAAGCTTCTTCCAGTTCTGGATACCGGGATTCGTAGACCCCGAGAGCGCATTCGAAGCATACAGCACGTCCCCGCCATAGGTCAGCGCCTTGGTCGCGTCGAACAGATCGTTCGCCGATGAAAGGTCCTTCAGGATCTGCGTATAGATGTCCTTTTGATTGTCGAATGAAGGGGTGAAATTCTTGTTCGAAGCGTCGATAGCCTTGGAGTAAGGGATATTTCCAAAGACATCGGTGAGCATCGAATAAGCCCAGCACTTGTATACCAGGGCAATGGCCTTGTAGTTGGGTTCATTCAGCTTGTCGGAGATATTGTAGATGTCATAGATATCCGTCATATAGCCGTACATGGCGTTCCAGAAGCCGCTCCCGTCGTTTGCGTTGACATAGTAGCGGTGAACGCCGAGACCATCGGCGGAAATACGCGGAGCGCTGTACTGCATCAGGTCGTGAGTAAAATTTCGGGCTACGCTGATGCTCGAGCTGACCATCCGATATTCGAGCTGCGGTAATATGACACCGGGTGTCACCGTCGATGGCCTGCCGGGGTCGGTATTGATGGAAGTAAAATCTTTTTTGCAGGAGAATAGCAGACAGCTCAGGACCGCCAGCATTCCTATATATTTTGTCCGTCTCATCGATTAAAATTTAAAGGTTAAGTTGACACCCACGTTACGGGTAGAAGGGAATTGCATAAGCTCTACACCCGGCGTCAGCGTACCGCTGTTGAGATTGCCGCCTTCGGGGTCGAAGCCCGGGAACGAGGTAATATTCAGCAGGTCCCGGCCATAGATCGCCACACTGGCCTGCCGGATATTGATCTTATTCAGCAGCCCACGGGGCAGGTTGAATTCCAGACGCATTTCCCGGAGCTTCAGATAGGTCGCGTCGAAGATATTCATCTCCGCATTGCTGTTGCTATACACCAGCTCATAATAGGCGCTGGCGGCCGCTCTTACCGTATTGGGCACATACTTGCCCGAAGACGCGTCGAGCACTACCCCATCACCCAGCACACCTCCTTCACGGCCCGGCAGGGTGACCTTCGTCTTACCCAGGGCGTTATTCTTGTAGTTGGTCTGCGAGTACATCTTGCCGCCATGCGAATAGTCCCATAGAATCGAGAGACGCACATTCTTGTAGACGAATTCGTTCATCCAGCCGGCCTTCCAGTCCGCAAAGGCGTTTCCCCATTTTTTCGTCGTCGGGTCGACGTCGACGGGTAAGCCCGCAGGTCCGTAGATCACTTTACCGTCAGGAGAACGCAGAAAACCCTTTCCATACATGTCCCCCATCCTACCGCCTACCCGGGCTTCGATGGTGACGTCGCTGCCATCCGCATAAACGACCTGGTTCTTCAAACCCGCCGTCAGCTCCCTTACATAACTCCTGTTGAGGTTCCAGTTGATTGTGCTGGTCCACTTGAAGTTCTTGCTGAGCACCGGCACGACCTTTAGCTGTACTTCCACGCCCTTGCTTTCGATAAGACCTGCATTCACCAGCGCACCGGTATAACCCGAAGTCTGGTCCAGCGGAATCCCGAGGATCTGGTTGCGGCTCCGGTTCTCGTATACGGCGAGATCGACGTTCAGTCTGTTTTCGAAAGTGCGCAAATCAAGTCCCGCCTCATAGCTGGAGATGATTTCCGGCTTCAGGTTGGGATTGAAGAGCGTCGTAGGATTGGTGAAGTTATTCCCGTAGATGCTGTTGTAATACTTGGACGTCTGGTAAGGACGCGTATCGTTCCCCACCTGCGCCCAGGACAGACGCAGCTTGGCGAAGTTGATAGCCGCGGGCAGCTTGAACAGATCGCTCAGCAAAAAGCTGGTGCTGACCGAAGGATAGAAGAAGGAACAGTTTGCGTAAGGCAGGGTGCTGCTCCAGTCGTTGCGGCCGGTAACGTCGAGGAAGATTCGTTCCTTATACGACCACTGCGTGGAAGCATATAGACTATTGATCGACTTGCGCGTCTTCTGCGGGTCCGATACAGCCTGGTTCAGGCTGTTCGATATCTGGTAGACGCCCGGCTGCGCCAGCTGGTCGGCATAGAGACCGGTAAAGTCATAGGTCTGGTGCATGGCGTTGCCGCCTGCTGACGCGGAGAAATGAATAGCGTCGCTCACCTGGTCCTTATAGGAGAGCAGGAAGTCCGCGTTGGTCTCCATATTGAAGATCTGCACTTCACGATACATTCCTTTAGGATACTTTGTAATGCTGTAAGGCCGCTGGAAGGAATGAAACTCATAAGCCAGATCCACTCCCGTACGTAACAACAGCTCGAGCTTTTTATTAAAGCTATAGGTGGCCGAAGCATTTCCGACAAAGCCATTTTTGCTCAGCTTGTTCAGGTCTTCGTACAGATCTATATAGGGATTGTCCGGCCCGGGATTGAAGGGGTTCTTTTGCTGAACACCGACCAGACCCGGCTGCCAGTAGGGCTTAAACCAGTGATGATCGATGCTGGGCGCTGTACCGATCGCCAGGAAATACATCATGGTTTGGTTATTGTAGCCGGCCGAAGGCAGGTTGTCGCTGGTTTTCCGGGTATAGGTCGCCTTGCCGGTGATCTTGAGCTTATCGGTCACTTTCTGACTGACGGAAAGCGCAGCGGAAAGCCGCTCGTAGCCATTGTTGGGAAGGATCCAGGTATTCTTTAGCTGCGAGACCGAAAGCCTTGCAGACCCATTTTCGTTTCCGCCATCGATGGCGAGGCTGTTCGACGTCGTAAAGCCCGTCCGGAAGAACCCGGAGATATAATCGTCATAAGCGTGCCAGGGCGTACGAGCCGTGGGTAGATTGTCCTTGGTATTGGGGTCGTATTGAAAATAAGACTGCCCCATAAACTTCGGTCCCCAGGCGCGGCCTGCTGCTACTGCCGTGCTCGTATTCACTCCGTCGGCGCTGTTGCCATAGGAATAATACGCGCTGGTACGGCCTTCGCCGTATTCGTACTGATAGTCCGGCCAGCGATTGACCTGGTCGATACTGTTGTTCGTATTGAAGGTGATGCCGAGGCCCTTGTCTTTACGCGCACCGGACTTGGTCGTAATGATCAGGGCGCCGCCCGCCGCCCGGCTGCCATACAGTGCGGTCGCGCCGGGTCCTTTGAGCACCGTGATGCTCTCGATATCGTCCGGGTTGATATCGGTAATATCGTTCCCGAAGTCCACCGATACGTCGGCGGAGAGATTGCCGTTATAACCCGTTCCGGTGATCTTGTTGCTGATGGGTACCCCATCCATTACGATCAGCGCCTGGTTATTGTCCAGGTTGAGAGAGTTTTCTCCACGAAGCGTAATCCGTGAGGAACCCATCGGTCCCGCTCCGGTCCCCTGGATGTTGAGACCCGCCACCTTACCCGAAAGAGAATTGACCCAGTTGTTAGTCTTGGCGTCCTTGACGGCCGTTTCGGCCACCGTCTGCGCCGCATAGCCCAATGATTTCTCCGCGCGTTTGATCCCGAGGGCGGTAACGACTACCTCGTTCAGCTCGCCCTGATTCTGTTTTAGCTTGATCTGCAAATTTTCCTGTCCTGCTCTCACACCCTTATAGGTTCCGGGAAAGAAGCCAACCGAAGAAAAGCTAAGGTCGTACTTCCCGCCAGGAAGTTTCTTGAAAAAGAATACGCCCTTTTCATCGGAGACGGCAAAAAACCGTTCGTGTGTGATCGTATTGTCCGCCTCTACCGTCACACCCGGTAAAAGTATTCCTTGTTCGGTCTGGACCGTGCCTTTGAGCTCGGAGGACGTCTGCGCCATCAGACGCCGCCCGCCAAGCAACAGGCAACAACAGATAGTAAATCTTGTCAGGAGTTTCATATTTGCTACTTTTTGATAGTCATGGGACAAAGAGAGCCCGTTCACCCCTTTTGCAAGGAATGTCGCCTTGATTGTTTTCGATTTTATTTATGGAACTTGTTTCCGGATGGTATAGCCTTTTTTACCCGGGACGATGATCAATTCATTCATATTGGCAATCACATGCAGTATGGTCGTTAGTGAATCGGAAGTCAGTACGGTTCCGGTGAAATACATGTTCCCGATTTGTTTTTTGTTGTAGGCAATGTTCAGGTGATAACAGCTAGCGAGCTTGTCCATTACCTGCGGGAGCGCCTCGTTGTCGAATACCAGCTCCTGCTCCACCACCGGTTCGGTTACTTCCGCCGGTTCTTCTTCTTCCTTATCCCAGCGGGAAACGACCGCCAGCGCACCTTTTTCCATATAGTCCAGCTGTTCGCCCGGTATAAGCACGATATCCTTTTTCCACTTCAGGCCTTTGGCGTGCAGCCTCACTTTCCCATTATAAAGCCGGACCACTACTCCAGCCTGGTTTGTTACCACGCTGAACTCCGTTCCCAGGACCGTTGTCTCCACGTCACCCGCCGTCACGACAAAGGGACGAGCCTCATCTTTGGCCACGGTAAATAAAGCCTTCCCTTCCAGCGTCAGCACACGACCATTCGTATCGAAGGACTCCGGATAACGAAGCGTGCTGCCCGCATACAAAACAACGGTCGAACCATCCGGCAGCAAAATCTTCTCTTCTCCCTTACTGTGAACGACACGCATCGTGCTTGCCGCTATTTTGACCGGTTCCGCATGAACCGGGGTTGCTATCTTCACCACCTCTGCCTGCCGGGACGGCCACAACAGCCATACCGCCACAGCCAGTAAAAACACGGCCGCCGCCGCACCGATCATTACCCTACGCATTACGGCTACCTTTCCTCTACGCAGAACACCAGTCTCATCCTGGATCGCCTCGAACATCTCCTTCCTATATCCATCGGGTAACGCACCCCCCGCCTCCGCCTCCTTCCAATCGGGAAGAATGGATTCCCGCAATGCTTCAGGGTTTTCCTGCAAATACCTGGAAATCGCATCCACCTCCTCCGGCGTACAACGACCTTCAAAAAAACGCGCGATTTGTTCTGCAGTAATTGGAGTAGGTTTGTTCATGATTCGAAATTAAATACGAATTGCCGGAGAAGATTCCCCTGCTGGTAACATTAAGTTAATACAAAAAGAAAAAAAGAAACAGGGAGGTGACGATCGAACGGACATGGCGCAAGGCCTTGGTAATATGGTCTTCCACCGTCTTGGAGGAGATATCCAGCTGGCTGGCGATTTCTTTATTGCTCAAGCCATTGATCATACGAAGCCGCATGATCTTCTTACGGACAGGAGGCAGCTGTTCGATGACGGCATTCAGGTAGTCGGAATGTTCGAAATCCATGGCGTGAAAGCCTCCGGCAGCCGGCTGCGGGACAGACAGCTTCTCCACCAGGGCGGCCCGTAGCCGGTATTCGCTTACCTGCTTGCGAAGATGGTCGACCAGGATCGAACCCGAAATTGTCATGAGCTGAGACTCGATAGGATGTATGTCGGAAAGTGTGTGGCGGGATTGCCAAAGCTTGATATAGACTTGCTGCGTCAGCTCCTTGGCAGCTTCGGGTTCCCTGACCCGGCGAAGAAAAAAACGAAACACCTTGCTATGAAATCGCTGGTAGATGCTTGCAAACACCGATTCACTACCTTGTTTTATTGCAATGACCTCGTTCATTTCATAAGTTGCTGGGAAGGCTGCAATTTGAACAAAAAAACGGTGTCCGCAACATTAAATCAATGTTACCTCACGAGATTCGCGGCCAGCACGGGCTTCGCGACCACATGCCTATTTTCCAGCAGGCTTGTAATACGTCAAAGCCTCCGGCATCAGCTCTTGTAATTTCTTGATGCGGTCTTCATCGGCAGGGTGATCGCTCAATAAAATAGGCGGCTTCTGCCCGCCGAGCGAAGCCATTCTTTGCCAGAAAGGAATGGCCTCATTCGGATCATATCCGGCCATTGCGGCAAAGATCAACCCATAATGATCGGCCTCGTATTCGTACTTGCGCGCATAAGGCAGCAAGACCCCGACCTGTGTAGCCGGTGCATATACTTGATTGAAGATACCAACTGTAGTCGGATTACTACCCAGTGCTACGTCTCCTGCGATCTGCACACCCTGCGCCAGCAGCTGGTTGCTCATACGTTCGCGGCCATGTCCCGCCACCGCATGCGTGATCTCATGCCCGAGCACGATAGCCAGCGCCGTTTCATTCTTGGTGACCGGCAGCAGCCCCGTATATACCACGACTTTTCCACCGGGCATACACCAGGCATTTATTTCCTTGCTCTCTACCAGATTGAACTCCCAGTGATAATCCTTCAATGCATCGGGAGACCCATGCTCGGAGTAATATTTACCGATCGCTTCCGCAATCCGGTTCCCTACCCGCTTCACCATCTCGGCGTCCGAGCTGGTAGCAGGAGCCACCTTATTGGTCGTCAAAAAATTCTTGTATTCGGTAAGGGCCATGGTCTGGACCTGCTTCTCGGAGACCAGGGTCAGCTGGTTCCGGCCCGTGATAGGATTGCGATGACAGGAAGAGCTTACAAGAAAAGCCGAGCTAAGGGCAAATGCCGCAACTAATTTATTCACAGTGTCTTACATTTAGGTTTTGCAACAAAATTTAAACTTTTCCCGGGTCGGATTCGCGTGTACCTTTATAGTGGTACTATGAAGCCAAAGTTACTAAAAGTCCCAAAAACGCCGGCCCAATCTTTCAGCGTCCGCGAAGACAGGGACCCCTTTATCAACAATCGCTGGCACTATCACGCCGAAGTGGAGCTCATCTTCTTCCACGAAGGCTATGGCACGCAGTTCGTCGGCGATCATATCAAACGCTTCCATCCCGGTGACATCATCCTCGTCGGCTCCAACCTTCCCCACTACTGGCGTTATGACGATATTCACTTCGAAACCGAAGGCGATCACCCGGTACATTCCACCGTCATCCACTTCTCCGAGAATTTTTGGGGCGAAGCCTTTCTACACCTCCCCGAAACCAAACAGATCCGTCACCTCCTGGAAAAGGCCAAACGGGGCATTCTCGTCAGCGCAAAGGAAGAGGAAGCCATCTCCGATCTCGTAGAAAAAATCCGACAGGCCGACGGCGTAAGCCGCATCATCGCCCTCATCGAATGCCTTTCCGCCTTCGCCGGCTCCAGCCAGCTGCAGCTATTATCTTCCATCGGCTTCCGCCACGACTTCGCCGAATCCGAGAACGACCGCATCAACGCGATCTACGACTATACCTTCCGGCATTTCACCCGCCCCATTTATCTCACCCAGGTCGCTTCCGTTGCGGGACTCGTTCCCAATTCCTTTTGCCGCTACTTCAAGTCCCGAACCGGGAAAACGTACACCCAGTTCGTCACCGAAATCCGCATCGGCCACGCCTGTAAGCTTCTACTCGACAATCGCATCAGTATCAAACAACTCTGCTACGAAAGCGGTTTTAATAATTTCACCTGTTTCCATAAGAATTTCAAGCTCATCACGGGCAAAAGCCCACAATCCTATCAAAAAGAACACGGAATCGATTGAATTGCGATAAAAAATTTAGAAAAATGTAATTTTTTATCGCAATACCGCTAATGTCTGTGCTTTCAGCACTAATTGGACTCCGTCCAATTAAGTAAAAATTAATTTGTTTTTGGCATAGGGGTAAGCCCTCTCAAAGCGTTTTATCTTATAAAGGCTGACCCATAACCCCCTAATATCCCTGCGTATTCCAAATTTTTACAAAATACCCCATCCGGGGGTGGTAATGGCGTTTATTTGCTGTTGCCTGACCCTCTCCTCTTATTCCCAGCACCGGCAGGTCCGGGGCAACGTCACCAATCCCTTTACAAAAGAGAGAGTTTCCTTCGCCAGCGTTATGTGGAAAAATGCCCGTAATGGGACGATAACCGACAGCGCCGGAAATTTTTCCATCCCTGTAAGCGCACACAAGCTGGATACGCTGGTGATCAGCTACAGCGGCTTTATCCCATTATACGTTCGTATCGACCCGGCAAAAGATACCGCTCTGCTGCAGCTGTTTCTCACCGAAGGAAAAAGAGCAGACAGCGCTATAGTAAAAAGCGGGTACAACAAGGGTTATCTATGGTGGAAGAAAGTCGTCAAAAACCGTCCCCATAATGACCCTTATGAAAAAGGCAGCGGTTCTTACGAATTGTATAACAAGCTCGAGCTCGACATCAACAACATTCGTCACGACGCCTTCGACGGACACAGAATGCTAAAGCCCTTCGGTTTCATCCTGAACAATATCGACAGCGTCTCCGAAAGGAGTCCCTTCCTCCCCGTCTTTATCACCGAAAGACTCGCCAGCTATTATTTTTCGAACGACCCCTCCCGTTCGAGGGAAGAGGTAAAAGCAGTCCAGACAAACGGCATCCGTAATGAAATGGTCCTCCACTATCTCGAAGGCCTGCACAGCCGCTCGGACAGCTATGAAAACTACTTCACTCTTTTCGGTAAAGAGTTTATCAGCCCCATGGGCAGCCTCGGAGAAAAATATTACAATTACCGCGGAGCCGATACACAATATATCTCCGGACAACGCTACCTGCACCTGTTCTTCTCGCCCAAACGCGAAGGCGAAAATACCTTCTCCGGAGACTGCTGGATTCATCACTCTACCTGGGCCATCAAAAAGGTCAATCTTTCTGTATCGGCTACGGCAGGCATCAATTATGTAAAACGCCTCGACCTGATCCAGGAGTTCGCGCAAAAAAACGATAGCGCCTGGACATTGTCCCGCGATAAATGTATCGTCGAACTATCTCCGCTCAAAAAAGACCAGCTATCTATCATCGCCCGCAAGACCGATGTATACCGCCCAAACTCGGGCACCCCAGCCGACATTACCGAACAATTAAAAAAGAACACCCAGAAACAGGAAGTGGTAGTGGAAGAAACCGCCACCGAAAAAGACCAGCTCTTCTGGCAAACGAGCCGCCTCGAGCCGTTGAGCAGCAGCGAACAAAAGGTGTACAAGATGATCGATACGCTAAAGAGCATGCCGCTGTTCAATAAATACGTCCATACGGTAGAGCTCATCGTGGACGGTCACAAGAAATTCGGTAAGGTCGAGATCGGTCCCTGGTACAGGTGGATCAGCGGAAACCAGCGGGAAAAGCTGCGGCTTCGTTTCGACCTGGCTACTACCGAGGCCTTTAGCCGCCAGCTTCGGCTGCATAGCTACCTGGCCTATGGATTCGGCGATCGCGCTTTTAAAGGTAAGGCAGATGCGACGTATCGCTTTCCCGGCAAGAGCGGCTATACGCTCCAGGCCTCTTATCTCCACGACCTGGACAATGGCCGCGCCCGGTACAATGACGAGGACCCAACCATGGACAATATGTTCAGCCGGCTGATCCGCAGAAACGGTATCAAACAGAAATTCCTGCAGATCGATGAGATAAAAGCGTCCGTCACCAAAGAATGGACCAACGACCTCTCCGCACAGCTGTCGATCAGCCGGTCCAGCTATGAGACCTTCAATCCCCTGCCTCCCAAACAAACGCTTGCGCTCAACCAGCAGGACCTGACCAGCACAGAGGCAGGCCTCAAGCTGCGTTATGCGCCCGGCGAGAATAAGGTATCCACGTTTCGTAAGAATATTCGTTTTACGGGCTCCCATCCCGTCTTCGAGACCCGCTATGCCGTCGGTATTCCCGGCTTACTCGGAGGAAGATACAGCTATCAGAAAGCGAGTGCGTCTATCACTCAAAACTTTCGCCTGCCTCGCTGGGGGAAGATCGACTACCGGGTCTATGGAGGGAAAGTCTTTAGCAACGCCCTGCCTTTTATGCTGCTGGAATTACACCCCGGGAATGAAGTGTACTACTATAATAAGCAAGCCTTCAACCTGATGAATCGCTTCGAGTATTTTAGCGACCGCTATGCCGGATTCAACATAGAGCACAACTTCGAGAAGAAGCTGTTGAACCTGATACCTTTTATGCGGCCCACCCACATGCGGCAATTCTGGAATATAAAGGCGGTATGGGGCACCCTCTCCCCGGAGAATAAACAGCTCAACTGTATGACATCGGGCAGCTATCGCCTGCGCTCTCTCAATGGAAAAGCTTATATAGAAGCAGGAACCGGTTTCGACAATATCTTCAAGTATTTCCGGGTCGACGCCGTCTGGCGTTTTTCCCCCGAAGCCGATTCCAATCCCCGCTTCGGCATCTTCGGCAGCATGCACGTACAATTCTAGCGCCGCGGCCAGGAGCCATTCAGCCCCGCCGGGCGGCGGCTTACGGCACCTTCACAATTCTAATTTGCGAGGTATGCGCGCTGAAATAACCCAGCGCATTCCCCTGCAGATTGCTCACCGGATTCGTCGGCACCGCATTGTTATTGCTTCCCGTCGCACTCTGCTGCGCGCTAAACCAATATTTATGGGCAGCTTCGTCCAGACACTGCATCTCCACCTGCACATTATCTCCCGACTGCAGCCTGTCCTTGTCCTCGACATTCCCGCCATAGATGTATAGCTTCACCTGCTGGTCCTTCCCGGCCGTCAGCTCATTGTCCGCCGTATAGATTTGCTTGACCTTAACGTCGTTCTTCCACTGGATAAACTGATAATAATGCCCCACGTCCTCGGGGTCGGTATAAAACACGTTCGCTACCTGCCGCGTATTGCCCAGGATCTGGTCCGCCGTGATCGTCAGCTGATCGAAATTGACTTTCTTAGGCATGGTCGAAACGCTCCTGATCGTATCACCTCCTACGGCTATCAACAGACGGTACGTAACACCCGTCTTACCCACCAGTGCCGGCGCCGTATAAGTGCCCGGAGAAGTCTCGGTCAGCTTCGTCACCACACCCGCATCGTCCGTAATCGAGATAACCGCTCCGCTCACCGTCGGGAAATTGTTGTCGCCATCGAAGTTTCCCGTCTGGGTCAATAGAACGGAACACCCGTTCAGGTCATCCGTAAGATTGGCTTCGACTACCAGCTTTTTGGCGGCATTGTTCAGGTCCAATGAAATCACCTTCCTGCATGAAACAGAGAAGAGCGCGAGCATGATCAAAATAATATATCTGGATTGCATAGGTTTAGAATTTAAAGTTATAGGAAACAGAAGGAATCAGTCCGAAGAGCGCCGTACGCACCGCTTGTGTCTTGTCCGCGTTATCCGGGTCCTGCTGGAATTCGATCGTATAGGCGTTCTGCCGCGCATATGCGTTATAAACGCTAAAGGCCAGCTCGGAAGACCATCGTTTCCTCGTTTTCAGCTGGCAGGTCGCCCCCAGGTCCAGTCGGTGATAGGCCGGCATCCGGTATCCGTTTCGCTCGGTGTAGTAGAACAGAATCTGGTCGCCTGAACGATATTTCCCGGCCGGGAACGTAACCGCATTGCCCGTATTGTACACCCAGTTCGCGGACAAAGACCATTTCTTGCTCAGCTTGTACATGGCCACGATCGCAATATCGTGCGTCCTGTCCTGCGTAGCATTATACCAGCGGTCGTTGTTGATTCCATTGATCTGCTTCTCCGTCTTGGACAACGTATAGCTCACCCAGCCGCTGAGCCTTCCTACCCGCTTACGCAGCAGCCACTCGATACCGTAAGCCCTTCCCTTGCCGGCAAGCAGCTCGGCCTCGATCGCATTGGTATTGCTGAATACGTCCGCACCATCCCTGTAATCGACCTGGTTTTGCATGGTCTTATAGTAGGTCTCGACAGTAAGCTCATAGGCATTGTCCCACAAATTTTTGTAATATCCCAGCGATACCTGGTCGGAAATCTCCGGCTTGAGGATGTTGGTGCTCGCCACCCATTTGTCCGTAGGGCTCGACGAAGTAGAATTGGCCAGCAGGTGCAGATTCTGCACGTTTCGAACATAAGAAGCCTTGATGGAGCTGGTCGCATTCATTTGGTAGCTCAGCGCAACCCTGGGCTCGAAGTTGAGATACGTTTTTACAACCTGCCCATCATTGTAGTGCAGGGTATCCGTTACTTTCCCGCTGGGGTCTACTTCATAAAAATCTCCCTTGCCCAGGATGCTAAAGCCCGTAAGCCTTCCGCCATAAGTGATATTTAAATTGTCCGTCGCCTTCCAGGTGTCGCTGAGATAGACCGCGCTTTCCAGCGAATGCCGTCTTTGCAGGATGCTCTCGTTGATGCTGGAATTGGGAGAGTTGGGCGTCACTTCCCCGGGCCTGATCTCGTGATAGATGCTGTTGACCCCCATTCTCAGGCTATGCTTGTTGCTCACGTACCATTGCAATTCCTCCTTGATGTTCCAATCCCGGATCTGAGAAAAAATATTCAGGTTGTAACCCCCGCTATTTATCAGGATTTTATAGTTGTAGTTACTGAAGATAAGAGAGGTATTCGAAAACAGCTTGTTGCTGAAGATATGGTTCCAGCGGAGAGTTCCGGTACTATTTCCCCAGTCCAGCCCGAAGAGGTCTCCAACCCCCATCCTGTCCTTTCCAAAATATCCGGACAGATAGAGCCGGTCCTTGTCCCCGAGGATATAATTCAGCTTGGCGTTGATATCGTAGAAATAAAGTGTGTTGCTGTTGATCGTAGAATCGCTGGAGAGCTTCAGAAACACGTCGGCATAGGTCCTCCTGGCCGAGACCAGAAAGGAGGATCGGTCCTTTTGGATCGGCCCTTCCACGTTCAGTTTGGCCGAGATGAGTCCAATCCCGCCGCTGACATTGTAGTCCTGGTTGTTCCCGTCGTTCATTTTGATATCGAGCACCGAGGAAAGACGCCCGCCATACTGGGACGGCATCCCGCCCTTATAGACATTGATGTCCTTTATGGCATCGGAGTTGAACGTGGAGAAAAAGCCCAGTAAGTGGGAAGCATTATAGACGGGCGCTTCGTCCAGCAAAATAAGGTTTTGGTCAGCTGCTCCGCCCCGCACATTGAATCCCGTGTTCCCTTCCCCGGCCGACTTGATGCCCGGCAGCAGGGTGATGACCTTTAGAGGGTCCCTTTCCCCCAGCAGGACGGGGATATTCTTGATCTCGCTGGTGGAGACGTGCTCCAGCCCCATCTGCGGACTGCTCAGGCTGCGACGCTTGGTGGCAGCCGTGACCGTAACTTCATCCAGAGATTTGCTTTCGTCGGCTAAAAAGATATTGATCGTAGTATCCCGGTTAAGACTAACCGCCAGTGTCTGTCCTTGCAGACCGACGGCAGTAAATTCCAGCGTATGGCTTCCCGCCGGAAGACTAATAGAATAAAATCCATATTCGTTCGTGACGGCCCCGCCCGAGCCATCCGCCCGGACCGTGGCGCCGATAAGGGTTTCCCCCTTCGACCTGGATTTTAAAGTGCCGCTGATCGAGACTTTTCGCTGAGCCAGGGCAGGAATGCTGGTGAGTACAATAAGGCCAAGTAAGAGTAGTTTGTTCATAGAAAAGAATGTGCCGCGAAAGTATTACCACTATTGCATTGATGCAAACCATTTATACAAAATGCAAACATTTAACAAAAAGTAAAGAATATAGTAATTTTACATCATGCCAACCGATATCAAATGTCCAAATTGCGGCCACCAGTTCCCGATGGAGGAGGCCGTAACCGAAGAATACAAAAAGGGGCTGCGCGAACAGATGCAAGCCTTTATAAATAATAAAGAAAAGGAATTTACCCGCCGTGAAAAAGAATTGATTCAACAAGCCCAGCAGCAGGAGCAGGCCTTCAGCCGCCGCCTCGAAGAAGAGAAACGGCAGGTGCAGACGGCCGTGGAGCAATCCATTCGCAAGACCGTTACAAATGACTTCGAGCACAAGCTTCGCCTGCTCGAAGACGCCAACAAGGACAACGAGGAAAAGCTAAAAACCGCGCGCCAGCGCGAAGTCGATTTCCTGAAGAAAGAACAGGAGCTCGCCAACAAAACCGCCGAGCTGGAGCTCAGTGTTCAACGACGTCTGCAAGAGGAGCGGAGCAAACTCTCCGAAGAGATTCGCGTGCTGGAAGAGCAAAAGATCGCAGCTCGCGAGACAGAGCACCAGATGCAGAAAAAAGAACTGGAAAAGCAGCTCGAAGATCAAAAAAAGCTAATCGAAGAGATGCGTCGCAAAGCCGACCAGGGCTCCATGCAATTACAGGGTGAAGTGCAGGAGCTCGCCCTCGAAGAGCTGCTGCGCAACGCCTTCCCCTTCGACGAGATCAGTGAAGTAGGCAAGGGTGTCCGTGGAGCAGACTGTATCCAAACGGTACGGAATACCTTCGGTCAGGAATGCGGACGAATTATCTACGAAAGCAAACGCACCCGCGACTTTGCCCAGGACTGGATCGAAAAGCTAAAAGCCGACATGCGCTCCCAGGGGGCCGTCGCAGCCGTCATCGTCACCCAGGCCATGCCAAAGGACATGATCATGTTCGGCGAAAGAAACGGAGTCTGGATTTGCACCTTTACCGAAGTAAAAGCCCTCGCCTACGTCCTCCGCGACGGCATCGTCAAGACCTTCAATGCCGCCAAATCCCAGGAAAACAAAGGTGATAAGATGCACCTGCTCTACGACTACCTCACCAGCTCCGAATTCGGGGAACAATGGAAGGCCATCCGGGAAGGGTTCCTGGCGATGAAACAATCGATCCAAAAGGAACGGGATACGATGGAAAGACTCTGGAAAGCCCGCGAAAAACAGCTGGAAAAAGTGCTCCTGAATGCGGCCCATATCCAGGGCTCGATCGAAGGTATTGCGGGAAAAGACGCCATCGACATCGACCTGCTGGACGACAGTGACGACCTGCAGCTACAGGGCTAAGTCAACACCCAGGCAAGCGCCAGCGACTGCTCTTCGAAGATTCGCCCCTCGATACCCAGGTGGACGGCTCGCCCCTTGTCAAAGACAAACGGCAGCTTGATCCAATCCCCGTCGAGATTGACACTGCCTTCTAATTTCATATGGCTTTTGAAGTCCAGCTCTCCCCGCCCATACCACTTGAAGATGGCTTCCTTGGCGCTCCAGACCAGGGTCAGGAACTCCTGAAACACCCTTCCTCTAAGTCCCCACTGCTCCAGGAACAGCGCATAGTCTTCGTTGAAAAAGTGCTCCTCCTCTTCATGGAGGAACTTATGCGCCACCCGCTCGATACGCGGGGTGATCAGCTCGAGGTCCACTCCCACCCTGCTGTTGGTGCTGACCACCGCAGCGGCATAGTTTCCGCAATGGGAGATGGAAAAATGGTATTTCTGACTGGCTAAAAAAGGCTGACGCGTATCGGCAATCCGGATCTCCTCGATGGGAAAATCCGGGAAAAGATAAGACAGAAGATAACGCCCGGCCAGGTGCTGCCGGCGTTTGAAGGGATGCGAGACGTCTTTTTTGAGAGGGACTTTCTCCAGGAAAAAGGATTCCGGCTCTTCGATAAACCAAATCCCTAACTTTGTATCCTGGTTGATATTATGTTGATAAAACAGGGGCATTTATAAGATTATAGTACCATATTCGCGGGGCGTAAAATCCTGCGCATTATACAAACTTAACCAATTTCAACAATGATCCTATCCGATACTCGTATTCTGGAGGAAATAGAAAAGGGCACGATCAAGGTCGAACCCTATGACAGGAGCTGTTTGGGAAGCAATTCCTACGATGTACACCTGGGAAAATGGTTGGCTACTTACCGGGACCACATACTCGACGCCAAAAAGCACAACGAGATCGAGTATTTTGAAATACCCGAAGAAGGCTTCGTGCTGTACCCGCACGTCTTCTATCTTGGCGTTACCCTCGAATACACGGAAACACACGCGCACGTCCCCTTCCTGGAAGGCAAGTCTTCCACAGGACGGCTGGGCATCGACATACACGCGACCGCCGGCAAAGGCGACGTCGGCTTCTGCGGCAACTGGACCCTGGAAATATCGGTCAAGCAGCCGGTCAAAGTCTATAAGGGCATGCCCGTAGGCCAGCTGATCTATTTCCCGGTGGAAGGCCCCATCGAGGTCAGCTACAATCAGAAGTCCAACGCCAAATACAATCGCCAGCCCGACAAGCCCATCGAGAGTATGATGTGGAAGAACAAATTCTAACTAAATGGAATCCCAGCCATTCTTTTTCGCATAGGCGATCAGCCAGGCCGTTACCTCGGTATAGGTAACGATCCCTTTCGGCTGATGATTGGCCCTTAGATAGCCCCCATACAGCCGCCAGATATGCGTCTCCATCGGGTTGGCATACTTCCGGTTATACGCCTGCAGCTCGCGAAAATCCTGGCGAATCCCCGGTCGCAGCTTTTCCCGGAATCCCTTGGCCAGCGTAGAATCCCGGCCATAAAGCTCCGAAGCCGCATACAGGTACAGCTCGAAATAAGCCGAATACCGGAAAGCTTCGTCGCTCGAGGAACGGGCCGAAAGATAGCCCGCAAAGTTTGCCTCATTCTCCTTCGCATATCCCAGCTGATGTCCCATCTCGTGACAGGTCGTGTAGGGTTGGGTAAACGCAGGAACGACCGTATTGAGCTGCGCCTCCCCGGTGAAAGGATTATAGTATCCGCTGAAGCCGATATAAGCTCCAATCCCGCTAAAGAGAGACGACTTTACCGAAGGGTTCTTATAAGCAAAACGCTCGTCTTTATACGACAGGCTATCGTAAGCCCCCACCGCGGCCCTATATACAAAATGTGAGGAACTTAGCTCCGGACGACGCAGTCTCGCCATACTATCGAGATTGTTGAGATGCCCCGCAATCCGCCCCACCAGCTCGGTCAGTTCGGCTGTCGTATAGGGTTTGACCGTCAGCTGCAGCTGGGAAGCAATCCCCTGCCGGTCATAGTTGAGCCCCCAAAGCCCGTTAAAAAGCACGTAGACCCACAGTAAGAAAAATACAACACGCCTAAACGCCCCCAGCAGCCATTGCCACCCCGCCTCTCGCCTGACCAGTCTCCGGATCAGCCTGACCAGCCCATAGATCCCGCCGATCAGCAGGATCCCATAGAAGACGTCTCCGATACTAAAAGGTATCCATCCAAAAAGAATACGCTGCAAACGGGACAGGAAAAGATAAAAACCCCTGGAGTAATATTTTTCGACGGCGTCCGGCCACATCGAGAAGACCTTTATAACCACAGCCAGTACTACCAGACATATCCATGCTATTTTTCGTTTAGTCGACATAGGGCTAAAAATACTCCAATAATTAGACCAGCCATGTTAAATTGCACCCATAACTGGTTGCCATGAATTCGAACACCCTGGATTTCAACAAGAACGAAGATGTCATGCGTCAGGCCCTTAGCCAATTGAGGACTCGTTTTGACAAAATTGCACTGGGAGGCGGGAAAAAAGCCATCGAAAAACAAAAAGAAAAGAACAAGCTCACGCCCCGCGAGCGTATCGCCTACCTCATCGACGAAGGCTCCTCCTTTATCGAGCTGGGCGCTTTCGCCGGCTACGAGATGTATGAAGACCAGGGAGGCTGTCCCGCCGGTGGTACCGTTGGCGGCATCGGCTACGTCAGCGGCCGGCAGTGTATCATCGTTGCCAACGACCAAACCGTAAAAGCAGGCGCCTGGTTCCCCATAACCGGTAAAAAGAATCTGCGTCTGCAGGAGATCGCCATGGAGAATCACCTGCCCGTCGTCTATCTCGTCGATAGCGCCGGTGTCTTTCTCCCCATGCAGGATGAAATCTTCCCCGATAAAGAGCACTTCGGCCGTATCTTTCGTAATAATGCGCGGATGAGCGCCCTCGGCATCACACAGATCGCCGCCGTCATGGGCCCCTGCGTAGCAGGCGGCGCCTACCTCCCCATCATGAGCGACGAGACCCTGATGGTCGAAGGCAACGGTTCCATCTTCCTCGCCGGCCCCTATCTCGTAAAGGCAGCCATCGGCGAAGACATCGACGCCGAAACGCTCGGCGGAGCTATCACCCATACAGAGATGTCCGGAATCGCGGACTATCGGTTCAAGACCGAACAGGAATGCCTGGACCAGGTCAAAAAAATCATGAGCCGTCTGGGTGCACCGACGGCCAGCCCCTTTGACCGCATTGCACCCAAAGCACCCGCCAAATCCGCAGAAGACCTCTATGGCATCTTCCCCGCCGACGCGACCAAGCCCTACGACATGACAAACATTATCGAGTGTATCGTAGACAACGGCAGCTTCGAACAGTTCAAAGAAGACTATGGCAAGACCATTTTATGTGGCTATGCCCGCATCGAAGGCTGGGCCGTAGGTGTCGTCGCCAACCAGCGCAAGGTCGTCAAGAGCAGGAAGGGGGAAATGCAGATGGGTGGCGTCATCTATAACGACAGCGCCGACAAGGCCGCCCGCTTTATAATGAATTGCAACCAGAAGAAGATACCGCTGGTCTTCCTCCAGGACGTCACCGGCTTTATGGTGGGCTCTCGCAGCGAGCATGCCGGCATCATCAAGGACGGCGCCAAGCTGGTCAATGCCGTCGCCAACTCCGTCGTACCCAAGATCACCATCATCGTCGGCAATTCCTATGGCGCAGGCAACTACGCCATGTGCGGCAAAGCCTATGACCCACGCTTCATCTACGCCTGGCCCACCGCCCGTATCGCAGTCATGGGCGGAGAACAAGCCGCCAAAACCCTGCTCCAAATCCAGGTCGGCGCCCTGAAAGCAAAAGGACAGGAGATAGACCCGGCGGAAGAAAAGAAATTACTGGATGAGATCAAAGGCCGCTACGACCGCCAGACCTCTCCTTATTATGCAGCAGCGCGCCTCTGGGTAGACGCCATCATCGACCCCGCCGACACGCGTCGCGTCATCGCCGAAGGACTGCACGCCGCGTCGCAAAACCCGATTATAGAAGATTTTAAAACAGGAGTATTTCAAGTATAGACCAACCTTATGACCAACGAGCTGACCATGTATACCGACGGCTCCTCCCGCGGCAATCCCGGCCCGGGTGGATATGGAACGATTCTTTTCTGGGGCAGCCACCGCAAGGAGCTATCAGGAGGCTATCGACGTACGACCAACAACCGGATGGAGCTGATGGCCGTCATCGCCGGTCTCGAAGCCCTGAAGAGAGAGGGACTAAAGATTACCGTTTATTCGGATAGCCAATACGTCGTCAAAGCCGTAGAGCAAGGCTGGCTAAAAAACTGGATCGCGACAAACTTCAAAGGCGGTAAAAAGAACAAAGACCTCTGGCTGCACTATCATGAACTAGCCAGGAAGAACAACGTCCGTTTCGTCTGGGTCAAAGGCCATGCGGACAACCCTTATAATAATCGATGCGACGAGCTCGCCACTTCCGCCGCAGACGGCCGAAACCTTCAGATCGACGAAGGCTTCGAAGCCGAAGCGTAACCTACAACGCTCCCGGAGGCACCGACGCACGATACAATACAGAATCATCCTGCGCCACCAGGTCGAACCTGGCCTGGTGAAACGCCAGGAACGCATCCCCCGTCTTTCTTGAAAAAGGAGGCGTACCTTCGTGCTCCACTACACCGATCTTCCCTTCCAGCACGATATAGATCTCCACCGAATGCGCACGCACCGTCACCGTCTCCCCTTTTAAAAGGCTGACCTTGCTCAGCTCGAAATCCGGCGCAGGTGTACGATATACGGCGATATGTCCCGGCGTGGAATCTTCCATGATCACCCGCGGGTGTGTGGCTTCGAATTTAACGTGCTTCAGCAGCTCCGGCACATCGACGTGCTTAGGCGTCAGCCCGCCCCTCAATACATTATCCGAGTTGGCCATGATCTCCACATTCTGCCCCTCCAGGTAGGCGTGCGGCAGTCCGGCATCCTGAAAGATCGCTTCCCCCGGATGCATATTCAATAAATTGAAGAAATAAATGGAGAAGATACCCCGGTCTATTTTCCCGGGCTCGTCGTACGTCAGGGCCGCACGAGCCGCCCAAAAATGCTCTTCGCTTTTGCTCAGCCGCTGCTCCTTATAAAGCGGGAGTATCCGGTCCAGCAGCGGCTGAAGCACGGCATTCACCTCCTGCTGCGGCATTTCCATCGCCGTCTTGTACAATCCCTGATAGCCCTGCTTCTGAAAGACGGGAACCAGGAAAGCAAGCTCCGGCACAGCCAGCAGGACTGCCTCCAGATCCTCGGCCGGCTTGAAGCCATGCAAGAGGTAGAATTCACTCAGCGCCAGCATCAGCTCCGGCTTATGGTTGTCATCCTTATAGTTCCGGTTGGGCGCATCGAGCGCAACTCCCTTTTTATTTTCTGCAGCAAACTCCAGCTCGGCATTCTTCTTGGTAGGATGCACCTGGATGGACAGCATATCCTTTACGTCAAGGATTTTCAACAGGTAGGGCAGACGGCCAAACTTCCCCGACGTATAAGAACCCAGCCGATCCTCGGGCGATTCCTGTATATACTTATCGAGAGGGCCTCCATCGACCAAAAGCGCAGGGGCATTTACGTGCGCCCCCATCCAGTATTCCGCAAACGGCTTGTTGCCCGGATTATCCATCGACAATAACCGCGGCAAAAAGCTGGTTCCGCCCCACGCATAATGTTGTACTTTACCCTGCAATTGAAAGACTTTTTTCATGCTGTAATATTAAGTAAAAAATGCGTCCACACATTCAGACCGGAAAGAAAGGAGAAGAGCTCGCCATCGAATGGCTAAAAGCCAATGGCTATGCCATTCTTTCCCGTAACTGGCGCTACGGACGCCACGAAATAGACATCATCGCCAGCAAGCAAAAAATCCTACATATTATTGAAGTAAAATCCCGGCGATCGACTACCTATGGCCAGCCGGAAGAAAGCGTAGGCCGTAAAAAAATTCAGCACATCATGCAGGGCGCATCGGGCTGGCTGTTGAAATTCCCCGGTCACAAGCGAATACAATACGACGTGCTGAGCATCGTCCTGTCTCCCGAGCCGGAATTCTTCCTGATCGAAGACGTCTGTTTATAGCTCGCCGTTCGCCGCCTTTTCCATAACTCCCTCTACAAGCCGGTAAGTAGCAGGACAAAATTCGATGTTTTGCTTATACATATGCATATAGTCGGCTCCCATCGCCTTCTTATGATGAGGGAAGCCCGCACAATCCCGGGGCCGGACCGCATAGATATCACACATATTGGTCTTTAGATCCAGAAACTGACAGGGCTGCTTGACGTTCATCCAGTCCCCCGTTCTGTCCTTATACAGCCATTTCTCGCGAAACGCCTTTTCAGACATATTCAGATGTTTGGAAATACGACGGATGTCTTCTTTTGTATAGGTAGGCGACATCGTCTTGCAGCAGTTGGCGCAATCCAGGCAATCCGTGCGTTCCCAGGCTTTTATATCCGCTTCCACCTGATGCAGCTTTACCCCTTTGGGATACCTCTTCTCCAAACGGGTAAGAAACCCTTTGATCTTCCTCTTATTCAGCTTAACCTGCTGCCGGAACTGACGTAAATCGACTGTTGCCATGTAAATTTTTAATTAAAGCAGACAAACCTACGGGAAAATGTACAATTCCCGTTATTGACTGCAATTTCGATCATAAAAGACTAATCGTCAATATCTACATGAGTAAAAAGATGCATATTTCTTAACCAATTATTAACCGCCCATTAACTTGGAAAATCATTTTAATTGTTTGATATAATATTTCCACTTATATTTATAGCGCTAACAATACTATACTGCCTAATTAGTCAACAATGAGAAAACACACGCAGAAACCGGCTACGGTCATGTATGACCGTTACCATACCGAACTCCCTCCCCCCCTATTTAATCGGTTATTATTTTTCCAAAGAATTACATCTTAATCTGATCATTCCATAAAGGAATTGTCCACCATCAAATTTTTTTGATGGTAAGGTTCTTTTTGCCCTGCCCAAACCGGACAGGCGGGGCAACTGCATATTCTTTTTTCATCAATCAAAACAAACAGCAAATGAGAAGACTACTAACACTGTCCATTGTGCTCGCTTTTTGTGCACAAAGCATCTTTGCACAAACCCGATCCGTGACGGGTAGAATCACAGACGACAAGGGGGAGCCTATTCCCTTTGCCACCATCCTCGTAAAAGGCCATCCGAAAGGCGTTTCAGCCGATCAGAATGGCAACTTCCTTACGAAGGTCAACCCCGGTGAAACGCTCGTTTTTTCCTCCGCCGGCTATGCGACCAAAGAGCTTCGCATCGGCAGCGAAAGCACGGTCAATATGGCCCTGTCCCGAAACGAGGGAGCCATCGAAGAAGTGGTCGTGACCGCCCTCGGTATCAAACGTACCAAGAATACGCTTCCCTATGCCGCACAGTCGGTGAACGGTGATGACGTCAGCCGCATCCGCACCGGTAATGCCGTCAGCGCCCTTTCCGGAAAGGTTTCGGGTGTGGAAATCCGCCAGGGCAACGCCATGGGTGGTTCTACCAACGTGATCATCCGCGGTAATAAATCGTTCCTGAACAACAACCAGGCGCTGTTCGTTGTGGACGGCGTTCCTTTCAACAACTCGAATACCAATACGGCTGCACAGCAGCGCGGCGGCGGCGGCTACGACTATGGTAATGCCGCAGCGGATATCAACCCCGATGACATCGAGAATATCAACGTCCTCAAAGGCGCGGCTTCCTCGGCGCTTTACGGCTCCCGCGGTTTCAACGGGGTCGTAATGATCACGACCAAACAAGGGCGTAAAGGCATGAATTTAACGGTAAACGCCGGTTTGACGGCGGGCAGGATCGACAAGTCTACTTTCCCGAAATACCAGAACCAATATGGCGCAGGTTACTCCTCCGCCTACCAGAAGGATGGATTCCTGTATTTCGACGTACTGGGCAACGGCACAAAAGAGCTGGTTGTTCCGACTTCGGAGGATGCCTCCTACGGCGCAAAGTTCGACCCGAACCTGCTGGTTTATCACTGGGACGCTTTTGACCCCACTTCTCCTTATTACCATACAAAGAGACCATGGGTAGCCGCCAAGAACGACCCCTCTACTTTCTACGAGACTTCCATCTCCAACAATACGAGCATCCGCATGGATGGCGCAAACGACAAAGGCAATTATAAGATGGGCTTCACCCGCAACGACGAAAAGGGAACCCTGCCCAACAGCCACCTGACAAAGAATACGTTCAATTTCGGCGGCAGCTACCAGGTCGCACGAGGTCTCACGGCATCGGCCAGTGTAAACTACTCCCGGATGACGGGGCTTGGCCGGTATGGAACGGGCTATAGCGGTTTGAACCTCAACCAGAATTTCCGCCAGTGGTACCAGACCAACGTCGATATCCAGGAGCAGAAAGAGGCTTACTTCCGTACAGGAAAGAACGTCACCTGGAACTGGTCCGATCCTTCGACACCAGCCGGCACCGTTGCAAAATACACCAACAACTACTACTGGACCCGCTACAAAAACTACGAGAACGACAGCCGTAACCGCACCTTCGGTTATTTCGCGCTGAACTACAAAGCGACCAGCTGGCTGAGCTTTATCGGTCGTGTAGCCACGGACAACTACGACGAGATGCAGGAGGAACGCATTGCCGTCGGCAGCCAGGGCACTCCTGCCTACACCCGGTTCAACCATCACTTCAACGAAACCAACTACGACCTGATCGCGAACGTAGACAAGAATCTTACGCCTGACCTGAACCTGAGAGCTCTTGCCGGTTTCAACAAGCGGAAGCAGGACGAAAACTCTATTCTCGCTACCACCAGCGGCGGTCTTGTCGTGCCTGATTTCTATGCTATTTCCAACTCGAAAGGCACTGCCCCTTCACCGACGGAAAAGTATAATCCTGTAGCAGTCGACGGCTATTTCGGCGGGGCAACGCTCACCTACCAGAATTTCCTGTCGCTCGATGGTTCCTATCGTAATGACCGTTCGTCGACGCTGCCTAAAGGCCATAACAGCTACTCCTACTACTCCGTGAGCGGCAGCTGGCAGTTCGCGCATCACCTTTCCAATCTCACCTGGCTGTCCAGCGGTAAGCTGAGAGCCAACTACGCGACGGTCGGTAATGACGCGCCCGCCCTGGCCCTGAAGGATGCCTACGACGTGAACTCTCCTTTTGGAAGCACGCTGCTCTATTCCTTACCCGACACGAAGAACAATCCGAATCTAAAGCCCGAGCGCACCAAGAGCAAGGAAATCGGTCTGGAAGCATCGTTCCTGCGCGGCCGGGTTGGGTTTGACCTGACTTACTACCGTACGAATACGACCGACCAGATCTATCCCGTCAATATCTCGAATGCCACGGGCTATGCTTCCAAATACGTAAACGCCGGTAACGTGTTGAACCAGGGTTTCGAAGCGACGGTTTACTTTACCCCGGTAAAAACACAAGACTTCAACTGGACGGTAAATGTCAACTGGACGCGCAACCGCAGCAAGGTGATCTCGCTCTTCGAAGGAACACAAAACCTGCTGATCACCAGCTCACAGAGCGGCGTCACGATCAACGCCACCGTTGGTCAGCCTTACGGCACCATCCAGGGCAAGACCAGCTATATGCTGAATGGCCGCAATCTCATCGCCTCCACCGGCTATGACAGCGTTACGACGACAACCAACAACGTGCTGGGCAATTCGAACCCCGACTGGATCGGCGGCATCTACAACACGTTTAAGTACAAGCGCTTCTCTCTCGGCTTCCTCGTAGACATGCGCCAGGGCGGCAGCCTGTATTCCCTCGATATGTACTATGCAGCACAGACCGGCGTCCTGCCGAATTCCGCAGGTCTGAATGACCTCGGCAATCCTCAGCGCAACACCCTTGCTGACGGCGGCGGTGTCATCCTGCCCGGTGTTACAGCCGATGGAAAAGCCAATACAAAGCGCGTGCTCGTCAACGCCAAGTCACCCACCAAACCCAATTCTCAGTTTATCTACGATGCGAGCTATATCAAGCTGCGTGAGGTCGTATTCTCTTATAGCCTGCCTTCGAGCTTATGGGGTAACGCGTCTTTTATCAAGGGAATGGAATTTTCGGTCGTTGGCCGCAATCTGTGGCTGATTCACAAGAATCTGCCTTATGCAGATCCCGAAGAAAATCTTTCTTCCGGCAACTCCCAGGGTTACCAGAGCGGTGCCTATCCGACAACCCGTTCGCTCGGCGTCAACCTGAAAGTAAAACTCTAATTTAAAAAACAAGATATTTATGTTACGAAAGAATAAAGTACTGATCGCCGCGCTCGCCGTTATTCTGCTGCAATCCTGTACAAAAAATATCGACAGCATCAACAACGAGACCAAGCGTCCGATCTCGGCGCCTCCCGGCGCGCTTTTCGCCAACGCGGTGCGTAACCTCTCGGACGGTCTTGCCAATGCCAGCGTAAGCATCAACGTATGGCGCTTCACGGTGAAACACTGGGCGATGACTACCTACCAGGATGAGGCCCGGTATAATTTCACGACGCGCAACATTCCCCAGGCCTGGTGGAACAGGATGTACAAAGACGTGCTGTCGGATATGAACGACGCATCCCGGCTCGTCAAAGAAGACGCAACCATTACCCCCGCGGTCAAGACGAACCAGCTGGCAATCCTGGACGTCATGCAGGTGTATACCTATAGTATTCTGGTCAATACGTTCGGCGACGTGCCCTACTCACAGGCGCTGGACTTTACCAACACCAGACCGAAGTATGACGACGCAAAGACGGTCTACACCGACCTGATGAAAAGACTCAATGACGACATTTCGAAAATGAGCACCTCGGCCGGCGCGGGCTTTACCTCCACCGAAGACCTGCTCTGCGGCGCCAGCATGGCCAAGTGGATCAAATTCGCCAACAGCCTTCGCTTCAAAATGGGGATGACGATCGCCGACGTCGATAACGCTACGGCTAAAGCCGCCGTCGAAGCTTCTGATGCAGCGGCGTTGACTTCCGCCGCCGACAACGTATCGCTGACCTATCTCGGAAGCACGCCGAACACCAACCCGCTGTATACCGATATCGTTCTCGGCGCCCGTGGTGACTATGTCGCTGCAACGGACCTGATGACACCGCTGCTCGCGATGTCCGACCCCCGCACGGCAGGTTTCTTCGCCAAAAACAATGACGGCAATTTCGCCGGCGGCGTGGTGGGCGACAATAATACGCTGTCGGTTACTTCCCAGCCTTCTTCCAAGGTTTCTGCAGCTACTGCGCCGAACTTGTTTATGGATTATTCCGAAATCGAGTTTTTCCGCGCCGAAGCCATCGAAAGAGGCTACAACGTGGCCGGCACTGCTGCGGCGCACTATGCCAACGCCGTCACCGCATCGATCGTGTACTGGGGCGGTACTACCGGAGACGCAGCCACCTATCTGCTGCGCCCAGACGTAGCCTACGCTACCGCGACCGGCGACTGGCACCAGAAGATCGGTTTCCAGAAGTGGATTGCCATGTACAACCGTCCTTATGACGGCTGGACCGAGCTCCGCCGTCTCGATTATCCAAAGCTGACCGCACCGGTTTCAGCCGTTTCCGGGTTCCCCAACCGCTTCTCCTACCCTACGGCAGAGCAGCAGGTCAACGCGGATAACTGGACCAGCGCATCCAAAGCGATCGGCGGCGATAAAGTAGAGACTAAACTGTGGTGGGATAAAAACTAATCATACATCAGACCAGCCGGCTTACACAAGTAAGCCGGCTTTTTTATTACCTTCGGTCCATGTGGGACCCGTATAAAAAAGGATACAAAGCATGGCTTCAGCTGGAAAAATCTCTTTCCGAAAATTCCATCGAAGCCTACCTGCGGGACCTCGACAAGCTGACACAATACCTCCAGACTACCAGCTCTCTCAAATCACCCGACGCGATCGAGCTAAAAGACCTCCAGGCCTTTCTCCAATGGGTAGCCCGGATCGGGCTCAACGCCACCTCACAAGCCCGCATTCTTTCCGGCATCCGGTCCTTTTATAAATATTGCGCCATCGAACAGATCGTGAAAAAAGACCCCACGACCCTGCTCGAGTCACCCAAGCTCAAACGCGCCCTCCCCGACGTCCTCAGCTTCGAGGAGATCGAAACCATCATCGGACAAATCGACCTGAGCAAACCCGAAGGCGGACGCAACAAGGCCATCCTCGAAACCATGTACAGCTGCGGCCTTCGCGTCAGCGAAGTCGTCAACCTGCGCATCTCCACCCTTTATCTGGACGTGGGCTATATCCGCGTCATCGGCAAGGGAGATAAAGAACGGCTCGTCCCCATCGGCAGCTCAGCGGCCAAATATATCCGGCTCTATATGCAGGAGATCCGCCCGCACGTCTCCATAAAGCCCGGCAACGAGGACATCCTCTTCCTCAACCGCCGCGGCGCAAAGCTCACCCGGGTAATGATCTTCCTGCTGCTAAAGGACCTGGTCCGGCAATCAGGTATTACCAAAAACATCTCTCCCCATACCTTCCGTCATTCCTTCGCTACCCACCTCGTGGAAGGCGGCGCAGACCTCCGGGCCGTCCAGGAAATGCTGGGACACGAAAGCATCACCACCACCGAGATCTACACCCACCTAGACCGCGAGTTTCTGCGCGAAACCCTGCACCGCTATCACCCGGCCTTTAAATAACGACCACTTTCTGCGTATATACTTTTCCGTTTTCATTCTTCACGGCGCGCAGGAAATACATCCCGCCGGGCAGGGAAGCCGGTATTTCCATTATGTCCACCTGCGAAGGGCTCGCCAGCTGTACCTGCTTTTGCAGGATCTGCACGCCAGCCGAATTGAAAAGCCCCACCTGGTATTCTCCCTCTTCGGCCTTCCAGCTCAGATGAATCGCCGCTCCCCTTTGCACGGGGTTAGGATAGGCCACAAGCTCTTTCTTCGGCATAAAGACCTGCAGGGTATCTCGAACTATCTTTTGTATCCTGGACACTCTCGTTACCATAAACGCCCCGCCGGACACGACACTTGTACACTGTGTGCTATGAAGCTTCCCCATCACCGTCGCCCTTACTTCCACCGGCGCCAGCATTTTAAAAGAATCGATCGCAGGCGCAGCCGGCACTTTCACCACCTCCGCCCTGGGCGGTCTCGTTTGCGCGCTTACCCTTCCCGTAAACAAGAGCCCGGCTACGGCCCACTTCCACCATCCAGCCTTCGTCCGCCGGGCAGACATATCCCGCCCCAGCTGATGACTATCGAATCTTCCACACACCGACTGGCTCGCGCGCGCCATATACGTCAGCACCTCCTGATCGCTCATTAAAGAAAAGTCGACCACCACCTTCGAGCAAGCCGCACAAAACCGTCCTTTTTCCTCGGGACGCATCTTATCCCACTGCTCATTACAAGGCGTCGGAATCTGAATTTGTAAATTTCCAGGCATAAGCATTTGTTTATTACCAGATGCCGTCCTCCCGAAAATTGCATAACCCTCAAAAATTACTTAATTTGCTAGCCTAGAATAAGCCTTTGGCCTTCATAACCAACATACACCCAGGCCCGGATAATCCCGACGGAAACGGAGCAGATGACCAGCAGCTGGTCGCCGCCTTCCGGCAGTCCGCCGACCTGAAGATCCTGGCCAGCCTTTACCAGCGATACCTCGACCTCCTCTATGGGGTCTGTCTCAAATACCTGGGTGAGCCCGAGGCGGCCAAAGACGCGGTGATGGACATCTTCGAGGAGCTGGTGCAAAAATTGCCCAAACACGAGGTAACCTATTTCAGGGGGTGGCTCTATACGCTTGCTAAGAACCACTGTCTCATGAAGTTACGAAGCGGCAACCATCTCAAGGTGACTTCCTTCGACCCCGAGCATGTGCAAACGGGCGAAGAATTGCATCTGAATGATAGAGTGGAGAAGGAACAGCAGCTGGGGCAGTTATCCAAGTGTATCGAAACCCTCTCGGACGATCAACGCACGGTCGTAGAGCTGTTCTACCTCCAAAATAAATGTTATAAAGAAATAGAAACGATCACCGGCCTTCAGTGGAATAAGGTCCGCAGCCATATTCAAAATGGACGGCGTAACCTTAAGATCTGTATGGAACGGCAACAGAAAGTCACCGCATGAGCGACCCAAACAAACATAGCGCCCCCATGACCGATTCAGCTGTCCAACGATATCTGAAAGGGGAAATGTCTGCCCGGGAAATGCACGAGCTGGAAAAAGCAGCCCTCGAAGACCCCTTCCTGGCCGATGCCCTCGAAGGCTTCGAGAGCCAACCGCTGCAGCCGCACCTCGACGAGCTGCATACCCGTCTGGAGGCTCGCATAGCCCAGCCCGAAAGAAAGACGGTTCCTTTGTTCCGCTCCCGCTTCTTGCGAATAGCGGCCGCAGTCATCCTGCTCGTCGGGCTCGGCAGTACCGCGTGGTATCTTCTGCTCAACAAGCAGGAGAATTACGCCTACGTGGCTAAGGACACCCAGCCATCAGCCCTAGCATCTCAGCACTCTGCTGCTTCCGCCAACGAACGCCCAGCCGATACTGTCGCCAATACGGTCACCTCCACCTGGACCGCCCCCGCAAAGGCAAAAAAACTGAATAAATCATCCGTAGCCACCAAGCCCGAAGAGCCCTCCATCGCTAAAACCGAGACGCACGAAGCGGAAGCGGAAAAGATCTCCGCCGCCCGGGCACCTGACGACGACTTCCGCAAACAGCTCACCAAAAAGCAAGATTCCACGCAGGAATATAAAGCAGCCTTCTTCAAAAATCCCACCCCCATCTTACTTTCCGGGAAAGTCCTCGACGCCAACAACAACCCCTTACCCGGGGCCTCCCTGCAGCTCACCGCAGACAAAAACATCGGTACCGTCACCGACCAGCAGGGCCTCTTCAATCTAAAGGTTTACCCCAATCCCAAAGCATTCCGCAGGGATTCGCTTCCCGTAACCGTAGACCTGGTTGGCTATAAAAGAAACGACCTGGTCCTGAATACCTTCGACAACACCTCCGCCGCAAACATCATCCACCTGGAGCCGCAAAGCAACGCCCTCGACGAAGTCGTCGTCGTGCGTGACAATCGTTTGGGCGCCAGCAGGCGCATGAAAGAATTCCGCGCCGCAGCCCCTTATACCTCCACTGAGAAAGTCGATTCCCTCTGGATAAAGGTCGAGCCCGTAGTCGGAAAGCAAGCCTATCTCGCCTACCTGACCGAAGGCAAAAAGACCCTCGGCGCAGACAGCACTATCCACGGCGTCGTCATTATTTCTTTCGACGTCAATAAAAAGGGCGACCTCGACTTATTTAAGGTCGAACAATCTCTTACACCGGCACACGACGCCGGTCTTATTCGCCTGATCTCCGAAGGCCCCGGCTGGAAAGTGAAGAAAGGCCGCTCGGCTCGCGCAGCGGTATCTCTCGTATTTTAAATTGCCGTACCTTGGGCCCTCAAAACCACCATTCACATGAAGCAAGTATTGCTCAGCCTTGCCTTGGCAGGATTCCTTTTCCAATCTTCCTCGGCCCAATCTATTAAAACGCCAGCGCCTTCCACTCCTCAAACGGTTCGACAAGACTTCGGCCTCTCTTCGATCGAGCTTTCCTATTCCCGTCCGAATGTAAAAGGACGCAAAGTCTTTGGCGACCTCGTTCCCTTCGATAAGGTTTGGCGTACAGGCGCCAACCAGGCCACAACGCTCACCTTCGGCGATGCCGTCACCATCGGCGGTACAAAGATTCCCGCCGGCAAATATGGCCTGCTGAGCATTCCAGGCTCGGGCCAGTGGACCCTCATCATCACCCGCCAGCTGGACGTTACGAGCCCTGCCGCTTACAAAGCCGACCAGGACGTGGTCCGCATAAAAGTTACGCCCCAGCAGGTGCCTTTCTCTGTCGAGACTTTTACCATCTTATTCGCTAACGTAAATTCCAGCTCCTGCGACCTGCAGCTGCTCTGGGAAAACACCTTCGTTACGCTGCCCATCACCACCGATGTCGACTCGAAGATCATGGCGCAGATCGACAACGTGATGACAAAGGATAATCATCCTTATTTTAACGCCGCCTTCTATTACCTGGAAAATGGAAAGGACCTGAACAAGGCCCTCGAATGGTTCGACAAGGCCCTGGCCCAGGACCCCACTGCCTTCTTCGTCACCTACCAAAAGGCCCGCTGCCAGGCTAAGCTGGGCAAGAAGCAGGACGCCATCGCAACCGCCAAAAAAGGTATCGAGCAGGCCAAACAAGCCAATAACGCAGACTACGTAGCGCTCAACGAGAAGCTGATCGCTTCCCTCCAATAAGAATTCCCGTCAATAAAAAATTAAGAAGGCCCGCCAATCTATTCGCGGGCCTTCTTAAAAAACAGCTGTAAAATTTCGCTCAATACCACCACTCCGATCGCTCCCACCACATTGAACCATAAAAAGCTCAGCGGCACAACGCCCTTGCGGCTCAGTATGGTCAGCACGACGACCGCAATCTCTACGATAACGGCGCTGATAAAGACAGCCTGACCGCCAACTTTTTTGCGGTAAAAGGCCACCAGGAATATCCCCAGTATCACCCCGTAGAACATCGAACCCAGCACATTCACCGCCTCGATGAGGCTATTGCCGATATTATACGCCAGCTGCGCCACCGCCACGCAAAACACGCCCCAGAACAAAGTGTAAAGCCGCGAAATCTTGAACTCCCGCTCGCAGCTCATTTCTTTCCTGGAGAATCGTTTATGAAAGTCGATGATCGTACAGGAAGCAAGCGAGTTGAGCGTTGCCGCGATGGAACCCCAGGCGGCTAGAAAGATAACGGCTATCAACAGTCCTACAAGTCCCTTGGGGAGATAGTCCGTGACAAATCGGAGAAAGATATAGTTGGTATCGTTCGAGTCGCCGCCAACGGCAGGGTCATTCAACCAGCGTTTGACCGTAGCCTTATATTCCGTCTTCTCCTTCACCGCAGCAGCCACCTCCTTTCCTTCCAATCTTTCTTTTTCCAGCTCCTCGTAACGAGTGGTCACGATCATTAAGGAGTCCTTGTACTTCGAATGCTCCAGCACACTCAGCTGGCTCTTGTTAAAAAAGATCGGCTCACGGTTATACTGATAAAAGGTAAAGACCATCACCCCCAGCAGAAGTATCAGGAATTGCATCGGCACCTTAACAAGGCCATTCATCAACAAGCCCAGCCGGCTCTCGCTCACAGATTTGGCCGTCAGATAGCGGCCCACCTGGGATTGGTCCGTTCCAAAATAGGAAAGCGCCAGAAAAAAACCGCCGATGATACCGCTCAGCAGGTTATAGCGATCGTTCCAGTCGAAACCTTTCCCCTTCTCGAATCCCGTCGTAATGATATTCAGCTTTCCTGCCTTACCACCGGTATGCAGGATCTCGGTCCACCCTACCCCGGCCGGCAGCCGGTGAATGACCATATAGCCGGCGATGGTCATCCCGCTGAAGATGATGATCATCTGCAGCTGCTGTGTGTACGCCACCGCCTTGGCCCCGCCGGTCATCGTGTAGATGATCAGCAGGCCTCCCATTAAAATATTGGTCCAGAGAATATCCCATCCCAGAAGAGACGAAAGGATGATCGAGGGAGCCGCAATGCTGATCCCTGTCGACAGGCCGCGCTGCACCAGAAAAAGAAACGAGGTCAGCGCCCTCGTCTTGAGGTCGAAGCGCTGTTCCAGGTATTCGTATGCGGTAAATACTTTTAGCCGGTGGAAGACGGGAACAAAGCTGACGCAAAGCACTATCATCGCCAGCGGAAGACCGAAGTAGTATTGCACGAAGCGCATCCCGTCCGTATAAGCCTGGCCGGGAGCGGATAGGAAGGTGACGGCGCTGGCCTGCGTACCCATGATGCCCAGGAGCACCATATACCAGGGCACCATCCGGTTGGAAAGGAAATAGCCTTCCAAATCCCGGCTGGTTCGCCCCTTATACAATCCATAGGCAATGATCCCCAGTAAAGTCAGTACAAGTACAATCCAGTCCGGGCGGCTCATGAAAAATGTTTGGTCAGGAAATCGAAGAAGACGATGCACAGCACGAGAAAGCCGATCACCAGCACATACCAGTAGCTCCACTTTTTAAACACAGGCGCCCGCTCTTCATCCATTGTTCCTATTTTTATTTCTATTCGAGATTAGTGATGCGACAACCAGCCCTATAAAAAGACCGACCAGCAATCCGAACGTCGCCCTTTTTATAAACCGGCCGACTACTAATCCGATAATAATGGCAGTTACAATCGCAATATCTCTTCTTCGCCGCATCGTTAATTAGAATCCTTTCTTTTGGTTAAGTGCAATGATATTAGCCATCAGCCGGTAAGCGCCCGGTACGCCGGCCGGTAGTTCCCGGAAGAAGACCAGACCAGTATAGACGAACGTGCCTTTGCCATAATGCGCGACCACCAGGCTGCCTTTCTGCTCCTGCTCACCAGGGTCGTTCATCGAAAAGATCGCCTGATAAGCCGGGTCGGTCTGACCGGCAAAATAGATGCCACGTTCCTGGATCCATCCCTCAAAGTCCTTATCGGTTATCTTATTCGGGAAATTAAGCACCGGATGCTCCGGCTGCAGGAAATTGACCTTCGCATGCTCATCCGTCACCCGGATATTGGACACGGCAAAGGAATAAGGTCCGATATTATTGGATACCCGGCCCAGATTTTCCCGGTTGTATTGAACGATAAGATTTCCACCCTCTTTTACATAGTCCATCAGCACGTCATGCCTGTCGGTCAGCCAATCGTGAACGTCATAGGCTCTCACACCGGCTATCACCGCGTCGAATTGCTTGAGCAGCGCCGACGTGATATCCCGTTCCTTTAGCATCACCACTTCATATCCCATCTGCTGGAGAGCTTGCGGAACCTTATCTCCCGCGCCCTCGATATAGCCGATGCGATGTCCCGCCGTCTTGAGGTCGGCTACCACGAATCTCTCCCGGGCCGGACGGAAGTAATCGATACGGGGAATATGATCGTAGGCGATCGTTTTCATCTCCAGCGCCGTATCCTTTCCGTCGAATAGCAGGTTAGCCGTCGTCAGCTGCGACATAGCTGCCGTCGGCTGCGCCGACCAGGCAAACCCCGACGCCAATGAGCCACCCTTTTGCTGCGTGGCAAGACCCGTCGTCTGCGTCAGCGACATCGCCGGTATCTTCATTCGCCGGGAATTATTTTTCGCCTCTACCCAAAACGGCTTCTCTTCCTTTCCGGTGAACAAAAGCAAACTGGGCTCAAACTGAGCCGTCGCAGGCGGCAGCACGGTCAGCGGCTGATAGAGCTCGCCCTTGACCGCATCGGTAAATTTATATTGTACGGGTTTTACAAAGACCATCTCTTCACCGCCGATCACCAGCTTGAATTTCGCCTCATAGGCAGGGCCGCCTTGCGGGTCGCCGATAAGCCGCTGGTCCCTGACATTGAATGAACCCGGCGACATCTCATCCGCCAGCCAATAAGGCTGCGTCACCGCTTTTTTAGGCGACACATAGATCGTACGGGACAGCGTATAATTTTTGTCTCCTTCCAGCTGCTGCCGGTAAGCCGTATCATAGCTTTCGAGACTGATGCTCCGGACAGACACCGGAGCATTCAGCCGGTTGTTCAGCACAAAGGTTATCGCCAGGGAGTCTCCCTGTACGGCATAGGGCGTACGTACGACGGCCTCCAGCCAGAGACCGCTGCAGGCTTCGATCAACTGCTGGACTTCTTTCAGCTTCTGCGTCTTCCAATAACCGTCCTTCAGCTGATTGATGGCCTTATAGATTTCCACCAGCCCGGCGACCGACTTTTCGGGATGCAGAAGCGAAAAATCCTGCGTCAATTGATTCACCATTCCTTCGATCTTCTCCCCACCTTCTACCCTCTTCCAGCTGGTGACGACGTCATCGAGCGGATCGGAATGCGCGGGAGCCCCCGCAACCAGGGTGAAATATTCCATCGACTGGCCGCGGGCAGGCGTCAGCGCCGCGCCCTGGCTTTTATGATTGGTACGGCTCTCGGCCGCGATCTCGCCATAGCTCTTCCCCAGGATCGGGTTGTAGACGCCTACGTCGATCTTGAGCTGGTCTTCATTGGCGGCAATGACGCCACCGCCGAAATTGAAACCATTCCAAAGTATCCGTTTGGCCTGCCAGGGTTTCACCCCATATTTAAGCTGCTCGGGGAAGCGTGACGGGTCTGCCGCGGCGACAAAGGCTTCGTGCGCCAGCACGGCCGAAGCAGAGTGATGGCCATGACCCGCCCGGCTGTCCGGCGGAAACCGGGTGAAGATGACGTCCGGCTGATACTTCCGGATCACCCAGACCACGTCGCTTAGTATCTTATCCTTGTCCCATGTCTTCAGCGCCTCGTCGGTGGACTTGGTAAATCCAAAGTCGAAAGCCCGGGCAAAAAACTGTTCGGCTCCATCCACTCTCCGGGCCGCCAGCATCTCCTGCGTACGGATCAATCCCAGCTCGACACCCTGCTCGTCTCCGATCAGGTTTTGTCCGCCATCGCCCCTCGTCATCGACAGATAGGCGGTCCGATACAGCCGGTCCTTAGCCATATAGGCGATGAGCCGCGAATTTTCATCGTCGGGGTGTGCGGCCACATAGAGCACCGTTCCAAGTACATTCAGCTTCTTCATCCGAAGATAGATATCGGCTGAAGTCACCGTCGTAGGCCCTTGCGCCAGCAGACCGGAGCAGCAGCCAACCGTAAAAAGACATAGAGTAAACCAATAACGCATACGAGCAAAAGTATTCATTGATTTCCTTTTATAGTTACCGTTCAGCCCTTCTATTGACCCACCAAAAACACCGCGTTGCTGAATAACAATTTTCCATTTTCCCAGAAGCTGCGGAACAGAGGATCATCCGCCAGGTATATAACCTTTCCCCGGCCCATATCCTGCACTCCGAAAAGAAGCCCGTCCTTTAATTTTGACTTGGCCTTGACCCCTGTAAACCCACTCACATAGCTATCTTTCTTTATAACTCCCACATTCCATCCTCCGTTCTTTATAAACTCATAGACGCCGTCGTCCTGCTTGATCGTATAATAATGGTTGGGGTAGCCAAAGGCCAGAGGATGGGTGTTGTCCAGCTCTACCCGGTAGATCGAACCCGGTACGCTGCCGGCAGCATCATCCCGCTGACGGTTGCCATAACGCCGAAGCGCCGAATAAGTTTCGTCCTTTTTATTTTTGTCGCCTTCCTTTTGTTCTTCTTCTTTCGACTGGATACCCCATTCCATTTTCGAGAGCTGCGCGACCGCATTTTCCATCGCGATCAGCCTGCCCCCTTCCCGGACCCAATTGCGGATCATGTCGGCATTGTTCTTTTCTTCGAGCGTGCGATAGAACCCATTGGGCAGGATCAGCAAATCGAAGTTCTTCCACTGCACCCTGCCGATTTCATCGGCGTTGATCAGCGTCACCGGGTAACCGATCTCCTGCTCGAAGAGATGCCAGACCTCTCCGGCGTCCAGCGAGCTGACCTCTTCACCCGTCAGCAAGGCTATTCTTGGCCGGTGTATCAGGTGCACCAGGTCGCTGCCGAAATCTGCACCTTTCTCTACAAAGCCGGAGGCAATGGACTCGAGCACGACTCCGGCTCTTGCGGCTGCGCCCGATACCAGCGGCCACAGACGCTGAGCGGCTCCATTCCCGGTGGTGGTGACGAGCAAAGTCCCGCTTCCAAAAGAGACGCCCCCGGATTGAAAAGCGCGTTCCGCATACCGGACCTTTACGCCCTTCTGCAGAAGTTCCGAAAGGAACCGGACGCTGCGCATACCCGTCCAGCGAACGGCGTAGCCATAGGCCGTATCCGAGATGTTTCTTGTCGTTTCCGTTACCGTCTCTTTCTTCGCCCCGCTGACATAGGCATTCAATCCGTAAGCCTGTACCCCATACACATAAGGAACAGACCATGCTGTTATATCATAGGTGATCGAATCGCTGATTCGGGACTGCCGTTCGAACAATACCCTCAGCAAATTGGACTTGGGCTGATTGGCATTGATAACGATGTCTCCTGGTAACGCATGGAATGTAGCAGTCTTCCCCGTTTCATAATCCGTACCGGTAAATGCGCCGGACGTCACCGGCGTCCATTCGATCAGGTTCCTGTCCAGGAAGGTCTTCAGCCGCTCGAGCCGGTCCCCGAAGGAATCGTTTCGTAAAAAATACGCCTTGTAGTCTCCCTCCGGATGCTGTATCGCATTGGTAAAATAGTTATGAAACTCCTTGATCAGCCGCGTCGCGTGCTGAGAAGCTACTTCGATCGTCGAGATCCCCGTGGTAAAGTGGTGCTCCAATCGGTCGGCAAGCGTCAGAATGTCCCCGTCCGATGTCTGTACGGCTAATCCTGCGTTGATCCCTCCCTGCTCGAAGGTCATCCCGATCGCACCATTGTATATCGGGTAGGTATCACCGTAGCTGGGATAGAACAGATCGAATTCCTGCTTGGTAAAGTAAAGCCATCCGTTCCGGTCGAAGTACCGCGCATTGTTCCTCCCGATCAATACCTGGAACTCCCGCTGCCAGGGGGTAATGACGTCGTGATAGGGTTCCGCCGCGGGAGCGAAATAATAAGGATTATTGAAACCCTGCTCGTGATAGTCGACGTGCACCTGCGGCAGCCAGGCATTGTACTTCTTCAGCCGCTGCACCGTCTCAACCTGTGTCTGCCAGGCCCAGTCCCGGTTAAGGTCGAAATTGTAGTGGTTGCTCCGCCCCCTCGGCCAGGGTTCCGAATGTTCCCTGGACTGCCTGTCCGGATTGGGTTGGGCGCCAACCACGCTGTTGAACCAGTTGACATACCGGTCCCGTCCGTCCGGGTTGATACAAGGGTCCATGATCACCACGGTGTTTTTTAGCCAGTCCGCAACCCGGCTATCCGAGCCGCTGACCAGTGTATATAAGGTCTTCATCGACGCTTCCGAAGAAGCCGCCTCATTGCCATGAACGTTGTAGCTCAGCCACACGATCACGGGCCCATCCTCGCTGCCCGCGGCGCTGCCGGCGCCGCCTACCCCCGCCAGCTTCAAATTGTTGGTCCGAATGGACTCCAGCTTCTTTAAATTTTCCGGCGACGCGATATAGGCCAGCAATAACGGCCGTCCTTCATAGGTCGTCCCATACTGCTCCAGCTGCACCCGATCCGGCGAAGTTCGCGCGACCTCTTTAAAGTAGGCGACGATCTTATCGTGCGGCGTAAAATGTTTTCCGAGCGGATACCCCAAAAAAGTCTCCGGCGAAGGCGCCTGCGCGAAAATAGAAGAAGAAAAAACGAATAAGACGATTGGAAGAAGGAATGAGCGGTGGTTCATGAAACGCAAAAATTACTGTCGAATGTAAGAAGAAAAAATAAAATGGTACCTTACATTAAATCACACTGCTTTATGCGTCATCTGGCTATGACTCTTGTCCTTATAGTCCTGCTTACCCGCAGCGGACGCGCACAAAATCCGCAAACAGCTTATTCCTACACGATCAACAAGACCGCTGCCGTTTCCAATGGCGCTGTCGTCTCCGCCCACCCACTGGCTACCCATATCGGGGTCCAGATCCTTCGCCAGGGAGGGAACGCCTTCGACGCGGCTATCGCCACCCAGCTGGCGCTCGCCGTCGTCTACCCCGGCGCGGGAAACATCGGCGGCGGCGGCTTCATGGTCGCTCACCGGGTGAGTCCTGCCAACGACGTCCACACTTCGGGCAAAGCTTCCGGCGCTAACATCGCGATCGACTACCGCGAAAAAGCCCCGGCAGCCGCCACGCGTGACATGTACCTCGATGCTGCCGGCAACGCCCGCACCGACCTCAGCCAGAATGGCCACCTCGCCTCCGGCGTCCCCGGCGCCGTAGCCGGTATCTTCGCCGAATACAAATACGCCCGCCTCCCCTTTGCGAAGCTGATCCAGCCCGCAATCGACCTGGCCGAAAAAGGATTTGTCATCACCACCGGCGAAGCCCGGGGTCTCAACAGCCACCAGGAGTCTTTTACGAAATATAACACCGTCTCCCCCGTCTTTGTAAAACCGGGCGGCTGGAAAGCCGGCGACACCCTCATCCAAAAGGACCTCGCGGCCACCCTGCGCCGCATACGCGACCAGGGCGCCAGGGGATTCTACGAAGGAACGACGGCCCGCCTCATCCTCGAAGAAATGAAAAGGGGAAAAGGGATCATCACCGCTGCCGACCTGAAAGGATACCAGGCAAAGGTCCGACCCGCCACCGTCTTTCCCTATAAGGAATACAGCATCGTAACCATGCCCCTGCCCAGCAGCGGCGGCGTGGTCCTGCAGCAAATGCTAAAGATGGTGGAGACCCAGCCCCTCGCCAGCTATGGCTTCGAGTCGGTAAAAGCCGTCCACCTCATGACCGAAGTCGAAAGACTGGCCTATGCCGACCGGGCAAAATACCTCGGCGATAGAGACTATTACTCGGTCCCTGTCACCACCCTTACCAGCTCCGCCTATCTCCGCCGCAGGATGGCCGAGATCCCCGCCGATAAAGCCGGCAGCAGCAAAGATATCCAGTCGGGCGTCATCAATCCCGCCAGCGAGGAGACCACCCACTTCGAGGTCGTCGACAAGGAAGGCAATGCCGTCTCTATCACGACGACCCTGAACGGCGGCTATGGCAGCCAGGTCGTCGTCGCAGGCGCCGGCTTCCTGCTCAACAACGAGATGGACGACTTCAGCGTCAAACCCGGCGTACCCAATATGTATGGCGCCGTCGGCGCCGAAGCCAATGCCATCGCTCCCGGCAAACGCATGCTCAGCTCGATGACCCCCTCCCTCGTCCTGAAGGACGGAAGCGTGCACCTGGTAGTCGGAACTCCGGGCGGCACGACCATCACCACCTCCGTCTTTCAAACTATCGTAGACATTCTGGACTTCCACCTTAGTCCCGACGAAGCCGTCAATAAACCCAAGTTCCATCACCAATGGCTACCCGATACGCTATATGTCGAAAAATGTTTTGCCGCCGATACCCGGGAGCAGCTTAAAACGATGGGCTATACGATCGAGCAGAGAGGCGCCATCGGCCGCACCGAGGTCATCCAGGTCATGCCGGGAAAACCTGCATCAGCCGGCCAGGCGACTAAATCCCGTCAGCTCATCGCCGTAGGCGACAGCCGCGGCGACGACACCGCAGAAGGTTATTAGATAAATGTGGGCCCCGCCCCAATCAACTATAAAAACACGCATATGAGCGCTACCCTTGGTCAGGTCTACCTCGAATCCGTCATCAAACGCCAGATGAGCTACAAAACACTCGGCGACATGACCTTCTCCCAGCTGGAAGAAAAAGACTTTCACTACCGCCCAAATCCCGAAAGCAACAGCATCGCCATCATCATCAACCACCTCTCCGGCAATATGCTCAGCCGCTGGACCAACTTCCTCACCGAAGATGGAGAAAAACCCGGCCGCAACCGCGACGAAGAATTCGCCGAACCCAACCTCACGAAGGAACAGCTCCTCGAACGCTGGGAAAAAGGCTGGGCCTGCCTGCTCGGCAACCTCGGCTCTCTCAAGGAAGAAGACCTCCTGAAAACCATCACCATCCGCCACGAGCCGCTGCTGGCCGTAGACGCGATCAATCGCCAGCTGGCCCACTACCCCCACCACGTCGGCCAGATCATTTACATCGGTAAGATGATTCGCGGCGCCGCCTGGCAAAGCCTCTCGATCTCGAAGGGCGCCTCCCAGGCCTTCAACCAATTCATGCAGGATAAGCACGCCCGGCGTTAACCGCCCCCAACTACCTCGCAGACCCGCCCCAGCCGGCGCCCGCCGCACGCCCGGCGTTAAACTTTTCCTTTTTCTCCGGTCCTATCAATTGTGAGCCTTTTATTGGTATTGAATTTGTACATCGCAGCCTAAAGCGTAATTTTACCACCTGAAACGGTATAGCCCCTGAGAAAGATCTGGAAAATACTCCGTAATACATTACTAATTCTATTACTATTGCTGATTACAGGGTGGGTGCTTATCCAACTGCCCCCCGTCCAGACCTGGCTGGTCCGACAGGTAACCAACCGCCTCTCCCACGACCTTCATACCACCATCCGAATCCGCCACGTCGACTTCTCTCTTTTCAACAAGATGCTGCTCCAGGGCGCCCTCGTCGAGGACGACAAAAAGGACACCCTCCTATATGCCGGTACCGTAAAGGTCAATATCACCGACTGGTGGTTCTTCAAAGACAAGGCGCAGCTGAAATATATCGGTCTGGAAAATGCGACGGTCAAGCTCCAGCGGACCGACTCCATCTGGAACTACCAGTTTATCGTCGACTACTTCTCCAAGCCCCCTCCGACCAGTCCCGCCATCAAGGATACGACTCCCGGGATGCAGCTCGACCTGAAAGAAGTGGACCTCTCCAATATTCACTTCCTCAAGCGGGATAGCTGGCGTGGCGAAGACATGGACCTCCGGCTCAGCTCCATGCAGCTCGACGCAGACACCATCAGCTTCTCTCAAAAAATAGCCCGCCTGAATAGCCTGACCTTTACCAGGCCCGACTTCACCATCCTGAACTACGACGGCAACCGCCCCCACCCTCCCCTCGATACGGAAAAGATCGTCAACGACCCACACCACCTCCGTCTAAACCCCGGAGAATGGGACCTAACGGCCGGCGTCGTCTCGATCAAGAACGGCTCCTTCCGTCACGAAGAAAAAGCCGATACCGTATTCAACAAGTATTTCGACGGAAATCATATCTTCTTCTCCGCCGTCAACACCAGCTTCTCCAAGCTTCGCCTCAACCGCGATACCATCACCGCCCAGCTCCTGCTCAGCACAAAAGAGCGCAGCGGCCTGGAGGTAAAGAAACTCAGCGCAAACATCAAGTGGTTCCCCGAAGCCATGGAATTCCATCGTCTCGACCTGGTTACCAACCGGAGTCATCTGCGTAACTTTTTTGCCATGCGCTTCACCACCCTGGACGACATGTCGGACTTCGAAACCAGGATCAGGATGGAAGGCCGCTTCACGGACGCGGAAATCGATTCCGACGACATATCGTTCTTCGCCCCTGCCTTGCGCGACTGGAAGAAACATATCCGGATGACG
Source organism: Bacteroidota bacterium (assembly GCA_018267545.1). GTDB lineage: Bacteria > Bacteroidota > Bacteroidia > Chitinophagales > Chitinophagaceae > Puia. The sequence continues at coordinate 44,626 of JAFDYG010000550.1, forward strand.
GGCGACCTCCAGGGCACCGTCGCCAACCTGCAGGGCCGCAAGGTCGTCCTGGAAGCCGGCAAGAATACCCTGCTCAATGGAGACATCCACCTGAAGGGCCTCCCCTATATCGACACTACCCGAATCGAATTTAAATCCAACGACTTCCGAACCACGTACTCCGACATGGTCGCACTGGTCCCCTCGATAAAATCCGTCGGGCAGCCCCGCATCGACCGCGTCGAATGGCTCCGTTTCAAAGGAGACTTTACCGGCACCATCCACGACTTCATCACCAAGGGAACCATCGAGACCAATCTCGGCAATATCGTCACCAACGTCGACATGCAATTTCCCGACAATGGCCCCTCCGTCTATTCGGGGACCCTTGCCACCGATAGCTTCCACCTCGGCGCCTTTTTGGACAACGACAACCTCGGCTCCATTTCCTTCCAGGGGAAGATCAAGGGCGCAGGCCTCCGGACAGGTACCCTCAACGCCACCCTGGACGGCACCATCACCAGTCTCGAATTCAACCAGTATACCTACCAGCAGATAAAGGTCAACGGAACGGTAGCCAAGAAGAAATTCAACGGCGAGCTGGTTTCCGGCGACCCCAACCTCGGCGTCCACCTCAATGGTCTTATCGACTTTAGCGGCGGACAACCTAAGTTCGACTTCGAAGCGGAAGTTGCCAGGGCCAGTCTGGCCAGGCTGCACTTTACCAACCAGCCGGTCGAATTCCTCGGGAAGCTAAAAGTCAATTTTACCGGCGACGACATCGACAACTTCCTAGGTCATGCCAGCATCTACGACGCCTCGGTCTTCAAGAACGGCAACCGCGTTTCCTTCGACTCGCTGACACTGGAATCCAGCATCATCGATAACAACAAGACCATTACTGTCGTCAGCAACGAATTCGACGGCGCCATCGTCGGCGAGTTCTCCATCAAGGACCTGCCCGCATCCTTCCAAACCTTCCTCAACAAATACTATCCCAGCTATATCAAACCGGCCAAGGCCGTCCCCATCAATCAGAACTTCAGCTTCGTCATCACGACCAAGAAGGTCGACGAATACATCGACCTGTTCAACAAAGACCTTAAAGGCTTCAACAATGCAGCCCTTAGCGGCCGTATCGACACCCGCGACAACCTGCTCGACCTCAACGTCGACCTCCCGACCTTCGGCTATAAGAATATCGCATTCGAAAACCTCACCCTGAAGGGAAGGGGCAACCTCGACAGCCTTTCCATGGAGACCACCATCGGCAACGTCGCGCTCAGCGACAGCCTGCGCTTTCCTTCTACGCATATCCGTCTCCGTTCGTCCAACGACCAATCTTATTTACAGGTAACGACAAGCGCCAACCAGACCCTCAACTCCGCCAATATCAGCGCACACGTACAGACCCTCCCCACCGGAGTACGTCTTACGTTCGATCCCTCTACGGTGGATATCAACAGCAAGACCTGGAGCATCGATAAGGACGGCGAGCTTGCCTTTAGCAGCAACGTCCTTTCCGCCGACGCCCTGCGCCTTCATAATGGCGACCAGGAAGTGCGGATAACCACACACCCCTCCGGGGAAGGTAACTGGAACGACATCCACGCCGAGATAAAGAAGGTAAACATCGGTGACTTTACTCCCTATATCGTCAAGTCCGAACGCATCGAGGGCTTGCTTACCGGAAGCGTCGACATGACGGATCCTTTTGGGAAACCGTTTATTAAATTTACCGGCGATGCCGACCAGTTCCGCTTCGCCAATGACTCTATCGGACACCTGGAGCTATCGGCCGACTACCATGGCTCTACCAAGGCCATCAACGCCACCGTCCATTCCGACAACAAGAACTACCACCTCGACTCCAAAATCCTGGTGAATCTTTCCGATAGCGCCGCCGGACCGCCGATCGACATCGTCACCGACGTCGCAGATACCAAGGTGGACCTTCTCGAAAAATATCTCGGCGGCATCTTCACCAACCTCTCGGGCAACGCCACCGGCAAGCTTCGCATCACCGGTCCCTCCAACCATTTGCTCTACCTGGGAACGGTCTCCCTTCGCGACGCCTCGCTAAAAGTTGCCTATACCCAGTGTACTTATAAGATCCCCTCCGCCACTATCCGCTTCAAAGCCGATACCATCGACTTCGGCTCCTTCCAGATCAAGGATAAGTTCGGCCATACTGCCGACCTGCTCCGCGGACGGCTCTTACACCACGCCTTCGACGACCTGAGCTTCGACTTCGACCTGAACACCAACCGCTTCCTGCTGCTGGATACCAAGGCCACCGACAACAACCAGTTCTATGGTACCGTCGTAGGTAAGGCCAGGATGACGCTCTCGGGTCCGGAAGAGAACATGGTCATGAACATCAAGGGTGAGCCTACCGATAGCTCCAATATATACCTCCCCCCCTCGGTCAGCCGGGAAAGCGGGGAGGCGGACTTTATCGTCTGGAAAGTATATGGGAAGGAAATGAAGAAAGGCCTGAACGACCGGAAATCCAGCAACCTGCTCGTCAAGCTCGACATGTACGCCAACAACTACGCCAACGTCTACATGATCCTCGACCCGCTGAGCGGGGATATCATCAAGGCCAATGGACACGGCAACCTGAACATGGAAGTAGGCACGACTAAAGACCTCGACCTTCGCGGCCGCTATGAAATCGACCGGGGCAATTACAACTTCACCTTCCAGTCTTTTATTCATAAACCCTTTATCCTGAGCGAAGGCGTAGGGAACTATATTTCATGGAGCGGAGATCCCTATAACGCCGACATCGGCATCCAGGCCGTCTACAAGGCCGAGAACGTCCGGTTCAGCGATCTGGGTCTCAACAATAGCACCAACCTGGCCATCATGAACGAGAACGTCAAACGCCAGCGCGTGACGGTGCTCGTAACCGCCGACCTGACCGGCAAGCTCCTGACCCCCAATATCAAATTCCATATCGACCTTCCCCTCAACAGCCCGCTCAAGGATGACCAGAGCGCACAAAGCCTTCTGCAGCTGATCCAGAACGACCCCAACGAGCTCAACAAGCAGGTATCCACGCTGGTGGTGCTCAATAGCTTCGTTCCACTCTCCAACAGCTCCAATAACTTCGACCCCTCCGTAGCCGGTGTCAACGTCGTCGTCAACAGCCTTTCCGGCGCTATCTCCAACGCCTTCTCCAAGGTGCTCCAGACCAGGCTTCGCCGGGTATTCAAAGACAATAGCATCACGGTCAACTTCAATACGAACCTGTACAACGGCACCACGATCGATGGTATCTCCGACCAGACCCGGCTCGGCTATGATCGTACCAACCTCAACTTCTCGATCGCTAAAAGCTTCATCAACGAGAAGCTGACTCTCACCGTTGGCAGCGCCCTGGACTTCGGCATGACCACTCAACAGGTGCAGGCCGCCTCCTTCCAGTTCCTGCCCGATATAGCCGCAGCCTACAAGGTCACCCCCGACGGCCGCGTCGCTCTTACTTTCTTCTATCGCGATTCTTATAACTATCTCTCGACCGGCAACCACACCCAGAACAGCTCCGGTACCAGCATCTCGTACCGCCGCGACTTCGACCGCTTCGATGAGCTCTTCAAGAAGAAGAAAAAGAAAAAGGCGCCGCAAAATCCGGCGCCTCCTGCGAACCCTCCCGCCCAGGGAGATAGCTCCAATTAATTATTTTAGAATTTCGTGTCCCAGCTTATCCCGCTTGGTCGTCAGATATCTCTCATTATGGGGATTAGGATGTATTTCAACCGGCACGGTGTCCACCACTTCCAGTCCATACCCCAGCAGCCCCGCTCTCTTCCTTGGATTGTTGCTGATCAGCCGGAGCTTGGAGACACCCAGGTAACGAAGGATCTGAGCGCCTACACCGTAGTCCCGCTTGTCCATCGGGAAACCCAGGTGAAGATTCGCCTCGACCGTATCCATCCCTTCTTCCTGGAGCTTGTAGGCCCGCAGTTTATTCAGCAGACCGATGCCCCGGCCTTCCTGGTTCATGTATAATATGATGCCCTGCCCTTCCTTCTCCACCAGCCTCATCGCTTCGTGCAGCTGTTCCCCGCAGTCACAGCGGAAAGAGCCCAGGATATCACCGGTGAAGCAGGAGGAATGCACCCGAACCAGGACCGGCTCGTCGGCCTTCCACTCCCCTTTTATCAGGGCCAGGTGTTCGTTATTCGTATTCTTTTCGCGGAAGGCGATCAGCTTGAAATGACCGAATTGTGTCGGCATATCTACCCGGACCACCTCTTCGATCAGGGAATCCGTCTTGAGACGGTATTCGATCAGGTCTTTGATGGAAATGACTTTGAGGTCGAATTTTTTGGCGATTTCCAGCAGCTCCGGCAGCCTGGCCATCGTCCCATCCTCGTTCATGATCTCGACAAGCACCCCCGCCGGCTCGAAACCAGCCAGCCTGGCCAGATCGATCGTAGCCTCCGTATGGCCTGCCCGGCGGAGTACGCCGCCGTTTTTGGCCCTTAAGGGAAAAATGTGTCCTGGCCTCCCCAGGTCCTCGGGTTTGGTCGCCGGGTCGATCAGCGCCTGGACCGTCTTGGCCCGGTCATGTGCCGAAATCCCCGTCGTACAGCCATGCCCCAATAAATCCACCGACACCGTAAACGGCGTCTCGTGGAGAGCCGTATTATTATTGACCATCAGCCCCAGGCCGAGCTCATCGCAACGATCTTCCACTAGGGGGGCGCAGATCAGGCCCCGGCCTTCCTTGCTCATAAAATTGATGATTTCGGGAGTTACGCTACGGGCGGCAGCCACAAAATCCCCCTCATTTTCACGGTCCTCGTCGTCGACAACAATGACGAGCTTACCCTTCTTTATGTCTTCTATCGCGCTTTCAATACTGGACAGCATTTAATATAATTGGGTTTAACTACAAAAGTAACAATAAAAACGCCCGAAAGTTAACAAAGGATGCCTGTTGCTCCCTGCAGACATATGGCGATATACGATAAAAATCTAATAAGAGCATATACCCTACAGAAGCTCATTTCCTCCCGGAAAATGGGTATTTTGCGGTTGTTTAAAACCTGTGCATATAAAATAATTTTTAACGAGCAGCCTTTTTCTACTTTTGGCTTTCTTTAACATTTCTATCCGAACTATCCATTAACCATCCAATCCTCAGGAAAGCGCCCTCACTAACGATCTGTTAATAATTTCTTAATCTGTAAAAAGTACACAGCAGAGAGTATCTGTCTTTCTTTGCACCCGCAAAAACCACTTTATATGATAAAACGACTGCTATTATCAGCAATCACCATTCTGTCCATTCTTTACTCGTTTGGCCAGGAGACGACCTCCCAGATTCTGGGAACCGTCACCGACGGCCAGGCACCCCTGAGCGGCGCTACCGTAACAGCGCTGCACACCCCTACCGGAACGAAATACACCACTACCACCCGTAAGGATGGTCGCTTCAACCTCCCCAACGTTCGCGTCGGCGGTCCGTACATCCTGACCGTTAGCTACGTTGGCTTCAAAGAAGAAAAACAGGAAAACATCACGCTCACCGTCGGTCAGGACTTTGTTGCAGATACCAAGCTGACTCCCGAGAGCAAAGAACTGGCGACCGTTAACGTCAGCGCAACCCGCCAGAATAAAACATTCAATAACAACCGTACTGGTGCCCAGGAAATCATCACCCGGCAGCAAATCGAACGCCTGCCGACGATTACCCGGTCCATCCAGGACTTTGCCAAGCTGGAGCCTTCTTCGAACGGTCTCAGCTTCGGTGGTACCAACCCCGGTATGAACAATATCACCGTGGACGGCGCCGACTTCAACAACTCCTTCGGTCTGTCCAGCACACTGGGGGGCCAGGCAAACGCCCAGCCTATCGCACTCGATGCTATCGACCAGATCCAGGTAAACGTCGCTCCTTATGACGTCCGTCAGGGCGGTTTCACCGGAGCAGGCGTCAACTCCGTAACCCGCCAGGGTACCAACCAGTTCCGCGGTACGGTGTACACCTACATCAAGAGCCCCGGCACCATCGGCTACAACGTCGAGAACGCCAAGGCCCCCCGCACGGATTTCAGCTACAACGTGTTCGGCGCCAGCTTCGGCGGCGCGATCATCAAGAACAAATTGTTCTTCTTTGTCAACGCCGAGCAGAATAAGCAGAGCGCTCCCGCTACCGGCTTCCTGGCTTCCGATGCAACCCACGCTCCCCAGAACGGCGTCTACTCTCAGGCCAACGCAGACACGCTGACTAAGATCGCCAATCTGCTGAAGTCGAAGTATAACTACGACCCCGGAACCTTCGGTCCGGCTACATTCCAGACGAACAGCTACAAGATCAACGCCCGTCTCGACTTCAACATCAACCCCTACAATACGCTGACCATCAAGTACAACTACCTGAAATCCTACGCCGACCAGTACGCCAGCAACAGCCGGCCCGGCAGCGGTCAGCAAACAGGCGGTCAGCCCAGCAACAACTCTATTCCTTTCTCCGGCGCAGGCTATCGGATCAACAATAACCTGAACATCTGGATCGCGGAATTGAACACACGTTTCGGCAACACCGCTTCCAACAAATTCCAGGTAGGTTACACCCGCGAAAGGGACTTCCGCTCTCCCAACTCGAGCTCGCCGATCTTCCCCCACGTGGATATCCTGAACAGCGGCCAGATCTATACTTCTTTCGGGTATGAAATGTACACCTACAACAATACACTGAACATGGATTCCTATCAGCTGTCGGATATCTTCAGCATGTACAAGGGAGCCCATGAAATCACTATCGGTACGCAGAACAGCTATAAGAAATATGCAAACGCCTTCGCCCCCGGCTACAATGGCGTTTATCAGTACGCCAGCCTGAATGACTTTTTCAACGGCGTAAATCCTTCTTCTTACTACCAGCAATATTCGACGCTGAAAGGCGGCGAGTTCCCCTGGGCTTATGCAGGCGCAACCAACCTGAGCCTCTTCGCACAGGATAAGTACCGTGTCAGCCCCACCTTCACGCTGACCTACGGCATCCGGTTCGACTACACGACTTATCAGAATAAGTTCACGGATAACCCGAACTTCGACGCCCTCAAGTTCAAGGACGGCGCACAATACAACGTCGGTAAGGCTCCCAATGGCTTCCTGGTCGTTTCTCCCCGCGTCGGCTTCAACTGGGATATCACGGGTGACCGTACCTGGCAGCTGCGTGGCGGCGCCGGTATCTTCGAAGGCGCTCCGCCCTTCGTATGGATCGAAAACCAGGCTGCCAACAACGGCGTTCAGTTCGGTTCCTTTACAGCAAGCGGCGCGAAGACAATGCCTTTCTTCGCGGATCCGGCTCAGGCGCTCAACTACTACCTGAATACCTATAACAATCCTCCGCTGTCTCAAACGCAAACGCCTACCGGCTACAGCACGAACGTCGTCGACAAGAACTTCAAATATCCGACCAAGCTCAGAACCAGCGTAGGTCTGGACAAGCGTCTGCCCGGCGACTGGGTACTGACGGGTGAGTTCACTTACTCCAAGGATATCAATGCCACTTACATGGCGAACGTGAACCTGAACCAAACCAACGCGTTTGCAATCACCAATGGCGGAGACAATCGCCTTCGCTACAACACGAGCAACGTTACCAGCGGCTCCAACAACAGCAACAAGTACTACAACGGTAATACCCTGACGAACCCCAACATCGGAAACGCCATCGTGCTGTTCAATACACACAAAGGCTTCGCTTACTCCGCAACGGCGCGCGTACAGAAATCCTGGCACAACCTGACGGCCAGCGTCGCCTATACCTACCAGGAGACCAAGACTGCCATGGAAACCGGCAGCACCGCCAACTCCCTGTGGGCTGCACGTCCCGTTGCAAATACGGACCCCAATGCTCCCACACTGGCTCGTCCGTCCTGGTACCAGCCCCACCGCGTGATCGCCTATGCCAACTACCGCATCGACGAAGGCAAGCATACTTCTACCTATATCGGCGCTATATACGAAGCTACCACACCCGGCGCCAACTCTTATGTGTATAACGGCGACCTGAACGGTGACGGTAATACCACCAACGACCTGATCTATATCCCGAGAAGCAGCAGCGATATCACGCTGGTGCCGGTTAACGGCGGTACAGCTACCAGCGGTAACGCTAACCTCGACCACTCCGACACCCGCACCGCAGCTCAGCAGTGGGCTCAGCTGAATGCCTTTATCAGCCAGGACCACTACCTGAATGCCAACCGCGGCAAGTATGCTCAGGCCAACTCGACGCTGAACCCCTGGGTAAAGAAGCTCGACCTCAACTTCGCACAGGATATCTATTTCTATACCAAGAGCGGTGCTGAAAAAGACAAGCACACCCTGCGTCTGAGCATGGATATCGTCAACGTCGGCAACCTGCTCAACAGATACTGGGGCGTACAGAAGTCTCCTTCTCAGCTCCAGCTCCTGAAGTTTGAAGGCATGGCCGCTGATGGCAAGACTCCTCAGTTCTCCTTCCCTTACCAGGACGCAGGAAACAAGGTTCCTTATGTCAACAGCTACTCCAACAATACGGCTCTTACCAACTTTGCAAACGGACAAACCTTCTACGGTTCCCGCTGGCAGATTCAGTTCGGTATCCGCTATATCTTCAACTAATAGCTGATCATAAAGAAAAATCCCCGCTCGTTTGAGCGGGGATTTTTTATTTTCCGAAGGCCCAGATCAAAAACTCCGGCATCACCCTACCCCAGGTCTCGACCTCATGCCGACCTCCGGGCACTTCCAAATATCTTATGTCCCGTTCCCGGTCATACCCCTTCTTCACCAGCTCATCCATCAACGCGATCGTATCGTCGATCGAATCGATGATCCCATTTCCATTCCGATCCTCGGTCTCATCTTCCGTCCCACATTCGAAAAAGAATTTCAGCCAGGGATAGTACTTTCCCTTCCGCACCTCGTCCTGCATGATCCGGTCGGTCGCCTCGTTATAGGCAGGATTGCTCTTATCGACCGTCCTCCACCAAAAGCTGCCAGAAAAAAGACCCACCTTCGCAAACTCCTGCGCATGATGCCATACGATATCCATCGCGCTCAGGGCGCCCAGCGAAAACCCCGCAAACACCTTCTCCCGGAATTCGGGCGTCTGATATTCCCGGCGGACCCGCGGCAGCAATTCTTCAAAGACGAAACGACCATACGCATCCGCTTGCGCGCCCCAGCCCTGATAGTCCAGCCTCCCGGCCGTACCATATTCCATCTTTCGCTCCGGCCCGGCATGGATACCCACACACAACAGCGGTGTAATAGCAGCGCGCTGCTGCAGCTCTTCCAGGATACCGGCAAATCCCATCCGGCTCAAATCCTGTCCGTCATTGATTAATAAAAGGCTTGTTTCGGGCGACAGCGCACCGGCCAGATAACAATCTACCCGCACCGCTCTACCCAGATGCATGGAGTCCACTAACCAGGATTCTTGCCCAATCTTTGTCCCTGTTTCAATAAACATAGCGCCAAAAATACTAAATTACAGTAATGTCCATCCACGAACAGTATCATAAATGGCATTCCCCCGTCCTGAACCGGGATTTCGAAATGCTCACCTTTGGGCACGGCGGCTATCCCGTCATCCTCTTTCCAACCTCCAAAGGCAGCTACTACCAGAATAAAGACCAGGGACTGATCGCCACCGCCCAGTGGTTCCTCGAGCAAGGCAAGGTAAAGATCTATTGCCCCGACAGCATGGACGCCTATAGCTGGTACAATAAATCCATCGCCCCCGGTCAGCGGGCCTTTACCCATACCCTTTATGACCGCATGATTCGGGAAGAGATCGTCCCGCGCGCTTTTCATGAAACCGGTCACGACAAGATTACCGTCGCCGGCTGTAGCTTCGGCGGGTATCACGCTGCCAATTTTGCCTTCCGGCACCCCGGCATCACGCGTAATTGTTTCTCCATGAGCGGTGTCTTCGATATCCGCTCCTTCGTCGATGGCTACTACGACGACAACGTCTACTTCAATAACCCCGTAGACTTTATCCCCGGCGCTACCGAACCCGCCCTCTGGCAAATGGGCATCGTCCTGGGTACCGCCGAACGGGATATCTGCCGCGGACAGAACGAATGGATGAGCCGCATCCTGAACGGCAAAGAGATCAAACACTGGCTCGATATACGACCCAACCGCGACCACGACTGGCCCGTATGGAAGGAAATGTTTCCCCACTACCTGTCCCTGTTACCTGGCGCCACCTGACCGGGCCACCTGACCGGGCCGCCCGCCCACGCCCGCCATCGCCGCATTAACCATTAATTCAAAACGTATGAGCACAAATAAAAAAATTGGCATCCTCTTCGGCAAAGAACGCAGCTTCCCCATGGCCTTTATCGAAGCCGTAAACCGGAGAAATGTCGACGGCATCACCGCCGAGCCCGTCCGCATCGATAAAGTAATACAAGGCGTTCCTTCCGGCTATTCCGTCATCGTCGACAGGATTTCCCAGGACGTCCCCTTTTACCGGGCCTATCTCAAAAACGCCGCCCTCTGCGGAACCGCGGTCATCAACAATCCCTTTTGGTGGAGCGCCGACGAGAAGTTCTTCAACAACTGCCTCGCCACCAGGGTCGGAGTGCCCGTACCCAAGACCGTTATCCTCCCCTCCCGCGAGCTGCCCACCGACACCAGCGACCAGTCTTTCTCCAATCTCGCCTTCCCCCTCGACTGGGAGACCATCTTCCACTACGTCGGCTTCCCGGCTTATATGAAACCCTTTGCCGGCGGCGGCTGGAAGAACGTCTACAAGCTCCATAACGCCGAAGAGTTCT
>JAFDYG010000551.1 GCA_018267545.1 Bacteroidota bacterium
CCCCAGCCAGTCGATCTTCTTCCCGTCCTTCGACCGCTGTGTAGGCCGCAAATAGCGTATACATAATAGCGTAGCGACGAACCCAATCGGGATATTGACAAAGAAAATCCAGGGCCACGAAGCATTATCGACAATATATCCCCCCATCACCGGACCGATCGAAGGGCCGATAATTACCCCCAACGCAAATATCCCGCTCGCCAACGGCCTGTCCTTCGGTGGAAATGTCTCGAACAAAATCGCCTGCGAAGTAGAAAGCAGCGCGCCGCCCCCCAGCCCCTGCAAGAACCGGAACGCAACCAATTCCCAAAGATTATTGGAAAATCCACAAAGCGCCGACGTAACGGTGAAGAGAATGATCGATCCGATATAGTACTGCTTGCGACCAATCTTCTCCGCCAAAAAGCTCGTCATCGGGATCACGATGACATTGGCGATCGCATAAGAGGTAATGACCCAGGCCGTGTCTTCCAGCGAAGCCGCCAAATTTCCGCTCATGGTATTGATTGACACATTCACGATGGTCGTGTCGATCAGTTCAATTATAGCCGAGATGATAACCGTAATAGTGATGATCCATTTTCGAAAGCCTGTCTCCATAATCTGACAAAGCTCGAAACTCTATCGGAGCAGAAGTTGTCCAAAAAGTCAAAAAAATTGTCGAATCGGTTAAACCACACCCAACGCCGTCGCCTATTCTACCCCCAGCTGAAACTTCTTCGGCTTCACATGATAAGCCCTTTCGAAAAGCCTCGAAAAATGCCCGATATTGGTAAATCCCAGCTCATACCCCACCTCCTTCACCGTCCGCTTATTTTCCGCCAACAGCTCCCTCGCCTTCTCCAGCCGTACATTCTGAAAATACTGGTACACGCTCTCCCCGAAGATCTCCCGAAAAGACAGCTTCAGCTGCGACTCGCTCATCAAAACACTCCGTGCCAGTCCAGCAATCGTCGGAGGCGCCGAAAGATCGCGCACCAACAACGCCCGCGCCTGAAAAACACGCGCAATATGGTCGGGATCGCTATGCTTATTCGGTACAAAAGTCCGCTTATTCAGCTGCTCCATGAGCATATAGACCAGCTGCAGCACCCGCACGTGATAGAACATTCGTTGCAAAGCCCTGGCTGCCGGCGGCACCCGAAGCTCCATCAACAGCCCCCGCATCCCCGCCGTCAGGTTCTCATGGATAAAGAAAGGCTGCCCCTGCTCCAGCAGCTCGTTCAAATATTCCTTATGACCATCCCCCAGCAAAGCCTCCAATCTCGAACGACCAATCCGCACACAGACCACATTCCGTTGCGTATGGGCCGGAAAGACGAGCTTCGCATTGATCGGATGCACATAGATATTTACCCCCTGGTCATAATCCACCAGGTGCCCTTCGATATTGGCCGTCTCCGGCACCTCCAGATGGTAAAAGACGATATAGATGGAATCGGAAGGCTCATCCGTCGCCTCCTTGATAACCTCGAGCGGAACATTGAGCCGGTACGATTGGAAATTGGCGTGAAAATCTCCATTCATATTCAACGAGGTCAAATGCCCCTCCCCAATAGAAGGAGCTACTTCTACATGCCGAAAACCATTCTTGAAAGCCAGGGTATCTTCGAAAGTCGCCAGAGCGGCGGGATCCTGATTGCCGGTTCTTACCTTGAAGTGAATGACCATACTAATTCTTTTTGCAGATTTTAGCACTTAATGTCCTTCAACCCCTAACAAAATTTCCGCAAGAACGTTCATATTCCCATTTTTCTCCTGTATTTTTATTTCTGATTCCAGGATATAGACTCAACCGGGAGAAAACGGGCTCCGCAGGTCAAGAGAAATATCCAGGCAGACCCCTGCCGGAATTACCTCAACCACCCGTTTGCAGAATTCATCCTGATAAGATTTCCTGTAACGGTATTATAACGAATTAACACGGACAGTTCATCCTGCCCGTGTTTGCGTTCGTTTTTATCATAAAAGCTACCGGGGATTGTGTCTACTTTCCCTGGTTTTTTTATGCCTGGCCGGCTCACCCGAAGCCGCTTGGCCGGCCGCCCAATCGCCTATTCCACCTGCAAGCCCCAGTCAATCCCCTTCAGCGTCGCCGGAACCCCATCGGTAATCCAACGCGCCGGCGCATCCCCCTTCAGATAATACCCAAAGAATTGAAACAGCCGCATCGACCAATCCTTCCTGTTCCTCCGTTCCACCAACCCATGGTCCTCCCCATTGTACTGCATCAGCCAAACCTTCTTCCCCAGCCTCCGCAGCGCAGAGAAGTATTCGATCCCCTGGTACCAGGGCACCGCCCCATCCGCATCGTTGTGCATCATGAGCAGCGGCGTCTGCACCTTATCCGCCTTGAACAAAGGTGAGTTCTTGATATACAATTCAGGCTTCTGCCATAGCGTAGCACCGATGCGGCTCTGCGACTTCTCATACTGAAACTCCCGGCTGATGCCCGTAGACCACCGGATGCCGCCATAGGCGCTGGTCATATTCGCTACCGGGGCTCCAGCCTCGGCCGCCGCGAACATATTAGTGCGCGTAATCAGGTACGCCACCTGGTAACCACCCCAGCTGTGCCCCTGAATAGCCATCTTCGTCGTATCCACCCACTTGAATTTCGACAGATAACGAGCCGCAGAAACGACCGAGTTATACGCATCCTCTCCCGGCTGTCCCGTCTTGTAGAAGATATCCGGGTCGAAGACGATATAGCCATTGCTCACGAAGAAAGGCACATTGATAGACGCCCGCACCGGCTGCGGCGCAATATACTGGTATCGCGTTTCCGCATCCCGCTCATAGAAATAGAAGATGACCGGGTATTTCTTCGTGCTGTCGAAGTTCTCCGGCTTGTACAACAAGCCCTCGCTCATCTTCCCGTCGAACATCTTCCAGTGATGCAGCTCGACGGTCATCCAGTTGTAATCGGCCTGCTGCGGATTGATCTGGCTGAAACGCTTCTCCCCTTCATCCCCCCAGCAATAGACATCGTTCGACTGACTGGGGCTTCCCTTCAAATAAGAAAGAACCCAATTATTTTTCGCCTTGACAAATCCGCTGTAGCTAAACGCCGAAGTTCGCCGGACCGAAGTATCCAATGCAGCCCCCATCTTATATGGTTGAAATCCAGCCGACATATCCTGCTGGTCAAAAACCCTTAACAACAGCTGCTGATCCACCTTGATCGGCTTCTCCGCTCCAAAATCCGCTTCCCGGCGGCTACGCGTATTCTCTTCCAGGTCCACTCCGCGGAAGCTCAATTTATGCCTGCGGCCATACCCGCGTGTAAGGCTCACCGGAGCGGCAGCGCCCATCGGATCACACTGCCAGATATCATAGCGGTCATAGATATACGCATACCGGTCTCCCTCCAGCCAGCCCATCGTCCCATGAGCAGGCGGATCATCCGGATGATCATCTTCTTCGTCGTACAAAGGAAATTTTATCCCACTCGTGATATTGCGCACCTTCCCACTCGCCACCTCGTACGTAAACCAGTTCTTCCCCTTCCAGTCATACCAGAAGATATACTTCCCCTCCGGCGAAAAAGCAGCCTCACCCCGCACCTTCTCCTGCACCATCTTCCGCGAGCCATCCTCCACATCGATCAACCAGACATTCTGCAGCCCATTCTGCTCCCACTGCTGCTGGATCCGATATGGCTTCGAGCTCATCCCAAGCGCATAACGCCCCGTTCCCTCAACAGACGGAAACACGGTTTCACAGCTCCCATCGGCCAGCGGAACTATCCGCCCCGAGCCCTTATTCCATACCGCCAGATAGCTTCGCTTCAATTCATTATTCAATTGCACCAGCTGCTGCGGAGAAAGATAGTCGTCCTTATAGGTCCAAACATCCAGTCTCGCCGTCTCGAAGTCCACCAGGTTCGTATCCTTCGGCGGCCGGACCGGCGCCATCCCAAAGAAAAGCCGGCTCCCGTCCTTGCTGAAATAGTTGGCAAAATCCGCACTGACCGTCAGCTTCTCGGACCTGCCAGCCTCGACGATGCCCGTGCGCCCGCCGGCGCTAAAAGCAGCCTCGATGCTCCCGCGATCCGCACGGATAACCGCGCTATCCATGCCCGGAGCATAGTACCAAAGCCGGTACCATTTCACCAGCGCCTTGGCGGCGCTGTCCCTCTGCGCCACAAACGCCAGCTGCCCCCCGGCCTCATCGAGGGCATAGCTCTTCGCATCCTGAAAACCCTTCATCACCGTGTCCACCTTACCCGTCCCCGTATTGACCCAAAGAACCGAAGCCCTGGACAACGAGTCACTATTCCGCTTGGTAGTCTCCACTACCAGCACATTTCCTTTCTTGCTAAGGGTATATTCGCTTCCAAACGCAAACTTCTTTTCATTCCCATGCCCCATGTCTCTCAAAATCACAGCCGTCCCCTCCTCCTTCGTGCTGTCCGCCGATAGATACGCCAGCCAGTCCCCTTCCTTCTCCGCGATCTTATAAGACTTCACCTTCGGTATCCGGGTGAGTATATCCGTCCCCAATTCCATCCAGACCAGCGTGTCCTTTGGTGATTCCTCCGGCTTCTTTTTCTTGATCCGGGCTTCGCGGGTGTCCTTAAAGAAAGGCTTTACCAAAAAAACCAGGTACCGCCCGTCTGCCGTAATCCCCGCCGAGTAACCCCGCGGTACTTCTTTTGCATAGCTGCTCCCTGTCGCCCTTACCACCAGGCGTCCATCTCCCTCCTGCGGAGTGACCGTATAAACCAGGAACTTCCCATCCGGAGAGAGCAGTTTTTCGCCGATACTTTCCCAGCGGTCGTAAACCGTGGGATCCAGTGGTTTCTTCTGACCACATACTATTAGAAATATGAGTTGAGAGAACAGAAAAGTTATAAAAACCTTTTTCATGGAGCAGCTGTTTAATTTTGGTTCAATGAATTTAGTATAAAATCGTCTAGCATATGAGTACAAAAATTAGCTTTAAAAAGGACTTCGTCCTCGGCGACGACTTTACCGTCCGCCGGATGGGCTATGGCGCTATGCGCATCACAGGAGAAGGTATCTGGGGGCCTCCCAGGGACCGCGCTGGCGCCATCAAAGTTCTCCAAAGAGCCGTCGAGCTGGGTGTCAACTTCATCGACACCGCAGACAGCTATGGCCCCAACGTCTCCGAAGAGCTTATTGCTGAAGCGCTTTACCCCTACCCCGCCGGGTTAGTCATCGCGACTAAAGGCGGCTTTGTCCGCACCGGCCCCGGCCAATGGACCATTAACTCCCGCCCCGATCACCTGAAAGTGGCGCTGGAAGGCAGCCTGAACCGGCTGAAGGTAGACCGCATCGATCTGTATCAATTGCACCGCATCGACCCCAACGTCCCCTTCGAAAAAACCCTGGAATTCCTACAGGGCGTACAGGAAGAAGGCCTGGTCAAGCACATCGGTCTGTCCGAAGTCAGCGTAGAAGACATCAAAAAAGCAGAAGAATACGTAGACGTCGTGTCCGTCCAGAATAAATACAGCCACGATTACCGGAAATGGGAAGACGTCCTCGAATACTGCGAGCAGACGGGCAAGGCTTTTATCCCCTGGAACCCCATCAACGCAGGCAACGTCAGCAACATGCAAAAAGTGGAGAAAGTAGCCGCCAAATTAGGCGTCAGCGTACAACAGCTGGCCCTCGCCTGGCTGCTCTATCACTCTCCCAATAACCTGCTGATCCCCGGCACATCAAGCGTAAAACACCTCGAAGAGAATCTGGCTGCCGAACAGGTGGAGCTGACCGAGGAATTGCTCGACGAGCTGGAAGGATAATCATCCCAACACTTTTTTAATATAGGGCTCGATGGCTTCCGGCTTAGTCATCGGGCCCCATCTTTTTAACGGCTTACCCTCCGCACTGACCAGGAACTTCGTAAAATTCCACTTGACCCGGGACCCAAACCACCCGCCCAGCTTACTCTTCAAAAATTTAAACAATGGATGCGCATCCGCTCCATTCACAAGCACCTTCTCGAAAAGCGGAAAATTCACCCCAAAATTCAACTTGCAGACAGCCTCCATGGTCTCATTCGGCTCCGGCTCCTGCGCAGAGAATTGATTACAGGGAAAACCCAATACAACCAGCCCCGCCCCTTTATAACGCTGGTACAAGTCCTCCAATCCCTCAAACTGCGGGGCAAACCCACACTTTGTAGCCGTATTGACGATCAGCAGCGTCTTCCCTTTATAATCTGCGAGACTAACCTCCCGTCCCTGCGGCGTATTGACCCATAGCGCATAAAACTCAGTAGACATAGCCCCAAATATACCCAAACAAAAAACCCCGGCAACGCCGGGGCTATATTAAAAAACTGGTATGCAATCGCTAGACTTTACTTGAAAGTTTGCTAAAGGTATAGCAAAATATCGCATTTGCGACGCAGTCGCAATATTTTTTTTAAATTGGCCCCATGCAAAAAAAATGGCTCCAATCACTGCTTCCCCATCTAATCGCAGCCGTCATATTCTTATTAATCGCCATAATTTACTGTAAACCCGCCTTTGAGCACAAAGTTCTGAAACAGGCCGACGTCACACAATGGCAGGCCATGGCCCAGAACTCTTATCAATACAAAGAAAAGCACCACGTCTTCCCTCTATGGACCCAGGGCATGTTCAGCGGGATGCCCGCCTACCAGATCGCCATGGACGCCCAGGTCCTGTCCCCCCAGTATGTCGTCTACTGGATAATTACCCTCGGCCTCCCCAAGCTCCCCGCTTTCTTCTTCCTGGTCTGCCTTTGCTTCTACTTCCTCTCCCAGGTGCTGAAGGTCAACCCCTGGGTCGGCATCATCGGCGCCCTCGCGTACGCCTACGCCACCTACAATCCCACCGCACTCGTCGCGGGCCACGATACCAAGATGACAGCCATCGCCTGGCTGCCCGCTTTCATCGCCTCCCTGCTGCTGATCTATGAAAAGAAATGGCTTTGGGGCCTCGCACTGACCTCCCTGACCAGCGCAGCCTTCATAGCGGCCAATCATCCGCAGATCGTATACTATGGCCTCATCATCACCGGCTTCATGACCCTCGCCTATCTCATCCGCTGGATCCGGCTCAAGGACTTCCGTACCCTGGTCCTCGCCTGCGCACTGGCCCTGGCCGGAGGTCTCATCGGCGCCGGCTGCAACGCCATCGTCACCCTCACGACCTACGACTATGCCTCAGCCTCCAACCGGGGCGGCAGCGAGCTCGCCACCCCCGGCAGCCAGGTGACAAAGAGCGGCCTGAGCCTGGAATACGCCTTTTCATACAGTATGTACAAGACCGAGCCCTTCGAATTGCTCGTCCCCAAGATTTTTGGCGGCGGCGGCAACCCGGCCGATCTATCCGAAGACTCCAAAACCGTCACCGAGCTCCAAAACATGCCCCCACAGCTCGCCCAGCAGCTCCAACCCATCCTCTATTGGGGCGGCATCAATGACGATACCGGCGGCCCCGCCTATGCCGGAGCCGTCATCTGCCTCCTGGCTTTCATCGGCTTCTTCATCCTCGACGGCAGGCACAAGTGGTGGATCGCAGCCGCCTGTCTCCTCAGCATCGTCATGAGCTGGGGCCTCTATTTCCCGGATTTCAACGGCTTCCTCCTTCACCACCTTCCCGGCTATAACAAGTTCCGCGCTCCCAGCGTGATCATGGTCATCCCCAATTTCCTGCTTTGCGTAATGGCCATCCTGAGCCTGCAGCAGATCCTGACCGCGGCGCCTAACCCTGCAGCGCCCTCCCCCGCCGCTTTCTGGACCAAATACAAAAAAGGCCTCTATTTCACCGGAGGCGTCTTCGTCGCCCTGCTGCTTCTCTATTTTAGCTATGACTACACGGCAAGCAGCGACCGCGAGCTCCTGAAACGCGCAGCCGCCGCCCCCCAACAGATACAAGAGCTGATCCGCAGCTACCTCAACGCCCTGAAGCAAGACCGCCAGGCCCTCTTCTTTGCAAGCATGCTCCGCTCCTTCCTGTTTATCGCCGCCGCAGCAGCCCTGGCTACACTCGCCATTAAAAAAAGATTAAAACCCATCCTGGCCATCGGCCTCATCGGCGCCCTCTCTTTCATAGACCTCCTGATGATGGACGTACAATACCTAAGCTACGACCGCTACCAGGAGGAAGAAGAAACGACCAATAATTTCACGCCAACTCCCTCTGACCAGATCGTCCTCCGTGACAGCTCCTGGTTCCGCGTGCTCGACCTACGCCGCGGCATGGGCATCGCCCTTACCTACGGCGCCCTGCCCACGTCGTATTTTCATCGCAGCATCGGCGGATACCATCCGGCCAAACTGAGCCTATACAACGACCTCATCGAAAATCAGCTCTCCAAATTTCCCGACTGCATGCCGGTCGTAAATAT
>JAFDYG010000552.1 GCA_018267545.1 Bacteroidota bacterium
ATCCTTTAGATAAACCGCGCCGCCGCCATTGGGGCTACGCACGACGATCTGTGCGATATCCGGAGCAGTATGAAACTGTCCTTTTAGCTGGAGGTTGCGTTTCATATTGCCAACGTCGAGCAGACCTCCGGAGATGTCGAGGTTTTCGCCTTTTACGGCGTTGTCGATATCATCAAAAGTGACATTGGCTGCGCGCATTTTGTAGTTGTCGACATTGATCTGAAACTCCCGTTCCGGAGCACCGACGAGGTCGACGCGATTCAGCTGGGGCAGGTCTTCCAGTCTGTCCTTCATATCGTCAGCAAACTTCTTCAGGCGCTGCTGATCATAGTCACCACTTATATTGACATACATGATAGGCTGGTCGGAGAAGCTGACTTCGAGTGCGGTCGGTTCCTGGGTCAGGTCTGTCGGCAGGTCCTGTTTGGACTTATCGATAGCGTCCTTTACTTTCTGCAGAGCGATATCGGTCTTGACATCAGTCTCAAATTCCACAACGATAGCGGAATAGTCTTGTTGAGAAGTACTCGTGAACTTCTTGATCTTGGCGCCAGTGATTCCCTTGATCTGTTTTTCTATGGGTCGGGTAACCAAGTTCTCCATATCCTTTGGCGAGTTACCGACGTAGATCGTCGACACGTAGATAGTCGGTATTACGATATCCGGAAACTGTTCCTTGGGCAGGGTTCCGAACTGGAATACACCCCATGCGCTCACTATCAGCATGAGCAGGTACACAGCTGTTTTATTTTTTACACTCCACGTCGTGACGATGAAGTCTTTGAATTTACCGGTAAGATTTTCTAAAGCACTCATACAGTGTTTTTTCAAATGATTAAGGGAAAAGCTTATGATGGCCGGCGATTGTCAGCGACGACGCTGGCAGGTACGGCAGCCAGCGATGGCTATTGAGTTGTGATCAACTGCCCTTCATAAAGACCTTGAAAGCCATCCGTGATTATCTCGTCACCTTTCTCCAGGCCGCTGGTTACTTCGATTTTGTCGGCATAGAGTTGGCCGATCGTTACGGCTTTTTTATGCGCGATTAGTTTACCGCCTTCTTTTGCCGCCACCATTACGTATTTTCCTTTCTCATCCGTTTGCAGGGTATTGACCGGGATTGTAAGCGCGCTGTTGGTGGTATAGTCCTGAAGCTTTACGATGGCTACCTGGTTGGCGCGGATATCCTTGCCATTGGGGATACGGATTTCCACCTGGAAGGCGCGGTTGCCGGTGTTGATCACTTTTCCGGCAACGTGTACGGTGCCGGTGACTTCTTTATTACCCAGGCCGGGGAAGGCGATCTTGACGGGGGTTCCGACTTTGACGCGTTCCTGGTAGATTTCCGGGACTTGAACGACGGCCTTCAGATTGTCCGTATTGATTATTTGTACCGACTGGCTTCCGGGCCCGAAGCTTTCGCCGACCTTGATGACGAAGGTATTCAGGGTTCCGTTGATGTCGGCGTAGACGTTTGTGAAGTCGAGCTGTTCCTGTGCCATCTTCAGCTGGGTCTCGCCCTGGTCGACCTGGTTCTTAGCCGTGATGAGGTCTACTTCGGTACCGATCTTTTGGTCCCAAAGGTTCTTGCGGCGTTGGTAGAGGTCTTTTGCGAAAGCGAGCTGGGTCTGGGCGCTGGTCAGCTGCTGGCGTTGGAGGGCGTCGTCCAATTTGAGGAGGAGCTGTCCCTTATTGACGTGGTCGCCTTGTTTTACGAAGAGCTGCTTGACTACGCCGCCTTGTCCGCGGGGAGAGATCCAGGACATGTTCTCGGCTTCTACGTCGCCTTGCAGGTCGATATAGTGTGTGAAGGAGATCGGGGCGAGCGGGGTGATTGCTACCAGCTTGGCCTTTTCTTTGACCGAGTCGGTCTTACCGACTTCGGCTTCGAGGTCGGCGATTTGTTTGTTGAGCTTTTCCTGCTGTGCCTTGAGTGTGGCCAGCTGGGCTTTCTTGTCGCCGCCCTTTGCTGCTTCACTGTTCCCGCAGGAGGCGAGGATGAAGAGGGAAATAGTTATGGTGATTGCTGTCAATATCTTATTCATATACCAGTTTTTGAAGTAAAGTTTGATTAGGGCAATTTGCCGATTGCTTTGAGATAATCGATACGGGAGATGATGGCGTCATACATCGCGTTCACGTAATTGCTCTGCGCCGTCACGAGGTCAGTCTGTGCGGTGGTGATATCCGTAGAGGTACCGAGGCCGCTTTCATACTTCTTCTTGCTTTGCTCATAGACTTCCTGTGCGAGCTCCATGTTCTTCTTCTGGGTGGACAGTGTTACGATTGCAGCGGAAAAACTATTTCTGGACAACGCTACGTCATTGTCGATCGAGAGCTTCAGATAGTCCAGCTGGTTTTGAGTCTGTTGCTGCTGCAGCTTTGCCTTTGCCACGTTGGAGGCCCGGTTGAAGCCGTCGAAGATGGGGATGTTTATATTCAAGCCGATGCTCCATACCGAATACCAGGGTTGGTTGCTAAAGAAATCGAACTTATTGCGGAAGGCCTGTTTGGAGAAATTACTGCTTAGGTTGGCGGTAGGCAGGTAGCTGTACTTATAGCGTTTGATATTGTATTGATTCAGCTGATCGGCCGCTGTCAGCTGCTGGAACTCTTTGCGGTCGCTATACTGGTAGCTGCTCTCCATTGGAACGCCTTCACGGATCTCTTCATCGGTGATCTGGTCGGTCAGGATGATGGAATCGCGTGCGTGTACACCGAGGAGGTATTTGAGACCGAGATAGCCGTTGTCTATATTCCGCTGAATAGTCAGCTTCTGCGTCTGGAAGTTGGCCAGCTGTACGGAGGCGCGGCTTACGTCGATATTTTGTGCGAAGCCGTTGTTGAAGAGCGCGCGGGTATCATTGAGCAGCTTATCCGCGCGGGTGATGTTCGCGTCGATCTGCTCCATCTGGGTGCGGCTTACGACCAGCTGATAGTAGACCTTATATACATTCGCCTTGATGTTTTCGCGGGTGACTTCGGTATTGCTGCGGGCGTAGTCGAGGGAGGTCCTGCGGGCCTGGAGGCCGACGAATACCTGGCCGTCGAACAGGATCTGGGAGAAGCTGACCCCGCCGGATGCGTTCCACTTGGTGCCGAAGCCCGCGGTGATCAGGCCGAAGTCAGAGGGCGACTGTATCGGCTGCCCGCTGCCGTTCTTTACGCCTTCTTGTGTGAGGACGCCGTAGGTTGCCTGGGCGATGAAGTTGGGGAAACTCTGAACAGGGATATTTGGATAGTAGGTAGTTCCCAGGGTGCCGCTCAGCTGCGGGTAGGCGGCGGAGGTAATGCCACGGTTCGTCTGCTCCTGGATCTGGTAATCCAGCAGGGAGTTTTTGACCTGGACATTATTTTTGTCGGCAAAGGCTACGGCTTCTTTGATAGAGAGGCTGTAGACCTGGGGAGCGGATGATTGGGTGGACGCAGGCGGCTGGGCTCTGCTGCTCGTTATCAACAGCAGCAATAGTAAGGCGACCAGTAAAGCTCGTCCCTTTTTAAGTGTTCTGTTCATGAGATAGTTTTTTGTGACGTTCTATGGTGTATTTCTCGATGAGCTGCTTTCCCTTCTCGGAGGCGACTCCATGCAGGAAGAGCACGGCTAGCTCGTAGTTGACTTCCGAAATCTTATAGCGGGTGTGGGGGAAGAGGTCGGGGTTGAAGACGGAGAAGGCGGACTCGATGCGGTTCTTTGCGACGATATCGATCTGAAAGTCGGACCGGTAGGTGCCTTCGGCGACACCGCGCTTGAGATTGTCCGTCATCTTCTGATAGAGAAACTGGTATTTGTACTCCCGCATCTTCAGGAAGGCGCGGGGGTGGTGTTTTTCCAGGTCGTAGAGCAGGAGGGGGTTCATGTATTTCAGCATCTCGTCGAGGTCTTCGAGGGCCAGGAAGATCTCGTGGACGGCGTCTTTTGCGTCGATGCTAAACTGGTCGCATTCGTCCTCATTCTTCTTGATCTCGACCTCGATGACGGCGGAAACCATGTCATCCTTATCCGTAAAGAATTGATAGATAGTCTTTTTTGAAATTCCGAGCTGTGAAGCGATTTCGTCCATGGTGATGGAGCGAATTCCGTACCGCATAAATAGGTCAGCGGCTTTTGCCAATATTCTTTCTTTTACTTCCATTTGCGGGGCTAAACTATGGAAACTTTCTGCGTAGTCAAAGTTTCCATAGTTTATTTTTGTATTTATTATCGGTGAACGGCGGATTTTGTCGGTGAGCGGTAGGTGCGGGGGCGGGTTCGCGGCGGCTTGGGAGGGGTCTGGCAGGCTGTGGATGGGCGGATTTTGGTGGGGGGCGGCAGTTGGGTTAATTTTGCAGCAAACGCTGCACATGGCTTTCCGTCAAATACCCCGCAACCTTTTCAAGCTGTTTCTGCAGGGGCTGCTGATCCTCGCTCCTATCTCCATTACCATCTGGACGGTCGTTTCGGCCTTTTATTGGATTGACGGGATTTTGCCCAACCTGGTCCATAGCCTTTTCCCGAAGTTTATCGGGACGGAGGTGGATGGGGCGCCGAAGAGGATACCGGGATTGGGATTTATCGTTTTTATCGGGATCGCGTTGATCGTGGGGTATATCTCCCCGTCTTTTATCGTCAGCCGGGTGGTGGAGTTTGCGGAGAAGATCCTGGAGCGGACGCCGGGGATCAAGCTTATTTACTCTACGATCAAGGATTTTTTCGAGGCCTTTGCGGGGAATAAGCGCAAGTTTACCAAGTCTGTGCTGGTGAGTATCGAGGCTCCGGATGTGTGGAGGGTGGGATTTATTACACAGGAGGAGCTGCATCAGTTCGAGCTGCAGGAATATGTTGCGGTGTATGTGCCGCAGTCTTATGCGTTTGCGGGGCATTTGTACTTCGTGAAAAGAGATCGGGTACGGATTTTGACAGACATCAGCTCGGCCGATGCGATGAAGTTTGCGATATCAGGGGGAGTGGCGGAGGTGGAGGAGCAGCCATAAATACCCTATCTTTGACGTCCTTGTTCACGAATAAATTCTTTATATAGTGGTTCATAATTTCAATTCTGGTCCCAGTGTTTTGCCGAAGGAAGTATTTGAAGAAGCCAGCCGCGCTATCCTCGACTTCAATGGCACGGGGCTGTCAATCCTGGAGATCGGGCATCGTACTTCCCTTTTTCAGGGGGTACTCGACGAGGCGATCAATACGGCAAGGGAGCTGATGAAGCTGGACGCCGAGCACGAAATCCTTTTCCTGCATGGAGGCGCATCCACTCAGTTTTTTCAGATTCCCATGAACCTGCTGGCGGACAAAGGTATGGCGGCCTATCTGGACTGCGGTACCTGGGGTAAGAAGGCTATCAAGGAAGCCAAGCTCTATGGCCAGGTAGAGGTCGTTGCAAGCTCCAAGGACCGCAACTACTGTTATATTCCCAAGGGTTACGCCATTCCTGCGGGAGCCACCTATTTTCACTACACTACCAACAATACGATCGAGGGTACGCAGATGCACAGTATCCCGGAGACTTCGGTGCCGCTGGTTGCCGATATGAGCAGCGATATCCTGAGCCGGGAAATGGACTTCAACAAGTTCGCTCTTATCTATGCGGGTGCTCAGAAAAATATGGGCGCTGCGGGTGTCAATATGGTCATCGTCCGAAAGGATATGCTGGGCAAGACCGGGCGTCCCCTGCCGACGATGATGGATTACCAGGAGCATATCGCCAATGGCTCGCTGCTCAATACGCCGCCTGTATTTGCGGTGTATGTCTGTATGCTTACGCTGCGCTGGCTTAAACAGCAGGGCGGTGTAGGTGCGATCGAGAAGATCAATGAGAAGAAGGCCGCGTTATTATACGACACGTTGGACAGCCTGCCCATCTTCCGCCCTACCGTCGACAAAGAGGACCGCAGCCTCATGAATGTCGTCTGGGTCATGGACGAGCCGGAATTGGAAAAAGAATTTCTTGCTGTCTGTAAAGAAAATGGAATGGTCGGTATCAAGGGGCACCGCAGCGTCGGGGGATTCCGCGCTTCTCTTTACAATGCCCTTCACATGGAGAGCGTAGAGCTGCTCACGGAGCTCATGAAAGAATTTGCACTAAAAAAAGCATAAAACAACTATGTCTACGATTGTTCCGTTTCAGGCTTTGCGGCCTGCTTTGCAATTCGCCAGCCAGGTAGCTTCGAGACCTTATGACGTGCTGAACAGCCATGAAGCCAGGGAAGAAGCCGCCGACAATCCTTACTCCTTTCTGCATATTACCAAGTCGGAAATCGATATGCCGCTGAATGTCGACACGCATTCCCAGGAAGTGTACGATAAGGCGAAGGAGAACCTGCAGGGATTTATCGAAAGAGGCGTCTTATTAGAAGAAAACAAACCTTGCTACTATATCTACCAGCTCGTGATGGATGGCCGGAGTCAGACCGGACTCGTCTGCGGCAGCTCCGTCGACGATTACGAGAAAGGGATCATCAAGAAGCACGAGCTCACGCGTCCCGACAAGGAAAACGACCGTATCAATCACATGAAGACGATCCGGGCGCAGACGGGGAATGTATTTCTGGCCTATAGAAGCGTGGGGGCTATCGACGACCTGATCGAGGGTTGGAAGAGAGATCATGGCGCTACTTATGAATTTACCGCCGAGGATGGTATCAGCCATACGGTTTGGGTGGTGGATGATAGTGGTACGATCGAGGCGATCACTTCGCTTTTCTCCAGTGAAGTGCCTTTTACTTATATCGCGGATGGTCATCACCGTGCGGCTTCTGCGGCCAAGGTCAGGAAGGCTTTGGGGCAGGGAGCTTCCAATGCTTCGAATTACTTTCTTACGACGTTGTTTCCTTCCGACCAGCTGCATATCCTCGACTACAACCGGCTAGTGCACGACCTGAACGGGCACAGTGCGGAGGGTTTCTTCAACCTGCTGCAGAAGGAATTCTTTGTCGGCAAGGTCGAGAAGGCTTTCTCTCCGGGGCAGCTTCATGAATTCGGTCTTTACATCGATGGAAGCTGGTATAAATTGGTCGCAAAGGAAGGGACCTTTAGCACGGACCCGATCGGCATCCTGGATGTGACGATTCTGCAGAAGAATATTCTGGACAAGCTGCTTTCGATCAAGGATCCGAGGACGGACAAGCGGATCGACTTCGTCGGCGGGATTCGTGGTCTTGCCGAGCTGGAGCGCCGGGTAGACAGCGGGGAGATGAAGGCTGCGTTTAGCCTTTACCCTGTAAGCATACAACAGCTTTTCGATATTGCCGACAGCGGAGAGATCATGCCGCCGAAGAGCACCTGGTTCGAACCGAAGCTGAGAGATGGATTGCTGACGCATCTTATTTAATCAATTCAAAAACTATAAAACCGCATGACAAGGTTCCTATTTATACCCTTTGCATTGACCCTAACCTGCCTGTCGACCTTTGCCCAGACCCCCGAAAAAACGCCCCAGGAAACTGCCAAGGCTTTCACCCGACAAGGAGATTATACCAATGCCATCGTGGTATTGAATGGAGCCCTTCAAAAAGACCCGCAGAATCTTGAGCTGCAGAAAGACCTTTCGTTTAACTATTATCTTGGCCGTGAGTACCCGAAGGGGCTGACGCTTGCCAGGCAGATGGTGGAAAGGCCGGATGCCGATGTGCAGTCGTACCAGATACTGGCGATGCTCTACAAGGCCGTGGACGAGACGAAAGAATGCGAGAAACTGTATAAGGCAGGCATCAAGAAATTCCCGAAGAGCGGCGTCCTCTACAGTGAATATGGCGAGATGCTTTGGGCGAAGCAGGACTATTCGGCGATCAAGATGTGGGAGAAGGGGATCGAGATCGACCCCAACTATTCCTCCAACTACTACAATGCGGCGCGGTACTATTATCTCACCTATGATAAGGTTTGGGCGCTGGTCTATGGCGAGACCTTTATCAACCTGGAGAGCTATAGCAAGCGTACGGCGGAGATCAAGGATTTGCTCAACGAGGGATATAAAAAGCTTTTTACCGAATCGAATATGCAGAAGAATCAAGATACCAAATCCCCTTTTGTCATAGCCTATCTGAACGTGATGAGCAAGCTGGCCTTTACCGTCAAGGACGGGATCACCGCGGAGTCTCTGACCGTCCTTCGTACCAAGTTCATTATCAATTGGTTCAATACATATCCCACCAACTATCCCTTTCGTCTTTTCGACTATCAGCGTCAATTGTTAAAAGAGGGCATGTTCGACGCTTATAACCAGTGGATTTTCGGGGCTGCGGGGAACCTGCCGGTCTTCCAGACCTGGACGAATACGCATGGGGACGAATACAACCGGTTTATCAATTTCCAAAAAGGCCGGGTCTTTAAACTCCCTGAGGGACAATATTATCAGACAGCTTCCAAGTAGGCGTTTTTTTCGCTAATTTGATGTCGGATGGGGTGTGAAAATCCATCCCTTTAAAGCATTATTTTATGACCGACCCCAAACGATTGTTCGACTGCGTCCAATACAATCTTGCCAAAGGATCCTACCCTGACATGTTCGCCGCGAAAGAGGACGGGGTATGGAAGCAATATAGCGTAAATGAAATAGCGGATACGGTGGACCGGCTGGCGCTGGGTCTCCTGGAACTCGGGATTTCGGGCGGCGACAGGACCATCGAGGGGATGGACAAGGTCGGGGTTATTTCGAAAAATCGTCCCGAATGGATGATTCTCGACCTGGCCGTGCAGAAGACCGGGGCGGTGCTGACGCCCGTCTACCCTACTATTGCCGTCGGAGAACTTGAATTTATCCTCAACGACGCAAAGGTCAAGGTCATATTTGTCAATGACGAAGAACTGTTTCATAAGGTCCTTAGCATCAAGGACCGGGTTCCCAGCCTGCAGGAAATCTTCACCTTCGAACACGTAGCCCGGGCAAAGCATTGGAAGGAGCTGGTGGTCAAATCTTCGCCGGAGGGCCTTGCCCGTCTTGCGGCCATCAGCGATGCCATTCAATACACCGACCTGGCTACGATCATCTATACTTCGGGGACGACGGGAACGCCCAAGGGTGTCATGCTCTCGCACCAGAACATCCTCAGCAATGTCCTTTCCTGTAAGCCCTGTATGCCGGAGGGACCGCTTCGCGTCCTCAGCTTCCTCCCGCTCAACCATATCTATGAGCGGATGATCACTTATTTATATCTGTTTACGAGCAGCTCGGTCTATTATGCGGAAAGCATGGATACGATCGGAGACAATCTGAAAGAGGTCAAGCCGCAGATGTTCGTCACTGTTCCAAGGCTTTTGGAGAAGGTATATGACCGCATCATGGCGAAGGGCGCAGAGCTTACCGGAATCAAGAAAAAGCTTTTCTTTTGGGCCTGTGGGCTTGCAGCGCGTTACGAGATCAACAAGGAGATGAGTTTCTGGTATAATATGCAGCTGTCGCTTGCCAACAAGCTCATCTTCAGCAAATGGAGGGAAGCCCTGGGGGGCAATATCATCTGTATCGTCAGCGGCGGGGCCGCCTGCCAGGTGAGGCTGATCCGCATTTTCACCGCGGCTCGTGTCTCTATTATGGAGGGGTATGGTCTTACGGAAACTTCTCCCGTCATCAGCAGCAACCGGGTGCAGGTAGAAGACCGGATGTTTGGAACGGTGGGGCCGATAATGCCTGGGGTAGAGGTAAAGATTGCCGAAGATGGAGAAATCCTTTGTAAAGGTCCAAACGTCATGATGGGTTATTACAAGCGACCCGACCTGACGTTGGAAGTCATGACGGGAGACTGGTTTCATACGGGTGATATCGGGGAGATCGTGTCGAAGCGCTTCCTGAAGATTACCGATCGCAAGAAGGAGATGTTCAAGACCAGCGGCGGGAAGTATGTGGCGCCATTGGCCGTCGAAAGTAAATTAAAAGAGTCTCCGTATATCGAGCAGATCATGGTCGTCGGGCCCGAGCGTAAGTTTGTCGGCGCGCTGATCGTGCCTGCCTTTGCGAACCTGCAGGATTGGTGCAAGAAAAACGGCATCAGCGCCGCGAGCAATGAAGAAATGATCAACAACCCCAAGGTAGTCGCCTTTTATAAAGAAGTCGTAGAAAGCTACAATAAGAACTTCAGCCACGTAGAGCAGGTCAAGCGGTTCGAGCTGTTGCCGGAGGAGTGGACCATCGACGGCGGTGAACTAACGCCGAAGCTGAGTCTGAAGCGTAAAGTGGTGAATGAGAAATTCAGCCGCCAGATTGCTAAAATCTATTCAGAAACCTAAAATATGAAAAAAAGACCCCTCCTTCTGACTGCGATCCTATTATCGGCAGTGAACTTTCTTTACGCCCAGACCGCTCCCGTTACCAATGAAGAAACCGTCAAGCTGGCCCGCTGGGTCGAGACGGAAACGAATGCCGGCAGAGGCGGCGCGTTGAACAATATCTTCGACGTAGACAAGCTCATCGAAAACATTTCAAAGAATAGCAAGACCCTGATGACCGACCCAAGCTTCATCGAGGGATTCAAGACCGGTTTTGTGGGAAGCATGGGTTCGTATGGTACGAGAATCGTCGCCAGCACGCAAGGCGGCAGCTATAAGCTGCTGAGAATATATCAAAAGGATGGCAGCCAGCATATGATCTTCCGTATGTTCGGGAATAGCGGGCTCAACTATCACGATTATGTGCTTGTGCGGATCAAGGACTCGATCAAGGCGTCGGATTGTTTTGTTTATACTACCGATGAAACCCTGAGCCTGACGATGGGGAAACTGTTGGATATGATGATGGCCGGGCAGGCAGGCAGCACGCAGGTGCCTCCTGAAGTAGGGATGGTGACCAAGCTGAACGAGCTGCGTAAGAGCGGGGACTATGCCGGAGCCAAACAATACTACGAAAAGCTGGACGATCGTGTACGTGATAACAAGGCCGTACAGGTGATCTACCTCTCGATCTGTCAGCATCTCGATAAGGAACTTTATCAGAAGCAGCTGGAGCACTATGGAAAACTCTTTCCCGCGGCTTCGAGCGGGTACATGATGATGCTCGATCTTTACTTCTTAAAGAAGGAATATGACAAGGGGATCGATGCGGTCAATAAACTGGACGACCTCGTAGGAAAGGACCCCTTTTTGGATTACTACCGGGGACTTTTTTACAAGGTGGCCGGGCAGAAGGAAAAGAGCTCGGCCTGTTTCGATAGGGTTTACAAGTACGACTCCTTAATCGTCCCTGGTCTTAAGAAAGGATAGCTTTCCATTGCCCAGGACGAGGAAGCAGATCAGCAGCAGCAATACTCCGATGGGCAGGAGAACGGCTGAGAAGGGCCGGTAGAGGTCGGTGTTGACGAAGAAAATGGCCCCCAGCAGGATCGGGATTTGAATCAGGCAGGCAAATCTCGTGAGGACGCCCAGGATGAGCAAGATGCCGCCCAGGATATGGGCAAAGGCGATGTAGTTGCTCATGAGCATCGAGGAGAATGAGCCAAAGGACATTTTGTTGGTGATAAGGGAGAGCATCGTGCCCATGTTCATCAAGAAGTCTACACCCTTGTAACAGAGAAATGCACCCAGCAAGATGCGTACTATATCGAGCCATTGTGGATGATGGGTGTCACCCCAGTGCTCTACACGTTGAACTAGATTCATATAGCATCGTTTTATAGTAATTTACGAAAAAAAGAAAGGCCCGCCTGACGGCGGGCCTTTCTTTTTTTGCTTAGTACCCTGGGTTCTGAACCAGGTTTGGATAGGATGATATAAGACTCATCGGTATGGGTAATAAGCTGTTATAGTTGTTATAGCCGCTGGGTGCAAGCACTTGATTGGCGATTCCCCAGCGAGTCAGGTTGATAAACCGGTCCCCTTGACGATACGTCTCGGTCTGCCAGGCGGTCCGGAGTGCGGCCATTGCATCTTGCGTGGTGCTAAAGGAAACCGTGGATTGCCCGCGGCGTGTCAGCAGCGCATTGATATCGGTCTGAGCGTTGGCAAAGTTTCCGAGGGCGATCTGCGCTTCGGCGTCCATCAGCAGGATCTGACCGTATCGGAGTACGGGGACGACAGTCACGGTCGTCGGCGTAAACTGACCGGAATAGTACCAGGAGAAGAGAATGGAGATGGTCGAAAAAGCAGGCGCCCAGATATTTTCCGCGTTGGATGCAGAAGTGAGCCAGGAGTTTGTTGCGGTAAGACTATAGCTGCTGCCGGTCATGATTTGATTAGTATATCCTTGCAGGGCGGAATAGTCTTTCTTCCAGAGGGCTGCTTTTGCAAGAAGTCCCAGGGCTGCGTTTTTGGTGAGGTTTATATTTCCATTGGCGCGTGTTGCGGGAAGATCGGCCAGGGCCGCGGTGAGATCGGCGACGATCATGTTATAGATCTGTGTCGTAGTACTCCGGTTGATGTTCGGGAAAAGGGAAGAGGAAAGATTCTTATGGACGGGCAGGTCGCCGAAGTATTGCCCCATTATCAAATAGACATAAGCCCGCAGCCCCTTGGCCTGTGCGATGAGGTCGGCCTTCTGGTCGGCTGCGATATCCATTGCGGGTACGTCGTTGAGGACCCTGTTAAGATTTCCGATAAGCGCATACGTAGTGCTCCAGAGAGTGGAGATGTTGTTGTCTGTAGCTCCGAACGTATAACTATCGTACGGACAGAAACTGGTTTGGGAACCGCATACGGCGTCATCGCTCAGCATGCCGTCGATGGCAAGCATACTATTATAGGGGATGGACAGGTTGGCTCCATAGCCGCCGTTCAGGACGCTTTGTGCGTCTGCAGCCGTTTTCAGAGGCTTGAACGAAGTTCCCATCAGGATGGTAGTGTTGGTTCCGGCATCTCTTGCGGCGGTTACCTGGAGAGACGGGACGGGACCTATATCGGCTAAATTCACAATCTGGTCCATGTTGAGGTCCTTGAATTTGACCATACCATTGTTGTCGGTAACGTTATCAGGGGCATAGCCTATATAAGTGCCGTTGTACACTTCGATATATACCTTAAAGACGTTGCTGATAGTCCCTTTCGAGGCAACGACATAATAAGTGCGGGGCATTACACCATTGAAGACGGCGACGCCGTCGTTATTGGTCGTGACGGAATAGACGGCCTGGTCACCGGAGGCGTAGCTCTCCTGGCTATTGTAAAGAGCGACAGTTGCGCCCGAAACGACAACACCTTTAGGCAGGGAGGCCGTGGATTGGCTGGCATCCCAGACGGTATAGGAGAACGATGCGGCGGCGTTCTGGAGCTGAGATGCACCATAGAGGATGAAGTTGTCCCCGGTAAATGGCGTGGTGTTTATTGCTACGCCGTTTACGAGAGTGATACTTCCATTGACGGTGACGGTAAGTGTCTTCCCGCTGAGCGTCGTCAGAGATTTGTTATTCGTAAGATCGGCAGCCTTGATCAGGCCTTTTACGATATAGTCTTTTAGTGATGAAGAGTCGGGGAATCCGCCGTTCGCCAGTGCGGCGAGGCCGCCGAACGATGTATTGGAGGGTGCAAAGACGGTGATGCCGGCTGCAACGTCCTCGTCGGTAAAGATGGCTGTCTTGAAATAATTATTGAAGCTGCTAAGACTATCGGTAGCGGATAGCTGCTTACCGACGGCTGTTCCGGTGGCTGTACCCGTGGGGGGTGCAGGCGGAGGAGGAGCGGGCTTATCGGTTTTGTGACAGGCGGCGAAGACAAGGGCAGTAAAAGTTAATAGATAGAGGTTTTTTTTCATAAGTACTAATTTGGATTTAACGCTTGCCTATAAACGTTTTATGCGCCTTATCATTGCCCGGATAGGGGTAAAATCTTGGCCGTGAGCCAAAGGCCTACGAGGCGGTTACGGGGTTGCAGGCCGATAATTACGGATGAGCCGGCCGAGGGTTTTCAGGCCTTCTTCGACCTCGTTATCCCAGGGTCTAGCGTAACTGATTCTCAGACAGTTAGCAAACTGAGGCTTGGCCGAGAAGAGCTGTCCAGGGGCCACTGAAATGTCGTGTTTAAGTGCTTCCTGGTAGAGGCGATAGGCATTTATTTTCCGGTCCATTTCGACCCAGAGCACGAAGCCGCCCGTGGGGCGGGAAACCTTGGTATCCGGCGGAAAATACTGCATGATCCCCTGTTGGTAGCGCAGGCACTGGGTATGTAGGGCTTTGCGCAGCTTTTTCAGGTGAAAATCATAGCGGCCGATGCTGAGGAAGTGGCCGATGGCCTGCTGGGTAATGGTCGTGCTCGATACGTTGTGGATGAGTTTGGTCAGGAGTACTTCGGAAGTATAACGTCCTGGGATAGCCCAGCCGATGCGATAGCCCGGAGCGAGGGATTTGGACAGGGAGCTGCAATACATGACATATCCTTCCTTGTCGAAAGACTTGCAGGTCTTGGGGCGGTGGTGCCCGAAATATAATTCTCCGTAGATATCGTCTTCTATCAGCGGGATCTTGTGCTTTGTGATCAGCTGTACGAGCTGCTTCTTCCGTTCGTCGGGCATGCAGGAGCCATTGGGGTTGCTAAAGCTCGGGACGAAGACACAGGCCTTGATGGGGAATTTGGCGATCAGCGCTTCGAGCTTCGCCGGGTCGATGCCCGTCTGTGGATCAGATGAAATTTCCAGGGCTTTCAAACCGAGGCTTTCGATCACCTGGAAGATGCCGAAGTAGGTAGGGTTTTCGATGGCTACGGTATCGCCAGGCCGGGTCACGGCTTTCAGGCACATGACAAGGGCTTCCATACAGCCGGCGGTCACCACGACGTCGTCGGCCGAGAACTTGCCGCCCCAGTGAAAGGCAAGCCGGGCCAGCTGTCTGCGAAGCTCGACGTTACCCTGTTTGTTCTCGTAGTTGAGCCCGTGATTGGGAGTCGAGCGCAGGGCGTGGATTAGGGATTTGTTTAGCCGCGCGGCGGGCAGCAGGCCGACGGGCGGGGCAGCGATGGAGAAATTGACGAGGTCGTCGGAGGTAGTGTGCTGATATACTGCGGCGATCATCTCGGCCACGCTTACGTCGCTGGCGATGGGTTCGGTTTCGGTCCTCGTAGGGAGGCCGGGCATGCGGCGGAAGTTAAAACGGACGTAATAGCCGGACTTGGGACGGGACTCGATGAGGCCCTTTCCTTCGAGGTGATAATAGGCCTGGAAGGCGGTGCCCATGCTGATTCCGTGCTCTTCGCTGAGCATGCGGACGGAGGGGAGTTTGTCGCCTATTTTCAAGACTTCGTCGCCTATCATCTTTTCTAAACCTTCGGCGACCTGGAGGTAGAGGTGTTCGCTTGTTTTTGCCATAGGTAAAATCTGATATAGTCAAAATTAACAAATCTGCATCTGTTTTTTTATCAAACTCTTTTAGAATTTTACAGAAAATATTTTTTATGGAAACAACGACGTCTATCTACATCCCCGTTCACCGGTCGTATCATTCCAGGATAACAGAGGTGGACTGGGAGAATATCGAATTGGGGCTTTATACTTCGGACCATATGCTGGTCTGTGACTATGCAGACGGAGCCTGGCAGGGGCCGGAGATTATTCCGTTCGGTGCGTTTTCGCTGCTGCCGACGACGCTGGCGTTTCATTACGGACAAACTATATTCGAAGGCTTGAAGGCGTTCCGAACGGTCGATGGGAGGATTCAGATCTTCCGGCCGGACAGGCACTATGAGCGGATGGTAAAGTCGGCGGAGCGGCTTTGTATGCCGGTGGTATCGAAAGAGGTATTTATCGAAGGGTTGTCCAGGCTGGTGGCGTTGGACAAGGATTGGGTTCCAGGGCAGGAAGGCGGGGCACTCTATCTCCGGCCTTTTCAGATTGCGGTCGATACAAGGCTTAGCGTGAAGGTCTCGGACAGCTATCGCTTTGCGATCGTGTGTCTGCCGGCTGGTCAGTATTTCGCTAAGCCCGTGCGGGTCAAGGTGGAGCGCGAATATACGCGGGCTGTTCGCGGTGGAACGGGTGCGGCAAAGTGCGGCGGCAACTATGGAGGTGCGCTGTATCCGACACAGAAGGCGAAAGAAGAGGGCTATGACCAAGTCTTGTGGACGGATGGGCAGCATCATGACTATATCGAAGAGTCGGGGATGATGAATGTCTTCTTTGTCATCGATGGGGTACTGGTTACTCCTCCGTCATCGGATAGTATACTGGATGGAATTACGAGAGATAGCCTGATAACGCTGGCGAAGACTGCCGGAATACCCGTGGAGGAACGGCCGATCAGCGTGGATATGCTGAGGGAAGCGATCGAAAGAGGACGTGTGCAGGAAGCCTTTGGGGCTGGGACGGCGGCCGTGGTCTCTCCTATTCGTGTCATCGGGATTGACGGCATTGACTATACCTTACCGGTTGTGGGCGGAGGCATCGGCGCGGAGCTGAAGGAAAGTCTGGATGCGATTCGTTATGGCCGCAAGGAGGACGTCTTTGGCTGGAATTTTTATGTGACTGATTAAAAGGCTAACTTGAAGGTACTAATCGGGTTCTCCCGATTAAAACCTTCGAGAATGGATCAGAAACTAAAGGGACAAACGGCGATCATCACGGGTGCTAGTTCGGGTATTGGTTCGGGGGTGGCCAGGGCGTTGGCGGCGGCGGGAGCCTCCGTCGTTGTCAATTATCCGACAGCGGCTACGGAAGCGGCAGCTAGTGGAGTTTTGGAAGAGATCAAGGGACAGGGCGGGGCTGGTATCGTCTATCAATGCGACGTCAGCAAGGAGAGCGAGGTCGTGAAAATGTTCGCCGATGTCGTCAAACAATTCGGAACGGTAGATATTCTCGTCAATAATGCTGGTCTACAGCGGGACGCGTCATTTCATGAAATGAGTTTGGAACAATGGAACATGGTGCTGGGAATCAATCTCACGGGCCAGTTCCTTTGTGCGCGTGAAGCCATCCGTGAATTTCTGCGGAGGGGTATCGTGCCGGCGCGGTCAAAGGCTGCCGGCAAGATCATTTGTATGAGCAGCGTACACGAGGTGATCCCCTGGGCCGGTCATGCCAACTATGCGGCCAGCAAGGGCGGGATCATGATGATGATGAAAAGCATCGCACAGGAATACGCTCCCCACAAAATACGCGTCAACAGCATCGGTCCGGGCGCGATCAAGACTCCAATCAATCATCAGGCCTGGGATACGCCGGAAGCAGAGAAGAAGCTGCTCGAGCTGATCCCCTATAACCGCGTCGGTGTCGTCGAGGATATCGGCGCTGCGGCGGTATGGCTGGCGAGTGACGATTCGGACTATGTAAACGGAACGACGCTTTTTGTCGATGGCGGAATGACTTTATACCCAGGATTTAGCACAAACGGATAGCCATGAGTAAAGAAAAGGAAAGACTTAAGACACCAGACTGGAAATTATGGGGCCCCTATCTCTCCGAGAGACAGTGGGGGACGGTTCGAGAGGACTATAGTTCGAATGGCGAAGCATGGACCTATACTACGCATGATATGGCGCCGAGCAAGGCCTGGCGGTGGGGCGAGGAAGGGATTGCCGGTATTTCGGACAAGCGGCAGCGGATCTGTTTTTCTGTCGGGCTTTGGAATACGAAAGATCCGATTCTCAAGGAACGGCTCTTTGGCCTCAACAGTTATGAGGGCAATCATGGGGAGGATGTAAAGGAGCTCTACTATTACCTGGACTCTTCGCCGACCCATTCGTATATGAAGATGCTCTACAAGTATCCGCACGCGGCCTTTCCTTATGAATGGCTGGTGCAGGAGAGCAAGAGACGGACCAGGGAAGACCCGGAGTTCGAGCTGATGGATACGGGTATCTTCGACGCGGATGAATACTTCGACGTATTTGTCGAATATGCAAAGGCTGATACGGAGGATATCCTGATCCGAATCACGGTGCACAACCGGGGGAAGAATGCGGCCCCTTTGCATATCCTGCCGACGATATGGTTTCGAAATACCTGGAGCTGGGGTTATGACGATTACAAGCCGGTGATGATGTCTTCCAATGAAGGGGATATTATTATCAATCATCGGGAGACGGGCGAATTCAGGCTTTATGGCGATGAGACGGATATGCATTTGTTTTGTGACAACGAGACCAACACCCATCGACTATACGGCGTCGACAAGCCGGGCTTTTTTAAAGACGGCATACAGGAATACATCGTACATAAGAATGAGCACGCCGTGAACTATCAGCAGGGCACCAAGGCTGCGATGAACTACCAACGACTGATTCCGGGCGGGGGTTCGGAGACAATCCGGCTGCGGCTTGTCAAGGAATGCAGTCTTAGCCCATTCAAGGACTTCGATTCGGTTTTTGCTGCGCGGATACAAGAGACGGACGAATTCTACGCCGAACTGCAGGCAGACATGAAGGACGAAGACGAGAAGCGGGTGCAGCGGCAGGCGTTTGCCGGTATGCTTTGGAACAAGCAACTCTATTATTACAATCTCGAAGAATGGATAAAGGGGGATCCTGCGCAGCCCCTTCCGCCGCCGCAGCGATTAAAAGGAAGAAATCATGAATGGCGTCACCTCAAGAACAGCAATATCATCTCCATGCCAGACAAGTGGGAGTATCCCTGGTATGCGGCCTGGGATCTGGCCTTTCATTGTGTCGTCTTTGCGTTGATCGATTCCGACTTCGCCAAGCATCAATTATTGCTATTGACCCATGACTGGTATATGCACCCCAATGGGCAGCTGCCGGCCTATGAGTGGGCGTTTAGCGATACCAATCCGCCGGTGCATGCCTGGGCGGCGTATCGCGTGTATGAGATCGACAAGCACGAGAATGGGGGGAAGGGAGATGTCGTGTTCCTGGAGACCGTTTTTCACAAGCTGCTATTGAACTTCACCTGGTGGGTCAACCGGAAGGATGCGGAGGGTAATAATATCTTCGAAGGGGGCTT
Source organism: Bacteroidota bacterium (assembly GCA_018267545.1). Lineage (GTDB taxonomy): Bacteria > Bacteroidota > Bacteroidia > Chitinophagales > Chitinophagaceae > Puia. The sequence goes on from JAFDYG010000552.1 coordinate 18,789, forward strand.
CCTCGGCATGGACAATATCGGCGTATTCGATCGAAGCAATGTGCACCTGCCGGATGGAGGAAGACTGGAGCAGGCGGACGGGACCAGCTGGATGGCGACCTATTCGCTGAACCTGATGCGGATTGCGCTGGAGCTGTCGCTGACCAATCCGGTATATCAGGATATGGCCAATAAGTTCTTCGAGCACTTCCTGCATATTGCTGCGGCGATAGCCTGTATCGGCAATAGCGAGGAGGGGCTTTGGGACAATGAAGACGAGTTTTATTATGATTCACTCAGCATACAGGACAAAAATTTCCGGGTCAAGATCCGGTCGATGGTTGGCCTCGCGCCGTTGTTTGCGGTAGAGGTTATCGACGACGAGATCATGCAGTCCCTGCCGGAGTTTACGCACCGGTTGAAGTGGCTGTTGGAGAATCGTCCCGATCTGGCGGCGCTGGTATCCCGCTGGCACGAGAAGGGTTCGGAGGAGAAGCACCTGCTATCGCTGCTGCGGGGACACCGGGTCAAGCGATTGCTCTATCGCATGTTGGATGAGACTGAGTTTCTGAGCGAGTATGGGATCCGTTCGATGTCGAAGTATCATGAGAAGAATCCTTATGAGTTCAGGGTCGACGGGATGGTGATGCGGGTCAAGTATACACCGGCGGAGTCCAATGTCCCGTTGTTCGGGGGTAATTCTAATTGGCGGGGGCCGATCTGGATTTCGGTGAATTTTTTGTTGATCGAGTCGCTGCAGCGTTTTCACCATTACTATGGGGATGACTTTAAAATAGAGTATCCGACGCATTCGGGGAATTTCTTTACGCTGAATGAGATCAGTATGGAATTGTCTCAGCGGCTCTCGAAGATCTTTTTGCGGGATGAGAAGGGAAGGAGGCCGGTGTTTGGGGCTTATGATAAGATGCAGCATGACCCTCATTTTAAAGATTATATACTCTTTTTTGAATACTTCGATGGGGATAATGGGAAGGGGCTTGGTGCTTCGCACCAGACGGGGTGGACTGGTCTTGTGGCTAAATTGTTGTTACCTAGAAAAGTAGTGCCTACGCCGCCGGCGGAGAAGGCGAGCGAGAATAAATGAGGGCGCCCCGCGTCTTTAGTTGAAGATTTTTATTGCGGGGAGCTCGACGGTGAACTTGGTCCCGTTGGTGGTGTCGGAGGTGACGTAGATCGTGCCTTTGTGGAGGGAGACGATGCGTTGGGCGAGGGCAAGGCCGAGGCCGAAGCCGCGGGTGTTGCCGGTGCCTGCACCGCGATAGAAGGGTTGGAAAATCTGGGGGATGTCTTCGGCCGAGATGACGCTTCCGCGGTTGACGACTTGTACAAAGATCTTGTGATGGGCGAAGGTGAGGTCGACCATGGAGCGTTTATCCGAGGAATATTTACAGCCGTTTTCGATCAGATTTTTGACGGCGATATATAAGAGCTCGCTATTGCCGAAGACGACGAAGTCTTTTTCGTCTTCGGGAAATTCTCCGAAGTCGAGCTCGACTGAATACTCTGCGTTTAGTTTTTTCACGTCTCCCACGGCCTTCATCAGGACTTCGTCGACGCGGACCTCGTTGAGCTCGATTCCGCCCTGGGAGCCAGTTTTAGCGATCTCCAGGAGGCTCTTTGTCAGCTGGCGCATCTGGGTCACGTCTTCGCGGACGGAGAAGAGGACTTGTTTATATTCGTCCGCGGACCGGTCTTTTTGAAGAATAACTTCAACCTGGCTGGAGACGGAAGTGAGGGGCGTGGACAATTCGTGGGAAGCATTGGAGATAAATCTTCTCTGGATAGCAAAGGATTCCTGCAGTCTTACCAGGAGGTCGTTAAAGGTATTGGCGAGCTGGCTCATCTCGTCCTGGCCGGTTCCGGCTCGGATGCGATGGGAGAGGTCGTAGGAAGAGATCTCCTTTACCTCGCGGATGATCAGGGCAATGGGTCTTAGGATCTGACGGGCGAAGAGAAGGCTGATGATGGCGGTCAGGACGACACTGAGGATCAGGCTGATCACAAGAATTTTATTCAGGGTGTCGACCCTTTCGAGGCCTTCGTCGTCGTGTCCGGCTACGACGACGACGAAATCGCGTCTGCCGGCGACCCGGTGGAGGGCTACAGCTTCGAGGGTGCCAAGGGTGAAATGGGTCTCGCCTTTTGTCCTCACCTCTTTAAGGAGGTCTTTGTCTACGGTCAGGGGTTTGCTGCCCGGCATGTCGAAGAGGTAGAGCGGTTTTCCTTCGTCGGTAAAGATACCGATACTGCGGGAGGCGATGGTGCCTACGGTAGAGGCGGTATCCATGCGGTGCATGAAGGCGAAGGCGCTGTCTCCCATGACGGAGTAGAGCTGCATGTTGTAGATGGCGCGGGACCGGAGGCGTTTTTCGAAGACCTGTTTGCGTTCCAGCTTGGCAAAATAATATACGGATCCCGTTAACAGCGCGATGATGGCTGTTACCAGGAGGGTAAACAAAACCATTATTTTGTAGCGGATCTTCACGAATGCTCTTTAGGGGTTTTCCTTCAGTACGTAGCCCATACCTACCTGGGTATAGATGAGTTTAGATGAAAAGTCTTTTTCGATCTTTTTCCGGAGGAAATTGACGTAAACGTCGATGACATTAGTCTTGGTGTCGAAGTCGATATCCCAGACGTTCATGGCGATGTCGATCCGGGAGACGACCTTGTTCTTGTTACGGATAAAGTACTCCAGCAGCTGGAACTCCTTTGCCGTAAGGGGGATATTGCGCCCGTCTCGCGAGACTTCCTTGCTGTCGAGGTTCATGACCAGGTCATTGACTTTGAGCACGTTGGAGCCTGTAGTGGGCTGATGATGCAGTCTTTTGAGCAAGGCGCGGATGCGTACCAGCAATTCCTGGAAGTCGAAGGGCTTGACGATGTAGTCGTCGGCGCCAGCTTCGAAGCCTTCGATCTTGTCTTCCGTCGTGTTCATGGCGGTGAGCATGATGACGAGGATGTCTTCATTGACGGTACGGATGTGACGGGCCAATTCATACCCATTCATCAAGGGTAGATTGATATCGAGAATCGCCAGGTCATAGGCATTGGAGTCGAACAGCTTCTGGCCGATGGCGCCGTCGTAGGCGACGTCTACCTCGTAGTGCTGCTCAGTAAGGCCTTTGCGCAGCGACTCTGCGATCTTCTTTTCATCTTCAACGAGTAATATCTTTGTATCTGCCATAATGAGTCTTCTGGGTGAACGCCTAAATTTAGCAATACTGGCTGGCAAAGGTGTTAATTAACGATTAAAAACGAATTAAACCGTTTTAGCAAAAAATACTTCGAAACTTACTGCAAGATGCCAAAAAAAAGTGTAAATTTTGTATACTCTTCCCCAGTCCCAACTTACGTAGAAACACGATTACTGCTATTTGAGAGTTTAACTCTTTAGTATCCCTATTAAAGCTGCATTTAAAATCTAAAAAAGGGGGTTGCTATGAAACTTCGTGAATCGCCTTACATCAACAGGCGCAAAAAGACGATCGAGTTTTACGTTCATCATGTAAATTCTACCGCCGCAGCCCACATTGCCCTTGCAGGTACTTTTAATCATTGGGCGCCGGATGAGCTTCAAATGAAGCCGGCGAAGGATGGTTGTTGGATGATCTCTATTCCAATGCTGCCCAAGGGTAAGTATTACTACAAGTTCTGTATTGATGCCCGGATGTGGATGGAGGATATCGAGAATCCTCTTCGGGAGCCGGACGGTGTAACGGGATGGAACAGTGTATTAACTGTGTAGTTGTAAGTTGTAGTTTTTTCAGAAGACAGTACAGCGGCCCTGACGGGCCGCTGTACTTTTTTATGCGTTGTTGTATATTTTATAGATGGGCTCGCGGATGGGGTCGCCTTTATCGCTGCAGATAAATTCGAGGAGATCGGCAATTTGCTCTGGCTTTACCCATGTCTCGGGGTCGGCATCGGGCATGCTTTTCCTATTGATGGAGGTATCGATGGTGGAAGGCGCAACCACGGAGGCAACGACGTTCTTGCCTTTGGCGGTGGCGTTCAGGAGTCCAGCCAGCTCGAAAAGAAGGGACTTGCTGAGGGCATAAGCGAGTGCGCCTTTGCCTTGTTCGGGCTTTAGTGCGGGGCGGGCTCCGATAAAGACGAGCCGGCCGTAACCATTGGACAGCATGTGCTGGAAGAGGACACGGGCTGCAAAATAGGCCGTATCAAAGTTTGTCGAAAACATCTTCTTTAGCGCGTCGCCGTCTGTGGCGGCTATGTCACCCATGGCGAAGCCGCCTGCGAGCAATAGGGCGCCGTCGATGCGGCCATAGAGCTCGACGATCTCGTCGAGGAAGTCTTCGACGGCCGCTTCATTTGTAAGATCGACTGCGCGGAGCTCGAAATTGTCATGCGAAGCCGCAAAGCCAAGATGAGTTCCCGAATGATCGACTGCTATTACCTTATATCCTTCGTCGAGGAATTTTTTCACGGTAGCGGAGCCGAGGTTGCCGTTGGCACCGCTGATAAGGATCGTCTTTTGCATAGCTTTTTATTTTGCGAGGAGTGCTTCGAGCATTTTATCTGCGACGAGCTGGTTTCCGTTGTCGTTGAGGTGGACCTTATCGACGGTTAGGATTGTAGACTCTTTATTACCGGGATTATTCTTTAACTCATAGTTATGAAACGCTTCGCGCAGATCGACGAGGCTGCAGTGCCATTTTTGCGCCAGGTTGCGGACGATTTGGGAGTAGGCGTTGAGGTCTCCGTCCTGTTGATTAGTGAAGTCGGTCTTTTCGCCGATGACAGCGGGGGTGCAGAGGATGACGCGGATGTGCTTATCCAGTAATTTATTGATGATCGCGGTATAGAACTTTTCGAACTTGTCCGCGTCTGTGCCGGTTCCGGAGGAAGCTTTGTGCCAGACGTCGTTTACGCCGATATAGATAAATACCACGTCGGGGTTTTGGGAGAGGACGTCGTCTTCCATGCGGAGGTAGAGGTCGTATATTTTGTTTCCGCCGATGCCTGCGCCGATGAGTTCGTAGTCGGTGTTGTTTTGCTTAGCCAGGGCATCACGCATGCGAGTGATGTAGCCTCCGGGTTTAGCGCCTTGCTGGGTGATGGAGTCGCCGAAGAAGATGACTTTCTGGGGTTTTTTGAGAGTGAGGGAGGAGGCGATGGTAAATAGAGCAATGAGAGTGAGAGCGCGCATGGACTTTTTTTTTCAAACCTACGTCAAATTGTCCAGTCTGCGCATACCCCATCTCTTCTTTTGTGAGCTGCCAGGCCTGGAGAACCCTAAACATGGCTTCAGCCAGGGCTATTTGTATGGCGATCGTTGAGGTTTTTTGTTATCCATTCGTTATTACAGGTGACGAATGCAGCTTCGTAGAGCACAAGGGTGACCCAATAATCGAGGATAAGGGTAAACACTTGAGGCAGAATTTTTTCCGCTTTTGACCATTACAGCGTAGATGGGAATGGCACTTTCCAATTATCTCTTATTGCTAAAATAAATTGAGGGAGCGTTAAAAAATTAATAGATTTTTATCCTAGTTTTATTCAAAATCGATACCCCCATTCCAGGTAGAAAATAAGATAACCGGTTTTCAACTCTTTGCTTAGCTTATACTACACCTCTCCCCTATCATGCTTTTTTAGCTTGTTTCTTTGAAACAGGGTGGATCCGTATATTTTATTTAACCACAAGAATTACTGTCGTTATGAGTACAAACATTATCCGAGAAATCACACCGCTTACACAAAACGATTGCTTTACAATCTTTTCCAGAGTCAAAAAGGGGTTTAGTTTTCCGCTGCACTATCATGAAGAATTAGAGCTGAATTTGATCATCAATGCCAAAGGGGCGAGGCGGATCGTGGGGGATCATATCGATACGATCGACGACCTGGAGTTGGTATTGGTTGGGCCCAATCTTTATCATGCCTGGTTTACGCATCAATGCAAGAGCGAGGAGATCAGGGAAGTGACGATACAGTGGCATAAGGATCTGTTTGAGGACAATCTGATGCGGAGGAATCAGCTGAGCTTTATCCGCAGCATGATGGAGAAGTCGCAGAAGGGGATTCTTTTTTCGAGGGAGACGGCCGCGGCGCTGGCTCCGAGGATACTGTCGTTGAATCAGAAGACGGGGTTCGACTCGGTATTGGAGCTGCTGTCGATCCTGCATGATTTGTCGACTTCCAGGAGCATGCGGACGCTGTCGGATGCTTCTTTTACGAATCAGCATTTTACCTACAACAGCCGGCGGATCGAAAAGGCCTTCGAATACATGAATAGTAACTACGACAAGCCGATCACGCTGGGTGAAGTGGCAAAGCTGGTGAGTATGACGGAGGTATCGTTTAGCCGGTTTGTGAAAAAGAGGACGGGGAATACGTTTATCGATAGTTTGAACGAGATCCGGCTGGGGCATGCGTCGAGGATGTTGATCGATACGACGCATTCGATCTCGGAGATCTCGTATCACTGCGGGTTCAATAATATCTCAAATTTCAACCGGATTTTCAAGAAGAAGAAGACGTGTACGCCGAAGGAGTTTCGGGAGAATTTCAATTCGGGGACGAGGGTGTTTATTTAGGGGCTCCGCGGCGTAGAAATGGAAAGGCCCGCCGGACGCGGGCCTTTCTTATATTTTATGCCGGGATGCCTTTTCGCTCTTTGTGGGCGGCGGCGTTGACCATGTCGAGGTCGGGTCTCGATTCGTCGGTGAGGGCTACTTTACCTCTTTCTTTCCGGACTACGCGGTGGTAGAGGGAAATTTCCTTATCGAAGAGGAAGCGGAAGAATAGCTTCGTCCAGGACTTATGGCTTACCAGGCTATCGTAGTAGCCGGGGGCTGTCTTCTTTATTTCGGGGAGGCGGTTCCAGGGAATGGAAGGGAAGTCGTGGTGTTCGTTGTGGTAGCCCACGTTGAACGCTACGGTATTGAGGACACCATAATAGCTAAAGGTTTCCTGTACTTCATCGTGTGTGAGATAATGCTCCTGGATCCAGCGGGCGCCGAGGGGATGGAGGCCGACGGAGAAGAAGAAGCTCAGCAGCAGATATATGACTGCTTTGGGTCCGAAGAAAT
>JAFDYG010000553.1 GCA_018267545.1 Bacteroidota bacterium
CCATGCCCCGCACAACGAAAATGAAAAAGATGCTCCCCATCCTCCGAAATATATTCCGCATCACTACCCACGATCACATACCCGGCATGCTCATCCAAAAAACGCACCTGGCGCTCCAGCCGCTGCGGAAAACAAATATCATCCGCGTCGAATCTACAGATATATTCCCCCCTCGCCTCTTCAAGCCCCCTGTTCAACGCCATCGAAACCCCGCCCCGCTCCTGCCGCACCATCCGTATCCGCCCGTCGCCATACTCCCGCACCACCGCTGCCGTATCATCTTCACTGCCATCGTCGACGATCAGCAGCTCGAAGTCGGTAAACGTCTGCGCCAGCACAGAATTCACAGCGGCTCCAATGTATTTTCCCGCATTATAAGCAGGCATCAGAACAGTAACCTTGGGGTTCATGTATCGGTGTTTAGATTAGCTCGTTGGTCCAATAATAAAAGCAGCTCGAAAAGAATCACGATCGACAGCTGCTCAAACCAGTACTCGGTAAAAAATGCCATCCCCATCAGCAACAGGACGGATAGGCCATAGGTTAGTCTTCCGCTCCTCCAAAAGAAAAAGCCCGCATATAACAGGATAAAGGCCGCTACACCCACCACTCCATATTCGCTCAATAGCTGCCCATACACCGAATCCGGCTTATTCACCACACTGTGCTGCCCCTCGTCACGACTATGATAATAGAGGTACAGCCACAGATAATTATCCCGGAAAAACGGATGTATATAACGCTTCGCCACCGGGTAGCCCCCATCGATATCCAATGCCGTCGTCTTGAATGCCAGCCGCGAGGAAAAATTCCCCATCCCCGCACCCAATGGCAGCAATTCCGGATGCTTCCCAAAGAAGCCCGCCATCTGCTGCAAGGAGACCAACCGCCCCGAACGATTGAAGTTCTTGTACTTTCTCCGGAAACTATCCTCCATTTTCGGTGAATACAAAGTCTGCTCGAAGCTCTTCATCACCTCCTCCTTATGTACCACTTCTTTCTTCTCGACAAACTCGGTCATCTTCGCATTGGGAATCGGTACCGGCTCTACATAGACATTCTTCTTATCCACCCGTTTGAGAATCTCCTGCACATAAATCCCATTCTGCGGCGAAACCTTCGCCCAGAAAACAGCCATAAACAACAGCGAAACCACAATCAAGCTTTTCTGGATCCGCGTGGTCCTGAAGATGAAAATAAACACAAAGACCGCAGCCAGCATCATATCGATGAAATTGCTGCCCGCCAGGAGCACCGTCGCCATGCAAAAAAGCATAGCCCCATACCGGTTCCGGTAAAGGAAATACAACACCCCAAAAGCCCCGATCAAAGACGTCGTCACCGAACCATCCAAGCCGATGCTTGTGATCATATCACCAGTATTGATGAAATAGTGCCGGTGCATCCCCTCGTATGTATAAGGATTGATAGAACCCGATTCGATACAGATGCTCAGAAAGCTGACCACGATACCCGCCGCATTCGCCAGGAAGAAGAGACCGACGGTCCGGTGTATCCGCTCCAATTCTCCCCGCCGGACAAACTGATAGACAAAATACCCCGCCAGCAACGCCAGCAGCCAATACCCACCGCCCAGAGCAAAAGCCACAAGCCCCGCAGGCGAAAAAGAAAACGCAATCAGAAAATTCACGATAGCCAGCAGGATCATCACGGCGTAAAACCAAAGAAAACGCTGACGGAAGACATCCCGTGTCACCGCCGTCCTCCTGAACAGGACCAGCGCAAAAACAATCGCCGCGACCTTCACGTACAGTTTTACATTCAGCATTCCCACCAAAAAAAAGAACAACCCCCAGTCAATCCGGCGCAGATAGACCATCCACACCTCCGGAATATCCTTCACACGAACCAGCCCGGTCACCCACGCCCCAAGGATATAAATACCCACCGCAAAAGCCAGCCGCAAAGGAAGCGAAGACGTCGCAGCAATCGCAACCCCGCCCGCCAGCACAGCAATACCTATTGCCAGCAATAACCGCTTATTCCAATTCCTCTCATACAAGGAATACTGCACTATCATCGAGACCAGCCAAACGGCCGCTGCGCCCACACCACCATAAAAAGGAATCGCCGCCAGATCACCCGCCACCACAACCAGCGCCGTAATAGCCGTCACCCGGAAGATATGCCCCAGCCGGTTCTTTGCAAACTCGATGCTCCAGTGTACATTGATCAAATATTGAAAAGGAATGCTGCAGGACAAGAGTAAAAAAGGAAGCATCCCCGTCCGGCCATATTTATTCATCGTCAGCCAGTCGACCACCGGCGTCCAGGCCAGCACCCCCAGCAAAGGCAGCAGCGTACCCAGCACCAGCGCAGCCCGGATATAATCTTTTAACCAGGAAGGCGGAGTAAAGACGCCACCTGCAACCCGTCGGGCGCAACTATTCAATAGAAAAGGGGCCAGCACCAACAACGGAAAGGGAGAGAATTCGTATGCCCTGTAGGAGAAACTATATTCGGCCACCTTCCCCGGCTCCCCCCACACCCCCATCAATACCCAATCGATTCTTGCCATGCCGGCATTCAAAAAGACTAATCCCAGCTGAGGGAACGAATCCCGCACCAACGCCACCCACCCGGCCTTCCAAACCAGCGGAACACCCAACCGAATAAAAACCACAATCACTCCCACCACCCATTCCGCCAAAGCCGACACCGTAAACAAAATCAACACCACCTCCATCGTCAAGGCAGAAAAACACACAAAAGCCAATAACCCAAGACACCGAATGATATTCGATACCGACGCCAGCAGCGCCAGCCAGCCAAACGCTGACTTACCCGTCACCAGCTGCCGGAACGGCAGCGCGATCAGCAGCAAGACCTGCGAAAACGAAAACCACCATAGAAGCGGCGGCAGATCGAAGAAATAATATCCCGCCGCCAGCACCCCCAGCAGGAGCAGGGCCGCCCCGACTGTATGAACAATAAACAGTGTCAGCAGATGCCCCGCATCCTTCCCCGCCGCAATATCCCGCACCACGATCTGCTCCAGCCGGAAGCTAAGAATCGTCGTGGCCAGCGTCAACACGGCCAACGCCCAATTCAGCTCCCCATAGCTGATCTTATCGAGATAGCGGGATAAAAGTAAAAAGATGAATACCCCCAGGACCTGATTGCTCAGTATCTGGAGGGTATTCATGGATACATTCCTCAATAACCCGGTATGTATATAAGCTCTCTTCTCGTCCAATTAAATCAACGTTTCTTTTTCAGGTTAAAATTTCTGGATATGTTGAACCCAAAGAATATATCGCCCTTACCCCAGGTACCCGGCGTCTGCGTGATATATTGAGAAGGCAGCATGCTCTGCGAGTTGCTGAACACCAGCTGAAAGACGTGCCCGCCGGTCTCGATATCCCAGCCCAGCGACCAGCTGTCGTGCCGCACAGTCGATACCACCTGGTTCGAAGGCAGCCAGTTATACTCGGCATTGATGCTCATCCTCTTCGTGATCTTGAGACGCCCCCCGCCACTGACAGCAAAAACATCGTTCTTGTCCGCAACCGTCGGCACGAGGTTATAGTGCAGGAAAGTCGGCGTTACCTGTAAAGAAAAGGCGCTGGAGAACTTTCTTGCAATTAGCAGCTCCGCAGAATAAGCCGTCCTATACTTGGCATTCAGATAATCCTTGCCCACGATATCCTGCGTATAGTTCGTTACCGATCCCAGTATGCTCACCGAAACAGGCATCTCCTCCCTTTCCGTTTGCTTCAGAATCTTATACTTGAGATACCCGTCGAACGTCTTTAAATAGGAGCTGCGGCCAACACCCACATCCAGGTCATCGGTAATTCCATACTCCAGCCCCAGACGCAGCGTAGCATTATCCAGACCGAAGAAGTTGTAGGAGCCGCTATTCAGCTGACCGAACCGGTGCTGGATGACAAAGTTTAGATTTCCATTCGCCGGCTGCTCGATGCTCTGGGCATTGATGATATGCGTAGCCTTGAACGTTCCCTTTACATAGGTCTTCGTCTTACTGGCCGACATCGAATCGTTCAGCGCGTTGAGCAAATTATCCTGGGCAGCCAACCGGCCCGTCACAATAAAAGACAGTATAACAAAGAATGCTTTTTTCATAATAGTAGTTAAGTTATTTTGTAATCGGACAATCGATCCTGACCTTGACGGTCATCTGCTTATCGATCTTGTCCCTTACGATGGAAGGAATAGTGATATTATAGTCTTCGGGCTTGGCCTTGAATTCCGCCATCCCGATCAAATGCCCTCCCTTCACTTCCATCGTAGCCGGCGCCTCGACGGGCTTGGTGACATTGTGCAGGGTCAGGTCACCCTTCACGGTAACTTTGTAGACGCCATCCTTGGTCAGGTCTACATCCCCTGTATAGATCCCGGAGAAAGTAGACTTGGGATATTTATCGCTTTCGACATAATTCTCGTTGAAATGTTCCTGCATCAGCTCCTTGGCAAAAATGAAACCCTTCACCAGAAGCGAAAAAGCCATCTTTTTAGTACCGGGTTCGACAATCGCAAATACCTGGTTGTTCTCCGCCTTGATATCCTCGAGGGCGGTCTTGGAATAAAACCCGACAAATCCAGTACGGGTCGAAAGACGTTGCTGACTAAATACATCGGCCGGACGCACCAGGGCCAGGGCAAAACAGACGATAGCTGGAAGAATACGTTTCATTAGTGACTCTATTTAATGGTTGTTAGTTATTCTTTGCACCCTGGTTGATCCAGGCAACGATAGTATTCAGCTCGCAGGAAGGCAGTTGAGCCCGTCCATAAGGCATCGGAGTAACTCTCCCGTCGTGCGTAATAGCGCTTCTTACATAACCCAGGTCGACATAAGCCTTGAACTTGGTGTAGCTGCCCAGGTCCACATTGCTGATCGAAACACCCCCATCCTTATGACACTCGTAACAATTGTTTTGTAATATCTCGACCACTTGCGTTGAATAGCTTACGTTTAAAGTATCGCAAGGCTTGTTTGGCGCAAGCTTGTCCTCGCTTGTCTTCGAACAAGCGCTTAAATAAAACACGATCGATCCGATAGCAAATACTGCCAGTAGAAACTTCCTATTCATGATTGTTAAGTTGTTTTTATAGGTTCATTATTTCTGTTGTACACAATCCGCAAGGTTGACATCCATCAAAAATCCGGTACACCTCCCCTTTATAGTCACCTCATCCCCAGGCTTGGGCGTCTGTCCCTTCTCGCCAGGGAACAGCTGGCAGTTGATCCCTCCCCCTCCCGGCTGCGTCGAGAGTATCCAGATCTCCGCATTCCCCGAATGCTGGACTTCGGTCAGCTTTCCTTTGACCTCGATCACCTTCCCCATATACTTCTGGTCGGCAGCATGCTCGTCGAGCTGATACTGATGATACAGCGAGTCGGCATCGATCGAAGCCGCAGCCGATTCACTCGCAGCGCTTTCATGGGGCTTGTGATACAGATGCCAGGCCCAGGCAGATATGGCCAGAGCAAGCACAGCAATCCCTATCCACAGAATGGTTCTTTTTTTCCGCATAAATGTTGACTGTTAAAGATTATGATTGCCAGAGTCGATGTAGCTGCTCCATGAGCCTCCCATCAGCGACGGCTACCAGAGCCGGCGCGTAATCCCAATGTTGAGACCCGAGCTCAGGATATTCAACTTACCAGTACCCAAACCCGAGACAGGAATTCTCAGATAGGGTTCGATACGTAAGTTTCCAACCTTCCCAAGGCGCTGCTCAAAACCCGCACTCAGATTTATAATAGAAAACCAATATTGAGAAGGCGACCTTAAATCCCAGTTTTTAGTGGCAGTCCCGGAGTTGGGACCATTCCACCATACGTAATTGTAATTGTAATTCTCCCGCGTCATCAGATAAGTCGACAGACCCGCCGTACCAAACCACTTCATCTTCTCACCCGTGGTAAAATTATATCTGACATTGACGGGTATCTCCCACATATAGCAGGAACCATCGAAGCTCTTCGAATCCCAGTTATATTGTATCCTGGAAGAAATCTCTTTCGTGTCGAAATACTCCGCGTCCGTATAATACTTCTTTCTATCTAAATATACACCCGTCTCCACCGACCAACGTTTGTTAAACTGGTAGCCCAGCAAAACTCCAAACGTCGTTCCCACACCATCAGACTTCTGAAAATGGACCGAGCTCAAATCCGGCGCACCGATCAACCCTGCATATAAATACGGGAATTTCTTCTTAGGGGATGCCTTGCGCTTCGCAGGAGCAGCACTATCCTTTTCCATCTCCGGCGCCTCGACATTCACACGAAGACTATAATCTCTACCCATACGCACCCTGTCCACCCGATAATCAACAACCCTTTTATCACCCACAGCACCACTCGCATCGCTCGTCGCATCAAAACTATTCTTACGATTCTTCTTCTTCTTCCCCGTCACCAACGCACCCTCCATATCCGAATATCTTCCCCCCGACAAAGGCGCAGCCTTCACCTCTCTCCCCGACAAAGGCGCAGCCTTTGCCACTATCTTCCCAACGGCGTCACCGCCTGCTGATTTTATTTTCCCTGCCTCCTCTCCACCACTCACTTTCTTCGTCCCCTCACCGCCGGCACTCTTAACTTCCCCTCCACTCACTTCCTTCGTCTCCCCAGCACCCTCACCACCAGCACTCTTAACCTTCCCTACTCCCTCAACACCGCGCTCCGCGCTCTTCACTTCCCTGGAAACCACCACATTATTCCCCCCGGCAACAACACCAGACCCCGTCCCACCACCACCATGACGCACAAAATAGTACCCACCCCCGACCAGCGGGAAAAGGAGGAACAGCCAGAGAAACCGTCTCTTCCTGCGCCTTTCATCCACCAATTCCTCCGGAACATCCGGCGGCGGATTATCCAGGGCAGCGGCCATCCTGTTCCAGTCGGCACTATCCGTTCTCAGCGGGTATTTTTCGGACGCCCGCCGGAAAAGATCATCAAAGTCGTTGTCCTTTTGGTTTAACATACTATTTTTTCACTGTTTTCTGCGGTCAAGGCCTTTTGCAAATGAACACGGGCCTTTGAAAGATTTGATTTAGAGGTTCCTGTCGTGATGCCCAGCATCTTCGCGATCTCGGGATGCGAATACCCCTCGATCACATGCAGGTTGAACACCATTCGGTACGCTGGGGGCAATTCCTTTACCAATGTCATCAATTCCTTGTATAACACTGAATTATCGGAGTTTTGCCCCTCATCTTTATGCTCCCAGACGTGCTCCGGAATAGGGTACGTATGATTATTATTCATCTCCCGGCGCATATAATCTATCGCCGCATTGATTACCACCCTCCGGATCCAGCCGATCAACAACATTTCCACCTTTTCCTTATCCCGAACCTCAAAACGGCTAAAATTACGGAACATCTTCAGAAAGGCGTCATGCGTCACCTCCGTCGCCTGTTCATAGGTATTCACATACCGGAATGCTATCTTGAGACACAATCCGTAGTACTGATCATATAGCATCTTCTGGCACGCCCGATCCTGTTGCGCACAACCTGCTATAATATGAAGTAGTTTTTCCAAATCTCTCTTACTTACCTTGTGTTCAAGAATATGTTTTAGTTTAAACGCCTTATTTTCTGCAGGGGTTGCCTCACCGGCCTTTTAGCACTCTAACCGTTACTAAAAGCTGACCCACATGCCGTTGCGTATGTTCTGCGGCATGAAAAAGCAACCCCAGAACGGTCGACGGAGCCTTATTTCTTCCCACATCCCTATAGGCCGTCAACGTCCCCTCACTCACCGCCCCCAATTCATCTAAAGACTTGTCAATCTGCTTGTTAAATGCATCAACCAACTCCCCAGCTCCCTCCGGTCCGGCCTCTCCTTCCCTGCCAAGATACGCCAGCTGCTCTGGCTTTAAAACCTCCCCCCGCGCATACGTAAACAGCCTGTCCAGCACACCGGTCAGATGCCGCAGATGAAACCCGGCCGAAGCCACCCCCGCAGGCCTCTCCCATAATTCCTCCTCCCCAAACCCCTCCATCAGTTCCTTCACCTCCTCCTTTGCCTGCAATAAAGCATGAGCCACAGGCTGTAACAAAGGAGGTATCCCAGCCACCGGCCCCCTCAGCCAAAATTCGAGCACCGTCCGTTTCTCCATAATCCCTACATTTTTTTATAATATATAATGGTGAGACTTGGCAAATTAGCATTTTTCTATATTCTTGCCTGCATCTCCCTATTATCGGTTACTTTTGGCAATAATAATTATGCAACCTGCTATGCACGCGGACAAACGGAAGACGGTATTCATCTCCGGCAGTGCCTATGAATACGGAAGATTCGGAGACAACGGCAAGACTTTCATTAGAGAACTGAGCAAGACCTTACTAAAGCATGGATTCCAGATTATTTCCGGGTTCGGAGCAGGAGTAGGTAATTATGTGGTAGAAGGCGCCCTATACGAGATCTACCTGAGTGGAAGACACAAAATGACCGATCAACTGCGGGTCTTTCCATTTCCGATCAGGACGGAAATGCTGGATACTATCCAAACGGGCTACCGCGACGACATGATCTCCCTGGCCGGTACCGCCATCTTCTTATTTGGTAACAAGCTGGAAGACATCTGCGTCCGCGACGCAGACGGCATGGAAAAAGAATTCGAAATTGCCCGCTCTAAAAATGCACTGCTCATCCCCGTGGGCGCATCAGGCTATATGTCGGAAAGATTATGGAAAGAAATGGTCGAAAGATTCGACGACTATTTTGAAGATAGAAAGAAATACGAACTATACGAAAGACTCGGCAACCCGGACGCTCACCCCGAACAGCTAATCGACGCCATCCTCCAGATCGCCCAAACAGCCTCACTCCCCAGCTAAAATGAAAAAGATCTTCATCAGCTTCGAGTTTGAAACCGACAAATCTCTAAAAGACCTCCTCATCGGACAATCCCAAAACCCCGTCTGCCCCTTCGAAATCATCGACCGCTCGCTCGTCGAAGCCGCCCCCGAAAAAGACTGGGAAGAAAAAGCCGAAAGCAAAATCGGTCTCGCCGACCTCGTCATCGTCCTGGTAGGCGCCACCACCCATAAAGCTCAGGGAGTACTAAAGGAAGTAGAAATAGCCCGAAAGCTAAAGAAGAAAATAGTCCAGGTAATCGGCCACAAAGACGGGAAATACAAACGCGTCCCCAATGCAGGCCGGCTCTACAGCTGGACCTGGGATAACCTGGAAAAATTACTTAGCTAACGAACCTGCGGCGCAAATCGCAATACACCGCAGCCCAGCCAATAACTATAAATCCACCAGCTCCGACAATACATCCTTCCGCGAAGGCTCATTCGCCAGGATCGTCACCGCCATTGGCAACGCATTGCGATACTGCTCCCCGATGGAGATCTTCTCTCCCGGCAAATACACATACTTGTTGTCAAAGGAAACGATCTTGCTGATCGCTACAATGTATCCCCGGTGAACCCGGCAAAAAAGATCCGGAGGCAACAGCTTCTCCCACTGTTTCAAAGTAACCAGCACCAGGGCGGTAGGTCTTTCCTCCATAACCAACCTCGTATAATTCTTGCGAGCTTCGATGTAGAGAATATGCTCGAAATCTACTTTCACGTATCTGCCTTCGTGACGAATGAAGAAAAATGATTGCACTTGCTATGATATTTACTTGTAAAAATTGATTGCAACAAAAGATGCGATCAGGTCGTAGCGATAGAAAGGGTGCGATGTAAGGGTCAGTAAACGAATAAAGCAACCATGCAATAGGCCTCTCCGGCCAATGACTCCAGGAGGAGCACATAATTTTCCCGCTTGTCCGGGAAAAATTTGGTTGGGTAGTCAGGCCTCAAAGCGGCGAGTTTGATTGGTTAATGTAAATAAAGTCGTGAATATATTCCTCATACAATGCGTATGCCTTCATTAGGGTAACCAGATGATCCTTCGGACTAACCAAATCCTCGTCCAGCTCTAACGCTCCACCATTATTCCGATCACCGGCCTTTCGCAAAAAGTACTCCGCATCCCTCCCCGTCTCTCCATCCCGCATGTACCTGCAAAACTCCCGGTTGTTCTCATAAAACCGCTCAATCCTCTTCTCCTCCCAACGCCAGAAGCGCTTCCGCTCCAATAAATCCTCCGTCGGCAGGAACAAAAGAACATGATATCGATACGTGTAATACTCTATATACGCAGCGAACGCCGGTTTTACATGTTTGAAGAAAATTATTTCTTCTTTTTCACTGCTAAATCCTTTTTGCCGGACCAGTTTGCACACCTTTCCCCAGCAATCCAGGCTGGATTTAAAGCATGCTTCGATCCTTTCCATCTCAGGACGGTCAATTTCATTGTGGGAATGGAAAGCAGACAGCAGTTGTTGGTAATATTCCTGATATTCAGGTGACATTCACAAGCAAGGTTTAATAACAGGATGCAGAAAGGACTAAAAAACAGAAAAGGCTAAAAAAACAGCAAGGGCCTTGTAGACACAAACCCCTGGTGGACTCAAAGGTCACATGAGAAAACACTACACTTTATATAACTAAAAACAAACGATAATTTGATCACTGTTAAAATTGGACATAGCCCAACTCGTGCACGTAGTACACTTTAAGTGTCAAACAGACGTGTAAATTAGAAACTTCCCTTTCAGCTTTTCAAAAAACTACATAAATCCTTTCAAGCACTACACGAAGTGTCGTTTTTTAACCACCAATGATTATCCTTTTAGCAAAGTTTTAGCAGCTTCCGGTATACCTTCCCGGAAACCACTCCACTATATCTACCCCAATCCGGTCACTCTCTGTCACCTCCCCCACCTCCCAAAAACACAAATCCCGCCAAACCAACATCTTGGAGGCGGGAAAATAATTTAAGCCCAAAAAACGTTTATATCTTATTTGTTACTTAGATTGCAAAAAAAAAGCCCCATGTAGAAACATCGGGCGCTAACGATTGCTTGCCATATGAAAAAAGGTAGTAATATCTTTTTTTGCTGATTAACTCAGCTTTCTGTGAG
The DNA here is from genome assembly GCA_018267545.1 of Bacteroidota bacterium. Taxonomy (GTDB): domain Bacteria; phylum Bacteroidota; class Bacteroidia; order Chitinophagales; family Chitinophagaceae; genus Puia. Next base: position 10,995 of record JAFDYG010000553.1, read on the forward strand.
TCAACTCGTTGACTCGTCCGCAAGGACAGACTTTAACGTTGAAATTTGAATGAGCCTCTACCGAATGCCTGCTGAACGATTGCTGCCATATTTTTTCATCTCATTCTCTACAGTAAAGGTACAACGCTAAAGCCCGACAGTCTAATCAACTTATGGTCGAGTTAATTATGTCAAAATGATCTTTTAAGTGTTGAAACCCTTTACAGGATTGCGTTTTCGGAAATTCCCATCATTATGGCCAACCGGTTCTCAGATACCTTATTCCAACTTATACATTCCCTCGAAAAGTCAGAAAAACGGCATTTTAAACTATACATCAAACGGAGCTCCACCAAGGAAGACCTGAAAATCGTCCAGCTCTTCGACGCCCTCGACAAGCTTGTCGACTACGACGAAAAAAGCCTCCTGAAAAAGCTGCCCGGCATCGAAAAGCCCCAGCTCTCCAATCTCAAAACACACCTCTACAAACAGATCCTCGCCAGCCTGCGCCTGTTGAAAAGCGCAGACAGCATCGACCTGCAGCTCAACGAAACCTTCGACTACGCTCACATTCTCTATAAAAAAGGCCTCTTCCAACAAAGCCTTCGCCTCCTCGATCGCGCCAAAGAAACCGCCAAAGCCAACCAAAAGTTCAACTTCCTGGTCCAGGTCCTCGCGCTCGAAAAACGCATCGAAACCCTGCACATCACCCATAGCATGCAGATGCGCGCCGAACAGCTCTCCGACGAATCCCGGGAAGTCATCAGCCGCATCGACATGGTCGCACGCCTCTCCAACCTCGCCCTCCTCGTCTACAGCTGGTATATCCAAAACGGACACTCCCGCAACGAAAAAGACGAGGCCCGCGTCCGCGAATACCTCAAAGAACAGCTTCCCGCCAACGCCTGGGAACAAACCGGCTTCTACGAACGCCTGTATCTCTATCAGAGCTACAACTGGTACGCCTTCATCCGCCAGGACTTCCTCATGTATTACCGCTATTCCCAGAAATGGCTCGACCTCTTCGAGGAACAACCCATCATGATCCGCGTCGAAACCGGTCACTATATCAAGGCCCTTCATAACTTATTGAACGCCCACTTCGACCTCCGCAACTACCGACAGTTCGAGGTCGTCCTGCGAAAGTTCGAAACTTTCGCCCAGTCCGAACGCGTCATCGACAACGACAACTTCCGCATCCAGTCCTTCGTCTATATCACCACGGCCAAGATCAACCAGGTCTTTATGCTCGGCAACTTCAAGGAAGGTATCCTCATGGTTCCCGAAATCGAAACAAAGCTCACCGAATACGACCTCTTTATCGACCGCCACCGAATCCTCGTGCTCAACTACAAGATCGCCTCCCTCTATTTCGGCAGCGGTAACTACGATACCTGTATCGACTACCTCCAACGCATCATCAACGACCAGATGGACCTCCGCAACGACCTCCAATGCTACGCCCGCGTCCTCCACCTCATGGCGCACTACGAGCTCGGCAACTTCGACCTCATGGAGTCCCTCACCAAATCGGTCTACCGCTTTATGGCCAAACGCGAACGCCTCACCCGCGTAGAGGAAGAAATGTTCAAGTTCCTCCGCACCTCCTTCCATACCTCCCGCCTCAGCATGCGCGCCGAATTCGAAAAGTTCCTCGAAAAGATCCGCGCCTTCGAAGGCAACCGCTACGAAGCCCGTGCCTTCGCCTACCTCGACCTCGTCTCCTGGGTAGAAAGCAAAGTCTCCCAACGCCCCATGAGCGAGATCATCGCCGAAAAATACCGCCGCTCCAAACGCCGCATGGAAGCCGCCTAACACACCCGCCAGCCCCCAAACACCCACAATAAACGAAACCCAAATCCGTTCATAACCCTAAACCATACCCCATGAATAAATTCCAATCCGTCAAAGCAGCCTGGCTCGCCAAAGGCATCTCCGAAGACACCCTCGACTACGCCATCAGTTCCGTTAAAGACGGCTCCAAACGCGAACACACACTCGAAAACCTTACCGCAGACTACCGCGGCATGGACCCAGTCCAGGCAGGCGCTCTCCTCAACGAGCTCTACGCAATAAATGGTGGTGAATTTAAAAAAGAAAACAGCCGCGGCTACCTCTTCGGCTCCGTCCTCCTGCTTCTCGGCTTGCTCTTAGCCGGCTTCGAATACTGGCAAATAACCAACCACAGCTACAAAAGACTCATTACCATCGGCCTCGGCGCCGCCGCAGCCATCTTCGTCGGCCTCACCCTCCTCATCAAATCCATCCGAGGCAAATACCGCGATACCGACGAACCCTTCGCCAGCTAAACGCTAACTTATCTTGAATATATCCTTCATCGCCCTCCTCGCCGCCCACCATCCACACATCCCATGCACCCCACCACCCGGCGGCGTAGCGGACGAACATATATAGATGCCCTTCTCCGAAGTCCTGTACGGCGACCACCGCAAAGCCGGCCGCGTAAACAATTGTCCTATATCCGCCACTCCCCCATTGATGTCCCCCCCGATATAATTCGGATTGTACGCCTCCAGCTCCTCCGTGTTGTATACGTGTCTCGCTAATATACTCTCCCGAAACCCCGGCGCAAACCGCTCCACCTGCCGCTCGATCACCTCCGTCCTGTCTACCTTCGACCCATTCGGCACATGACAGTACGCCCACGCTGTATGCTTCCCCCGCGGCGCCCGCGAAGGATCGAAGAGGCTCTGCTGCGCAAACAATACAAATGGCTTTTCCGGATGCCCGCCCCGGGCCGCCGCCTCCTCACCCGCCACAATCTCTTCCATCGTCCCGCCAATATGCACCGTCCCCGCCTGACGGCAACCCGCAGCCGTAAACGGTACAGGCGCCCCAAGCGCCCAATCGATCTTAAACACCCCCATCCCATACCTGTAACTCTCCAATTGCCGCTGATACAAAGACGACCATTTATGTCCCCCCAGCTGTAACAGCTGCCTCGGCGTCAGATCCAATAATAGAGCCCTCGAAGAAGGCAGCTGCGACATCGATCGGATATAGGCTCCCGTCTCGATCCTCCCCCCAAGAGACACAAAGTAGGACGCCAACGCATCCGCAATCGACGAAGCCCCGCCAACCGGCACCGGCCAACCCTTCACATGCCCCACCGCCATCAACACCAACGCAAAAGCCGAAGTCGTCAAATTCGTCAAAGGCTGAATCGAATGCGCCGCCATGCCCGCCAGCAAACCCCGGGCATCCCGCCCCTGAAACTTTCGCCCCAACACCGCCGCCGGCTTCAGACCCTTCAATCCAAATCGCGACAACAACAATGGATTCGAAGGCCACCGCAACGGCCCCAGCAACATCGGCGACAGCTTGTCCCAATCCCTCACTATAAATTCCATCATTCGGGCGTACGCCTTCCCATCCTTACCCAGCCGCTCCGCCGTCTCCGCCACAGTCCCAGCCAGCACAGCCGCCGACCCATCGTCAAACGGATGCGCAGCCGCCACCCCAGGATACACAAACTCCAGTCCATGCTCACGTAAAGGCAATCCCATAAAAAAAGGCGACCCCACCGCCATCGGATGGATCGCCGAACAAATGTCATGCGTATAACCCGGTAACGTCAGCTCCGCACTCCGCATCCCTCCACCAATCGTTTCACTCCCCTCGATCAACAACACCGAAAGCCCCTTCTGCTGCAACGCAATAGCCGCCGCCAACCCATTCGGGCCCGAACCTACTACAACAGCATCAAAATCAGTTTTTCCTTTCATCCTTCCTCAAATGTACTTATTTACTCCACTACCTGCCGCGGCGCCTTTGCATGCAGCCAGTATACCCCTCCAATCACCAGCGCCATCCCCACAAACGTATAACCCGTAATAAGCTCGCCCGTCACCAAATGCGCGATCAAAAACCCAAAGACAGGACAAAGAAAAAGCCAGAAAGAAGCCCGCGCCGCATCCTCCCGGATCAAATAGAGCCACAGCTGCACCGCCCCGATCGAAACCGGGATCGCCAGCCATAAAATACTCCCGATAGAATCCATATTCCAATGCGTACGCTCCGGCCTGTACATCGCAAAAGCAAACGGCAGCAAGAAAAGCCCCCCAAAAAATACCTGCCACCCATTGATCGTCAACAAATGCAGCCCATCCCACTTGACCCTCGAAAAATAAAACACCCCGATCGAATAAGCCAGCATCCCCACCAGCAGTATCAGCAAACCCGCCGGCGTAGCCGTACTGTTCCTTAGCAACGGCCACGCAGCCAACACCACCCCTCCCATACAAAGCGCCAGGCTGACCAGCACCACCCACTTCAGCCGCTGCCGCAGAATGATCGCCGTTAATAAATTGATAAAAACAGGATTCGTCGCCACCCCCAGCGTCCCCAAACCCGGAGAAACCTGCTGCATCGCTATCACGAATAAACCTAAGTAGATACTATTGGTCAAAAGACCATAAAGCGCAACCTGCCCCCACTCCTTACCCCTTGGCAAACGCTTGCGCATAACAAGATGACTGATGGAAATCATAAGAAGCCCCGCCAAAAAGAACCGCACCACGCAGATCGTAAACGGCTGCACCGCCCTCAACCCGATCTTCGTCGCCGCGGAAGCCGAGGCCCATAAAATAGAAAAGAGCAAACCCATTCCAAGCGCTAAAATCCTTTTTCCCACGTCTAGAGTAATTACGTAATTTTATAATATAATAATCAGAGCCATGAACCAAGTGTCAAAAATCGTAAAAAAATCTCTCCTGGCCTTATCGATAGTCACCACCGTCGCCGCCATCCTCCCATCGGCCGCCAACGCCCAGTCCAGCACAACCCAATCCCCCGCCGACAAAAAAGCCGCCCAGCTCGCCGCCGTCAAAGACCTCGTCGAATCCCAAAACTACGTCTTCAAAGCCCAAACCGTCATGCCCATGGCAGGCAGCACCCGCCAGCTCACCTCAGACTACAGCCTGAAAGTAACAAAGGAAAACATCGTCAGCTACCTCCCCTACTTCGGCCGCGCCTACACAGCACCCATGGACCCCAGCAAAGGCGGCATACAATTCACCTCCAAAGACTTTGATTATACCCTTACACCAGGCAAGAAACAAGGCTGGACCATCCTCATAAAACCCAAAGACTACCGCGACGTACAACAAATGACCCTGTCCATCTCCTCCGCAGGCTACGCCACCCTCCAGGTGACCAGCACCAACCGCCAGCCCATCTCCTTTAACGGACAAATCGTCAAGCCCAGTCAAAAAT
>JAFDYG010000055.1 GCA_018267545.1 Bacteroidota bacterium
AAGGGCGCCGACGGTGCCGGCGGCCAGGATGGTAAAAAGCTGCTGCTTATCCGGCTCGACGCTCGTATTCCCCTTCTGCACGATCTTGCGGGCAAAGTGGGTAATGGTCCAGAACAGGAACAGGATGGAGAGACCGCTGGCGATGGCGCTCATGAAGTTGACGCCGCGGGCAGCGGTTAGGGGATTGTCCCCGAAAAGAATGATAAAGAAACGGCCAAGCAGGATGAAGAGGGGGGCGCCGGGCGGGTGGGGGATTTGGAGCTTGTAGCAGCTGGAGATGAACTCACCGCAGTCCCAAAAGCTGCCGGTGGGTTCCATGGTCATGACAAAGACGGTACAAGCAATCAGACCCACTATCCAGCCCACGACATTGTTCGCACGATTGAAATTCATAATCTACTTTAATTATTTTACTTTTCCAGGAATCCTGCGGATTCCTTCGCGGTTGGCTAATGATGGGCCGCAGGGCGCCCTGAAAGCCCTGCCGGGCTTTCCGCAAATATACAGAGCTTCGGGCTATGAGGGCCAGCTATTTAATAAAAACCTTTTGGACCTTGGCGCCCGTATCCGTGTCCACGACGAGCAGGTAAATACCCCTGCTGAGCATGCCTACGGACAGGGTCGACTGGAAGCCCTGCACCTTCTTTTCGACCAGGATCTTGCCGGACATCTCCGTCAGACGGAGCAGGCGGCAATTGACCGTGCTGGTGACGTATAAGGTGCCGCGGCTCTCCACGGGATTGGGATAGACGCTAATCCTGATAGTTCCATCCACGTCCAGGGTCTTTACCGGCGAGAAGGTAGAGTGCCCATCGATATCCTGCATTCGTAACCGGTAGTAGTTGACGCCAGGGAAGAGGCGAGTGTCGGTCCACCGGTAGAAGTGGACATTACCGCTATCGGCCGCCGCTGGAACCGAATCCTGATCGGTCCACCGGCTTCCGTCACTACTTTTTTGAATGATGAATCGCCGGACGTTCTTCTCGCCCGTCGTGCTCCACTGCAGCAATCCATTGTCGCCGGATTTAACCGCCGTAAAGAAAAGCAGGTTCAGCGGCAGGGGGATGGCGTTTGTCGGGCCTCCGTTGTTGATCCAGAACTCGGAGAAGCCGCCCACCTGGTATTCAGCGTAATAACCATTATCGTAGGGAACGACGCTCGTCTCCGTATGTGACGGATGGAAAAGCCAGGTGCCGCTGTTGTCATTCGTCAGGTCGCCGTCTTCTTCGCTGGAGACGGGGCTGCTGTATTGTGAAACGCCGGCCTGGTAGGCATCGGAGATGGTCGTGCAGGCCGTACAGCCCGAGGCATTGATCAGCCCCCTGGCTTCCACGTCGAGGAAATAAAACCGGACGCTGACCGGCGAGGAAAGGGCGTTGGAAGGCTGGATAACGATGTTGCGATCCAGGTAATATTGGAGCCCGTCGTTACGGACGGGGCCGGTATTGTTGTAGATCTTGACGCTGGTCAGCCCCAGGTCCTGTCCATTGGGGTTGATGGACGCGATGCGGTGACCGGAGACGTCGAAGTTGACCCAGCCATTTCCGCTGACCGACTGGCTGAGACCGCTGGTAATATCCCCGCCCGTATAAACCGCGGCCTTGTCGAATACGTGGATATCGTCGATGCCCACGCCTTCGTAGTTGGTAGCCATGTCGCTCTTCATCGCGATACGGAATTTAACCGTAGCGCCATGCGTCGGTATATCGAAGCTGGAGACGTGCCACTTGGCATCGGAGACCTGCCAGGCCTGCCGGATCGCGTTGTCGTACCAGTTGACGCCGCTGCCCGTGCCGCCCAGCTTGGCCCAGGTGACGCCGTCCGTAGAATACTCCACCCAGTGGTAGTCGCAGTCGCAGCCGTCTTCCGTACGGAAGATGTGGCTAAAGGACAGCACAGGATTTGCCAGACCGCTCAGGTCGAAGCAGGGTGAGTATAAGTAGGATTGCTCGTTGTCGTTGTAGTTGCCGTTCAGGTTGGTGACCCAGCTGTGTGTTCCGTTGGCGGCCTTGTTGATGATGGTATTGCCGGAATTGGGGACGCCCCACTGCCAGCTGCTGTTGAGACCGCCGGGATACCAGTAGCCGTCATTGCTTTCGAAGCCTTCGAGATACGGGTAGGTCGATATCAGCGGCGAAGTATGGATAGTCACGGGCAGGAGACTATCGTTGGCGGTATAGGTGTCGCCGCCCATCTTTACCGATCCACTGACGGCGTAGTTGCCGAATCCGGACATATTCACGTGCTGCGTAAAGGTATAGATGACCGAGTCCTTGCTGTTGATCGAAGGGATGACTTCCGATACCCGCGTACCGTTGATCGTGAAGCTCACCGGGATATTGGTAGCCGTGCTGTTACCATAGTTCTTTACCTTGAAGCTGATCGTCTGGCTGGTCGACAGCGAGCAGAACGAGCCCGGGCTGGGGTCTACGAGCGCTGCGATGCCGACATCGTTCATCGAACGGGTAAGGGTGATATCGTCGAAGGAATAGCCGTCGTCGGTCGAGCCGTCGGGGATCACATTCGTCGCAGACGTATATCCTTCCTCACCAAACTTGACCTGGAAGCTGCTGCTGACGGTCTGTGACGGTACGACGCCCCTGAGGGTGCCGGTAACGTCGATATGAGCCGAAGGCTGATAGACCCCGATATTGTTGATGCTTGTGTCCAGGGTATAGACGGGTATCCACAGGTCCTGGTCGCTTCCCCGGATCCAAACTTTATTGGCGGTGCGGACCGAGTCGTTACCGTGATTCTTATAATAGAAGTCCAGCCAAATCTGGTCCGAAGAGGAATAGCTGGAGAGGTTGAAGGTCGTGATCAGGCTATCGGCCGAGGTTGTGGCGGCCGTATGTACCTGGTCCAGGGTAATGCAGCGGGTGCCGGTACGCGCAAAACCCGTATTGACAAAGGTCCGCGCCCTGCCATTGGCGTTATTCGAATAGAAGTCGGCGCGGTCCAGGCCGGTGAATCCCATCGTGGGAGAGCCATAGGTGGCGCTTGCCGCGGCCTCGAAGCCTTCGGTATAAGTTGGATTGAGGGTGATCGCAGCATTGGTGAGCTGCCTGACCACGGTGACGATCGTATCGTTGGTGTGCAGCGGGTCACCCGGATAGTCGACCCAGGCCCTGATGGTATCGGTGCCCGCTGCCGATAGATCGGCGTGGGCGCTAAACGTATAGTTCAGGCTGCTATGCGCGGCAAGAACAGCGCTGCTGGCTTCGGTCACCGGCGTACCGCCATTGATGCTGTATGAAAGGTTGAAAGAGCTGCTCGTAGCGACGGAGCCCAGGTTCTTGAGCTCGATCTGGATTGGAACGCTGTTGCCCAGCTGTGAGGAGGTGCTGAGTCTGCCCGACTGCAAACCGATCAGGCTATCCACGGTATAGTCGTTGTCCATTGCCGAAAGCGTACAGGGCCCGCTCGAAGGCGTCACATTGACCGCGTCCGATCTCCGGCCGGCGATGCTGCCCATCACAGCCTGTACGGCAAACCAGTAATTCCCGCCCGGATTAAGCCCCGAGACGAGATAGTTGGTGGAAGTCGTATTGCCTATCTTCTGCATGGTGGTGCCGATGAGCTGCATGACGTCGTAGCTGGTAGCGGAAGGAATGGCGTCCCAGGTCAGCTGGGAGTAACCGGGACAGACATTGGTCGGCGTCACGGTCGTTGCATCCAGGACGATGAAGGGATAGTCGCTCACGTCGGAGTAAGCCGTATTCTTGCGTGTAATGCGAATCAATCCCTGGTTGGTCGGGATATTCGGCGGCGTCCAGTTCAAAGAGCGGTAGTTGGATGGGATATCGTCCTGGATCAGGGTCCAGGTGCTTCCATTGTCCAGTGAATATTCGGCCTTGAAAGGATTGGGCTCGCCGCCATAGGCATTCCAGCGCAGGATCTCGGTAACGGCGGGGCGGATGGTCTCGTTTCCGAAGGGATATTCGACGACGACGGATGGCTGGATAAACTGCCAGGTCAGGACATAGGGCAGGGGACTGCCTACCGGAACGCTGGTGCCTTTGATGCTGATGTTGAACGTGCCGCCCGTAGGGACATTGACGACAACCTGCTCGATATTATTTACGTTGTCGACCCCTTCTACGGCGGGGTCGTTGACGTTTGCTGCATTGGGATTGAGAATAAGCGGATGGTGAACGACACCCGAGGCGTCCGTTACGGTGAGGTCGAGGTTATCGACCAGCGTAGACGCCGCGAAAGGTGTGGCGGGATAGTCGTTCCAGTAAAGCATGATACGAACCTGCTGCGTACCCGACGGGACCGTCAGCGTACCGGTCGTAGTGCTTCCATTGGCAATGGTGCTGACAAAGAATTGCGAGTTTTCGATACACTCCACGGCTGCCCTGCCGTTCACCGCGCCAAAGCCGTAGAGATAGTCCGGACCCGGATTACCCATGTCATTGGCTGTGTTACAAACCAGGGCCTTCATCACGATGCCATAGGGATTGGCCCCGAATTTCTGGCGGTAACGCTGAACCATCAGCGCCATCGTACCGGCCGCAGTGGGACAAGCCATGCTCGTTCCCCATTCCTGCGCATAGGTATTGTAGGGAGCGGTAGAGACGACGGCCGAACCACCCGCGACGATCTCGGGCTTGATCCGCCCATCGTTCACAGGACCCGCGCTGGAGCCGGCTCCAAGCGGAGAAACCCCCTCGATGGTATTGTCGATATTGCCGACGTCGATGGCGTTCTTCGAAGACTGGAACCCGGACTTTACCGTAGTGAAGGTCTGTGGATAAGGCGAACAGGCCGGGATCCCTCCGTCGTTGCCCGAAGCAAAGAGGTGCATCAGACGCGGGTTGAAGAAAAGCTGGTTGTCGGTATAATAGCTGAGGGCGTCGTATTCTCCATCGTACTGGCAGCCGAAATCGTAGAAAGTATACGAGTTGCTCGTCAGCTGCATGCCATAATCGTTATAGTAATAGGGCGAGTTGGTGACGATATCGCTGAAGTACTGGCTGATGATCGTCGAATGCGGCGCCATGCCCGTGGTAGAGGCGTTGCGGAAACCAGCCCCGCCTATCGAACCCGAGACGTGTGTGCCGTGAACGTTGACCGTAGAAGAAAACCGGTCGATCAGCCTTCCCGTAAAATCGATATGCGTATAAGGCGAAGAGTCGTCTCCAACACCAACCGCGACACCATCGCCCTGCAGATTTCGGCCGGACGTGGCTCCCAGGGCAGAAGCGCCGTGCGCACCCCGGTTATGATAGTTGAGCGACTTTGCCTTCATCGGCTGAGAAGCCATATAGCTGATATAGGGTAGGGCGGTCAGCCGTTGCAGTACGGCAGCATTTCCCACCCGAACAAACAGAACGTGGGGCGGTTGTATCTTCTCCGGTACGATTACCGCTCCCGTAGCCCTGATGTCTTCTTTGACTTCCTCTTCGGACAGGCTCCCGAAATAATTTATCGCAATCACTTTATCCGCATCGTTCAGATCCTCTTGAGTATGTTGCTGCAGGCGAGGAGAGATTTTGTAGGCCGAGGGCATCCGGTAGATACCGCTGACGGAATACCGGGGAAGCTCCAGCGTAGCAGCGCTGTCCCTTATTTCGGCCAGGTAGGCGCGATCGGGCAGATAATCGAAAAGGCGGATGCCCGCTCTTTCCATCTCCAGCTTTTGTACAGAATCGGGAAGCTTATCGAATTGTAGAAGGACATAATATTTTTTCCGGTACAGAGACGGCCGAAGAGAGTCTTGCGCAGTACGTAATGCGTCTCTTCCCTGCTGAAAAGAAGTAATGTTTCTTTCGGGCCGGTAGACGCCTCCTTTAAATCGAAACGCTGCCCCGGGCTGCTGTTGCGCATGGACAGTGAAGAGGGCCGATAAGAATAGAAATGTATAAAAGAGCCTTATACGTATAGGTTTGGTTATCAATGCAGTTGTTGTTTTAAAGGGTCAGCAGTGGTCAGCTACTAAAACGTGAATATCGGCAATATATTATTGCTTTGCTACTGCCTTAACAAACGTATAAACAGCAAGCATGGATTTATAATGTATGCCCCGATTCGTCAGTTTAATGTCGCAACAAGATTTATTGCCGTTCAATCAAAATGGCCTAAATTCCCCTCTCGAACCAATTTATGGCAAATTCCACGACCTCTTCCCGATCGCTCGCGCTGGACATCTTCAGGGGCATGACTGTCTGCTTTATGATTATCGTCAATACGCCGGGTAGCGAAACTTTTACGTATGGACCTCTCAAGCACGCCGCCTGGCACGGATTTACACCCACCGACCTGGTTTTTCCGTCTTTTCTTTTTGCCGTCGGCAACGCGATGAGCTTCGCCATGCGAAAATTCGAAACGATGGAGCAGGCAGCCGTGCTCGGTAAAATTTTCAAACGAACCCTTCTCATCTTCTTCTTGGGCTTCCTCATGTATTGGTTTCCTTTCTTCCAGGAGCATGACGGACACTGGACGCTGAGCCCTTTCTCTCATACCCGTATTCTGGGAGTGCTGCAGCGGATTGCCCTTTGCTATTGCATAGCCTCTCTGCTCATCTACTATACTTCGCCACGGACCGTTTATATCACCGCCTGGGTCTTATTGATCGGATATTGGTTTATCCTTCTTTTCTTCCCAGTCCCCGGCGCCGATCCCTACAGCATGACCGGCAATGCAGGCTACCGTCTCGACGTATGGCTGATGGGCGAAAACCATATGTACCACGGCGAAGGCGTTGCCTTCGATCCCGAGGGACTCCTCAGCACGCTGCCGGCTGTGGTCAATGTCATCGCGGGTTATTTTACCGGCGTCTTTGTCAGCCGGAAGGGGAAAGAATACGAAGGCCTCACTATGCTGCTGCTCTGGGGCACGGCGTTGATCGCGGTGGCCTGCGCCTGGAACCTGGTATTCCCCATCAACAAAAAGCTATGGACGGCTCCCTTTGTGCTGACGACCGTCGGCATCGACCTGGTTCTGCTGTCCTTCCTGATCTACTTTATCGAATTCAAGGGAGCGACCCGCTGGACGCCTTTCTTTGCGGTCTTCGGAAAAAATCCGCTCTTCGTCTACCTCGTGTCCGAGCTGCTGATCGTCGTGTTCTTCACCGTCCACGTGGGCGATGGTGAAAACTTGCACGAATGGATCAATCGCGTGAGCTATCAGGCGATCTTCCCGGGGCCTTTTGGCTCGCTCTTGTTTGCGCTGAGCTATATGATGGTCTGCTGGTGCGTAGGGAAGGTGCTGGATATGAAAAAAATCTATATACGGGTATAAGACTGATGCCTTATCTTGCGCAAAACT
>JAFDYG010000056.1 GCA_018267545.1 Bacteroidota bacterium
CGCTTGACCAGGAAGTTTTGAACTCCGTTGGTGCTGAAGAAATCACGGATGATCATTTCCGCCTGTATCTTGCTGTAAGTATCGCTCTTTTCCGGGAGGGAGATGTCAACTCTAGTGTCGAGGTAGCGGCTAAGCTGGTTGGCATTACCCGCGCGCATGGCAAAAGTAATTTCATCGAGTGTATACAAAGGGCGATGATCGGGCGTATACAGAGGGCGGAAGGAAACAAGGACCAACGAGAGTGTGAGTACCGTTAACCCAAGTATGCTTTTCATATAATAGAATATTAGTCGCCCTGCCTAATCCAATATATATGCCAAACTACCCCTCGTGCTAAAAAATACCACTAAATAGATGGGATAGAGGCCTAATAGCGACCAATGACCTAACTTTGCGGCGAGTAAAATCTCTCTTTTATGTCCAACTCCAAAAAGGTTATTCTCGTCATTATGGATGGCTGGGGGCTAGGAAAACAGGCGTCTTCGGATGCTATCCAGCACGCCCAGGTACCCTTTGTCAGCTCGTTATATAGCGCTTATCCCAATACAACACTGGTTACCTATGGTGAAGACGTAGGTCTGCCGGAGGGGCAGATGGGCAACTCCGAGGTCGGGCACCTCAACCTTGGCGCCGGCCGGATTGTCAACCAGGAATTGCAGCGTATCAATGTAACCATCCGGGATGGGGCTTTCGCCCAGAACCCTGTCCTCCTGGACGCTATCCGGGGAGCGAAGGCTTCCGGCAAGGCCCTGCACCTGCTCGGTTTGGTCAGCGACGGGGGGGTACACTCCCATACCCGTCACCTCACGGCGATCGTCGATGCCTGCGTAAAGGAAGGCCTGACGCAGGTCTTTATACACGCCTTTACCGACGGACGGGATACCGACCCCAAGAGCGGGCTTGGTTACGTCGGCGGGCTGCAGCAGCACCTGAACAAGACGACCGGCAAGATCGCCACCGTCAGCGGCCGGTACTATGCGATGGACCGGGACAAGCGCTGGGAGCGGGTCCGGCTGGCTTATGACGCGATGGTCAAGGGGACTGGGGCGAAGGCTACGGATGCGCTGGCCGCGATCGAGCAGTCTTATCAGGGAGGAGTCACCGACGAGTTTATCAAGCCTACGGTCATCGTGGGTTCGGACCAGCAGCCGCTGGCGACCATCCAGGACGGGGACTATGCGATCTGCTTCAACTTCAGGACGGACCGTTGCCGGGAGATTACCGAGGTTTTGACACAGAATGACGTGCCTGAGCAGGAGATGAAGAAGCTCTCCCTCCACTATACCACCATGACCCAGTACGACGCCAAGTTCAAGGGGGTCAAAGTTATCTTCGAAAACGACGACCTGAAAAATACGCTGGGCGAGATCATCGCCGCAAGGGGGTTGAAGCAGATACGGATTGCGGAAACGGAGAAATATCCGCATGTCAGCTTCTTCTTCAGCGGGGGCCGGGAGACGCCATTCGAGGGGGAGAACCGGATCATGGTTCCTTCGCCCAAGGTTGCTACCTACGACCTGAAACCGGAGATGAGCGCGGTGGAGCTGACCGATGCCATCGTCCCGGAAATCCGTAACAAAACGGCCGATTTTATCTGTCTGAACTACGCCAATGCGGATATGGTGGGTCATACCGGAATCTGGGAGGCGGCCATCAAGGCGGCGGAGACGGTGGACAAGTGCGTCAAGCGGGTAGTGGAAGCCGCGCTGGACAATGGTTATACGGTATTTTTGACGGCCGATCACGGGAATGCCGACTATATGGTCAATGCCGATGGAAGTCCCAATACGGCCCATACGATGAACCCGGTGCCTTTCTTTATCATCGACAAGGAATGGAAGGGGGGTATCAAGGCCGGGAAGCTGGGCGATCTGGCGCCTACCATCCTGACAATGATGGGGTTAGAAGTCCCGCCCGAGATGACAGGGGAAATACTTACTGCATAAAAAATGAGGGGCCGAACGGCCCCTCATTTTTTTCCTGCTGTGCAGCTTTACCTCGTTAAAATTGTCTAAATTACAGGGCAACCAATTACGGTTATAGTATGACCGAAGAAGCCATCTTACAAGGCTGTTTAAAAAATGAAGCTGCTGCCCAGCGGGAATTGTACAATCGCTACAGTCCCAAGATGCTGGCTGTTTGCTACCGGTTCGCCCACAACAGGGAAGATGCGGAGGATATGCTGCAGGAAGGATTTATAAAAGTATTTTCCCAGATGCACACTTTTCAGAACAAGGGTGCATTCGAGGGGTGGATCAGGAGAATCATCGTTCATACCTGTATCAACAACCTCAAAAAAAACAAGCGGTTCAACGAGAGTTTGGATATCGTGCATGCGCATGGTGTCCAGGTGCGTGAGGAAAGCGTGCCTTCGATCGTACAGGCCAAACAAGTGGTAGAGTGTATCCGGCTTTTGCCGATCGGCTACCGGACCGTACTCAACCTGTATGCGATAGAAGGGTATTCGCACAAGGAAATCGCCGATATGCTCGACATTGAAGAAAGCACGAGCCGTTCGCAGTATACGCGGGCCAAGCAAATGCTGGAAGATATCCTGATCAAAAAGAAGATACTACCAAAACCACGAGAAAAGTCCGAATGGCTGGTCGCGATACGCTAACACTAACTAACTAACTAA
>JAFDYG010000057.1 GCA_018267545.1 Bacteroidota bacterium
GGCTATTGCATGAAGAAATGGTTGAATAGCTATAGCACCCATCTGAAGGCCAACGCCGGAGGATGGACGGGACAGCCTTTGAAGAAGGGGGACGAGCTGCCTTTCAATGAGAATACTATTTACTTTGCGGGCTGGCTGAAAGAGGAAAATAATTATGAAGCTTTACCCTGGCGGGTCAATGTAGAAAAGGCTTATCAGTATCCGCACGAGATCGGCTTCATACCCGGACATGAATGGGCATTCCTGCCTGAGGCTGCGAGACGGGCCTTTCTCGAAAATAATTTCCTGATCCATCCTTCTTCCGACCGGATGGGCTATCTGTTGAAAGGGGCGCCGCTGCACGTCGAGCAGCCCGTGGAGCTGGTGTCTTCGGCTGTCAGCTTTGGAACGGTGCAGCTGCTGCCCAATGGGCAGCTGATCGTGCTGATGGCCGACCATCAAACAACGGGCGGCTATCCTCGCGTCGCGCACGTCGTCTCAGCGCACCTGCCCAAGCTCGCGCAGCTGCGGCCCTCTGACTGTATTCAATTCAAGCAGATGAATATCGAGATGGCCGAGCAGCTATTGGTAGCGCGTCAAAAAGAGTTACACATCTTGCAGCGCAGCTGCCTGGATCACTTAAACGAAATGGTTCCGAATGATTGATTTGAATTGCGACATGGGCGAGGGGATGGACTCCGACGCTTCGATTTTTCCTTTTATCACGAGTGCGAATATTGCTTGCGGCGGTCACGCCGGCGACGTCGATACCATGCGTCGTACGGTAGAGCTGGCGATGCGGCATGGGGTTGCGATCGGGGCGCATCCTTCTTATGTGGATCGTGCGGGCTTTGGCCGGATCGATCTGCTGGGCAAGAGCATTTCTCTCGCTGAATTGCCTGGTCAGCTGCACGAACAATTGCTGGCGTTGCAGAACGTCTGCCGGGAGTTTGGAGTACGGCTGCGGCACGTCAAGCCGCATGGTGCATTGTATAACCGGGCGGCTAAGGATACAGAGGTGTGCGGGGTGATCAATGCCGTGATAAAATCTATAGACTGTTCTTTGTTGTTATATGGGCTTAGCGGGAGCGAGATGCAGGCTTCTGCGGAGCTTGCGGGGCTACATTTTGTCAGCGAGGTATTTGCAGACCGAACGTATCGGCCGGATGGGAGCCTAACGCCGAGGACAGAGGCGCATGCATTGATCGAGGATTCGAATATAGTGTTGCAACAGGCGCTTAAGATGGTGCGGGAGGGAGTCGTGGATTGTTGGTCCGCTGATGGGCGGCCGGCGGGGACTGTGCGGCTCCGGGCAGAAAC
>JAFDYG010000058.1 GCA_018267545.1 Bacteroidota bacterium
ACGGATGCCCCTTCGGTATATCCGGAAAAAGCTTACTAAAAAACGGCCCCGTAATCCGCGCCAGCAACCTTACGCCCCCCGCTGCCTCCGCAATAGAAATCAACCCCATAAACAACGCCATGATTCCAATCAACCCTATCGCCAGCGTAACCGCATTCTTACACGTCTCGATCAACCCATCCGCCTTCTGCACCTTTACCACCGTAGCCGCCGCCACACTCCCCATCCCCGGCGCAACCGCCGTCGCCCCCGCAACCGGCGCCTTATACAACGTATCCCCCACCTTCCCCGTCACCATACTGCTCAAAATCTCCTTATCCTCCTTTACAAAAGCATACCTCACCCCCGCCACCACAATGGAAATCAATATAAAAGCCGCCCATATCCTACTTAAAGCCATAGTCTTAATTTGCAGCCGGAAATTACCATATAATTACCTAATTTCGCGCCCGAAATACACAAAGCCGCCGCAGGCGGCAAAAATCAACAAAACATGGCTCTACAAGCAGGCATAGTCGGTCTCCCCAACGTCGGAAAATCCACCCTATTCAACGCAGTCAGCAACAGCGCCAAGGCCCAGGCCTCCAACTACCGCTTCTGCACCATCGAGCCCAACACCGGCCTCGTTGACGTCCCCGACGAACGCCTCGACAAGCTCGCCGGGCTCGTAAAACCCGAACGCATCGTCCCCACCCAGGTCGCCGTCGTCGACATAGCCGGCCTGGTTAAAGGCGCCTCCAAAGGCGAAGGCCTCGGCAACAAATTCCTCGCCAACATCCGCGAAGTCGACGCCATCGTTCACGTCATCCGCTGCTTCGAAGACGAAAACATCCTCCGCGACGAAGGCGCCATCAACCCCGTCGGCGACAAAGAGATCATCGACACAGAACTCCAGCTAAAAGACCTCGAAAGCGTCGAGAAAAAATACAGCCGCACCGAAAAGATGCTCAAAACCGGCGACCCCAAGATCAAAGCCGAATACGAAGTCCTCAAACGCTGCAAAGACCACCTCGAACAAGGCAAGAGCATCCGCGAGCTGAACCTCTCCAAAGAAGAACGCACAGCCGTCGCCGACCTCTTCCTCCTAACCGAAAAGCCCGTGCTTTACGTCGCCAACGTCGACGAAGCCTCCATGCATACCGGCAACAAATTCTCCGAAGCCTTGAAGGCCGCCGTCGCCGGCGAAAACGCCCAGGTCATCGTCATGAACAATACCATCGAAGCCCAGATCTCCGAGATGGAAGACCCCGCCGACCGCGCCCTCTTCATGGAAGAATACAAGATGACCGAACCCGCCCTGAACAAGCTGATCCGCAGCGTGTACAAGCTCCTGAACCTGGCCACCTACTTCACCGCCGGCGTACAGGAAGTTCGCGCCTGGACCATCCAGGACGGCTGGAAAGCCCCCCAGGCCGCCAGCGTCATCCACACCGATTTCGAAAAAGGATTTATCAAGGCCGAAGTGATCGCTTACAAGGATTACATCCAGTACGGCTCCGAAGCCTCCGCCCGCGATAACGGCAAGCTCCGCATCGAAGGCAAGGAATACGTCGTCAAGGACGGCGACGTCATGCACTTCCGCTTCAACGTATAAAAAGAACCCCACCAGCCGGTGGGGTTCTTTCTTCTAAGTAATACACAAAAATTACTTCAACATCTCGTCGAAGACAAGCGCGATATAATATATCCCCCCAATCCTCGGATTCCCAAACGAAGTCTGGTAGTAGTGATTTAATATATTGGACCCGCCAATCTTAATCAACGTCTTCACCGACGGCATCTTATAGCTCACCTGCGCATCGATCGTCCCGAACGCCGCTACATCCCCCGTCGCAAACGAAGAGTTCCAGTTGAACGCATCCTGCCAGCGATACGTAATATTGAAACCTACATTCTTATAAACATTCCGGTTCGACAACCCCAGGTTGAAGCGATACTTCGGCGAGTTGAACGAGTTGTTCAACCCCTCATTCTTCGTAATATCGTTATAGGAGAAGTTCCCCGAGATCGCCCAGGTCCGGACCAGGTAATCCAACCCCAGCGCAGCTCCCTGCACGACCACCTTGTTCGGATTGTTGACATAGGTCGCAAAGATATTCGCCTTGCTCAGCGAAGGATCACTCGCAAGCGGTGCAGTAGGCTGCAGCACCACGAGATACGACAAAAAGTCTTTATAGTTATTATAGTAATAATAAGCATCGATCAACAGCCTGTTCTCGATCAGACCCTTATACCCGATCTCATACGCCCCCACCGTCTCCGGCTTGAACTTCCCAAAAGTATAGGTCTGCAGCAGCGCCGGATTACCCGCAGCGGCATAAGCCTGCACGCTCGCCTGCGTATACCCCTTGTTATTATAAAGGTCATACTTCCCGATGATCCCCGGCAATCCCCCGATCAACCGCGTATTGGCCCGTATCGGCAAATCGATATACTGGTCCTGGTTTGTCGGATTCCGGTACCCCGTCTGATACGACAACCGGATATTGTGCTGCGGCGCCACCGTAAACACCCCCGCAATACGCGGCGTAAACCGGCCGTCGAAGTTCTCGTTCTTGTCATACCGAATCGAACCGATCAGGTGAATCCGGTCATTGACCAGCTTCTTCCCCACCTGCACAAAGCTCCCGAACTCATTGATGCCAATCCGTCCATTCGCATCGTCGAAGATCGTCCCGTTCGAGCCCAGGGAGTAATGCCGCAGCGAACCACCCACCTGCACCTCCAGCACCTTGATGTGATCGGTAAAGTCATACATGCCCTCATATTGGTACAAATTGGTCTTGTCATTGAACTTCGCGCCATTGCGACCCGTGCCAAAACCGATATAGCTGCTCGTAATCGCATTCTTCGCTGTTAGGAACGCCGCCGTCCCCGGCTGCAGCCTGTTCCGGTCCGCATAAGCCCTGGCAAGCGCATGCGCGTCTGCAGAGCTATGTGGACCAGGCGCAGGCAAGTATCCCCCCTGCAACGCCTGGTTATAAACCGTAGCATATTCGGCAAACCAGCCCCCAACCACATTCCCCGCCCCATTCGTCACCACGCTCGGATTATACGCCTCGTTCAGCAGCGTTCCCAGCGCCGTAGCATTATACGCATCGACCGAACGCTCCTGCGTCGTATAGGCCCGGACATAAAACCGCTTCCCGCGTACCTCGAGCTTATACTGGCCGATATTGAAATTGCGCAGCGAATAACGGTCCGAACCCGTATACACCGTCGTACCCGTCCCCCAGTTGCCCTGGAGAATCGCCTCGGTATTGTCCGTCAGCTTATAATGAAGCGCTACAGTCGACTTAAAGCTCTTCGTCCGATAATCGACCAAATCCCCCTCGTTATACCCCGTCCGGCTAACCGTCACCTTGTTGAGCGCACCGCCCGTGGCCCCGAAGGTCGTATTGATTTCATCCCCATAAACATTGACGCCGTCATAATTGGGGTCCGTCGCATGCGAGAACCCGGCCTTCTTCTTCAGATTCAACCGGTCGAAATTGCTGGAGTCATTGGCCCTCCAATCATCCGCTTGCAGCCAGGCCACGCTTACCTTAAAGGCAAACCTCCCAAACGCCTTGGCGTACCGCATCGACAGATCCGGGATAAATCCCGTGCTCGGCTGCTGCTCGTGCCCCACATGATTCACCCCGCCCTGCAGCTTCACGCTCAATCCCTGGTATTCGAAAGGATTCTTACTCGTCATCAGCAGCGTCCCGTTCATCCCGCCCGCGCCATACAACGCGCTGCTCGCTCCGGGCAGCAATTCCACGCTCGCAATATCCAGGTCCGAAGGCCCGACGATATTACCCACGGAAAAGTTCAAACCCGGCGCCTGGTTGTCCATCCCATCGATAAACTGGTTGAACCGTGTATTACCGTTCGCATTGAAGCCCCTCGTCGTCACCCCCCGGAAGGTCAGGCTCTGAACGCTCGACTCCACCCCCTTCAGGTTGGGCAGGGCGTCGTAGAAAGAAGGAGCCGCAATCTGCGGAATATTGACCGCGCTCAGCTTCTCGATCGAAACCGGAGACTCGAGTATCCGCTCCGGCACACGGCTGGCGGAAACGACAACCTCCGTCCCGAGAATGGAAGCCGGCTTAAATGATATTTGAAGGACCTCGGAAGCGCTCGTGACTTGTACTTCCTGAGCCTCATAACCAATCGAAGAAAAAACCAGGGTCAGCGGCAGCGAATGGGTGGTAGTAAGCTTAAAATTCCCTTTACTATCCGTAAAAGTGCCCGAAGAGCTCCCTTTGATGGTCACGGAGACCGCCGAAACAAACTCCTTGCTCGTGGCATTCGTTACAGAACCTGAAATAGTGGTGGAAGACTGGGAGAAGGCGGAGAAAATGAAGGAAATAAACAGGACCGCCAATACTGATGTCTTGGTTAATTTTTTTCTCATTGGGGCAAGTTTTCGTGATAAGCAATTATACTTTACTAAAATACGTATTGTAATGTTGCCTTCATAATTTAATTTTGCGCGCATGAAGACATTGCAGTTTCCCAACCAGACGGCATTCTACCGCGGCAAAGTACGCGACGTATATACCATCTCCGACAAGTGGCTCGTCATGCTGGCCTCCGACCGGATTTCCGCATTCGATGTCATCCTGCCGCGCCCAATCCCCTTCAAGGGACAGGTTCTGAACCAGATAGCCGCCTATATGTTGAAGGCTACCCGCGACGTCTGCCCGAACTGGCTGGTCGATACTCCGGCGCCCAATGTCGCCATCGGGCGTAAATGCGAGCCTTTTCGGGTAGAGATGGTAGTAAGAGGAAACCTTACCGGCCACGCCTGGCGCACCTATAATTCGGGAAAGCGTGAGCTCTGCGGCGTTCCGCTCCCCGAAGGCATGAAGGAAAACGACTACTTCCCCACCCCCATCATCACCCCGTCCACCAAGGCCGAAGTAGGCCATGACGAAGACATCTCCCGCGCCGAAATCATCAGCCGCGGCCTCGTAGGGGAAAACGATTACGCCCAAATGGAGAAATATACCCTCGCGCTCTTTCAAAGAGGACGCGAGCTGGCGGCCAAACAAGGCCTCATCCTCGTCGACACCAAATACGAATTCGGAAAGATCGGCGACACCATCTACCTGATGGACGAAATCCACACCCCCGACTCCTCCCGCTATTTCTACGCCGACGGCTTCGAAGAGCGCCAGAACAAAGGCGAAAGACAACAGCAGCTCAGCAAAGAATTTGTAAGAGAATGGCTGATCGCTAACAATTTTATGGGGAAAGAAGGACAGACTGTCCCGACAATGACGGACGAATGGGTAGATACGATCAGTAAACGCTATATCGAGCTATACGAACGCGTAATCGGCGAAGCCTTCCGGCCCCAGGCCCTCAGCGACGAAGAGACCTACCAGCGCGTACTTTATTCTTTAAGCAATATCGAAGACTAAGACTGTCCGCCCTTGGGGAGGGTAAATGCAAACGTGCTGCCCTTCCCTGGCTCACTTTCTATCCTCATCTTCCCGCCATTGCGGGACAGAAACTCCTTGCACAACATCAAGCCCAATCCCGTACCCGCCTCACCACCCGTACCCCGCGTCGTATAATAGTTCTCATCCAATAATTTCTTCAACCCATCCTGGCTGATACCCCTCCCATTGTCCTGCACCAGCACCTCGATATGCGACCGCATCTCACGAGCCTCTACAAAAATCTGTCCGTCTTCCGGCGTAAACTTTATCGCATTCGACAACAGATTCCGCAGCACCAGGTTGATCATATCCTTGTCCGCATACACATACACCGGCCGCTCGATCTTACTCTGGATATATATCCGTTTCGACTCCGCCTGAAGCCTCAGCAGTTGCAGCACCTCCTTCGTAACCTTGGAAATATCCAGCATCTGGGGCCGGATTGACTCCGCCTGCATCTGGCTCTTCGCCCATTGCAGCAGATTCTCCATCAACCCCGTCGTATATGTCAGCTCGTTGACCACTTCCGGTATCAATAATTTGATCTCGTCCCCCGGCAGATCATACAGCTGTACATTCCGGAACAGATTCCTGAGCGCATACAGCGGCGCCTTGAGGTCGTGCGCAATCACCGAAAAGAGCTTGTTTTTCAAAGAATTCAATTCCGTCAGCTGCTGCGTCTGCTCCTCCAGCAAAGCCGCCTTCCCCGTAAGATCAGCCTTCTGCCGCAGAATCTTTAAATTACTCCGCCGCAGCTGCCAGTTCTTATCCCTTGTCTGCTCCTGGTACCGCGTATTCTCATTTTGTATAAGCAGCAAGCCGATAAAAATAAACGTGATCGCCAGCAGGTGATTGAAGACATAAAGATAAAAGTTAATCTTCTCCAGGCTATAATCGTAATCCTTCCATACCGTACAAACCATGAAATAACAAGTCATGGAAAGACAGAAGGAAAGAACGATCATATATATGTTGGAAAGAAAGAAAACCGACATCACCCCGTACAAAACAAAAAAGAACTCAATCCCCGCATCAATCCGCAAAGCATAAAGCGAAACCGTAACCAGGGGATATAAAGTGAAGTAAATGGCCTTTGCTAATTCGTATTTGTAATTTCTATTGAGGAGGAGAGCTAAACCACTGATAAAAGCAGGAGAACAGGCAATGAACCACGCAGCAGAAGGGAGAGGATGATTGTTCAAGAGGCCGCCAAAGGGTACAAAGATTCCCGTCAGCAGTCCCAGAAAGTTCATCACATTAAAAATGCCCAGCTTCCGTTTTTCATAGCTGCCGAGCGAGGGCTTGTACCCAATATTCCAGATATAACCACGGAAGCGGAACCAACTTTTTACAGCTTTATTCATGGTCCGAGCCTTGTTTAGTTTTAAGGGTGTCAGTTCTCTTGGGTACGGCTCTCGAAAACGTTTTAGCTACTAAGAAAAAAGTTATTAAACGTACGAAATACGTTTTTTGTTGGATTCAAAAATATATGTTTTTATCTGAAATAAAAATCATTACACATATGCATAAAAAATAAAGCATAACACATATTCAGGACAACCCCCAACCCTTATACGCTTATTTTTCACCCAGCCGCGGTCGCAGCCTCTTCCTCGCCTTATTGAAATTCCCCGCCGTCTTCTCCACCCCCTTCCGCAGCTCCCGCTGCTCCTCTACCGGCAAATGTATCGTCTCCCTACACTCCGGACTGCAACACCCCTCGAACTCCTTCGCACACTCCTCACACTGGATAAACAACAAATGACACCCCTCGTTCCGGCAATTCCTATGCGTATCCGCCGGCTTCCCACACTGATGACAATGCGCGATAACCTCCCCGCTGATCCGCTCCCCCATTCGATCGTCAAAAACAAAATTCTTCCCCCTGAACTTATTGTCCAGCCCCTTCTCCTTTACCACATTCGCATAATGGATAATCCCCCCCTCCAGGTGAAAGACATTCTTGAACCCCTGGTGCAGCAAATACGCACTGGCCTTCTCACACCGAATCCCCCCCGTACAATACATGATGATATTGCTCTCCTTCTGGTCCTTCAGCATGTCCGCCGACATCGGCAGCTGCTCCCGGAACGTATCCGAAGGAATCTCTATAGCCTTCTCGAAATGCCCCACCTCGAACTCATAATGGTTCCGCATATCCACCACAATCGTCCCCGGGTCTTCCGTAAGCCGGTTAAACTCCTCCGCATTCACATACTTCCCCTTCTTCGACATATCGAAGCTTGCATCCTCAATCCCATCCGCCACTATCTTATCCCGAATCTTGATCTTCAACACCCAAAACGACTTCCCGCCATCCTCCACCGCCACATTCAGCCTCAAATCCTCCATCCCCTGCACTCCCCTCAAATACGCCGCCAATGCCTCAAACCTACTGGCCGGCACACTAATTTGCGCATTGATGCCCTCCGCCGCGACATATATGCGGCCAAAGACCCCCAGCCCCTCCAGGGCCACATACAGCTCATCGCGAAAAACCTTCGTATCTGTAATGGAAAAATACCGGTAAAAGGAAATTGTCGTCCGGGGTTCCGTCTCCCGTAACATCCTTTCCTTCAGCTCCTTCTGGGAGACTCTGTTATGTAATACAGCCATTTTTCTGAAATTTTAAGGACACTTGCCTGGTGAACAAAATTTCGATTTCGACCCGCAAAAGTACAAAAATTAACGCCTCCTCCCCATCCCCCCACCAATCAATCCCCCAAACCCTACCCTCACCCCCATCTGGGAATACCTCCCATTCAACCACGACGTCACCCAATCCACCCGTATAACCTTAAAGATATTCTCCATGCCCGCAAACACCTCGAAATAATTATTATCCGAATTCACGTAAAACGCATTCGCCCCACCCACCAAAAACCAATTCAGCTGCCGGAACGGCGGAATCTTATTCGTCAGAAACCCATTGAAGTGATGCTCCAAATGCCCCGTCGCATAAAAGGAAGCCGTTGTACTATTCGCATAATACGGCGCCAGCTGAAAACTATTCAAAAACTCGCTCGCCAGAAAGACCTGGTTCCCATTGAAATGCTGATAATCCTGTATAAACACCGATCGGGTATTCAAAAAACCACCCACACTCAACCGGTACTTCAATTCCCCCCTCAGCTTTAGATTCATATCATCCGACACCAGGAACCGCCACTTGTCGAAGTTGACGTCACTCCCCAGCACCCCGCTCCAGCCCTTTTGATACATCAACGTAAACGTAGGATACTTCGACCCCAACGAAACCTTTCTCCGCGGCAGCTCCATAAACTTCTGCCCCGGCTGATACTCGACACTCACCGACGAAACCACCGCCTGATGCCGCGGAAACTGAACCGGCAGCTGCTCAACCGGATAGTTCGGGGTGAATTTCGTATTCGACGTCTTCGCCCAGGTATAATCCGTCGTATTACCTACCGGTATCCTATCTTCATACCAGGCCCGCACATTCAACCGCAGCCCATTGTCGAACCTCGTCGTCGACCCCGCCTGGGCAAAATAATTCTCGTATATCTTCATGTAATTCCGGCCCCACAACAAAGTATAAATCGAATTGATATCCTCCCCGATCGGCCCGGACCCATTGAACTGCGAAACCCGCTTCCCCCCTGCCAACGACCAGGTCTGCGTCGACGAATTAATTCCATCGTCCGTCCGCTTCGAAATCCTCCTCACCACTTCCGTCTCTCCCCAAATATTCAACAGCGTATTATGGAAACCATACCGCACATGCGGCGAAAACCGCCAATAAGACTTCCCATCCGCCAACGCCCGCCCCACCGTCCCCGAAAGGCTCACATTGATCCCCTCCACCGTATTATACTCCACTCCCCTCAAAAGAGGCTCAAACGAATACTGCAGCGGCCGCGGCATCTTATAATTGCTCCGCTGAACCCCAAACAACAATACCTGCCCAGCCTTGATATGCCCCTGCCTCTTAAGCAAACTATCCCTCCTGGACTTCGACCCCGCCGAATCCCGGTTAACCTCATAAATACTATCCCGGATGATATAATTCTCCTTCTCATCCGGCTCCAGCGGCAACGGCCGAATCGAATCCCAATACGCCTTCGTCTTCTTATTGACCGCCGTATCATACCGGACCAGCACATTGTTGAAATACTTCTTCTTCCAGTTTGGATGAATGTCATAGCTGTTGTAGACATTTACAAAGTTGCCCACCATATCGATCCCCAAAAGATTCATGGTGAAATAAACAACCTGGTCTTTCACCTGCCATATCTTCCCCTCCACCGGCGCATGAATCTGCCTGATTTCCATTGTATCCATCAGCTGCAGCTGCGACTCCTTCAACAACAAAAGATCAAGCCCATGTATCCTCCACTCCCCATCCACGATATCGATCGTACCCGAAAACAACGGCTCATACTTCCTCCGCGGAATAACCTGTATCTTATTCACCTCCTTCCCATCCTCAAAAAAAGACCCCAAATACTTATACTTATAATAATTCAACGCCGCATCCGCAATCGGCGACACGAATCCCCGGGGATTCAACCGATCCGACAGCACGTTCACATTGTTCTGATAGAAATTGATAAAGGTAGGCAGACTAAACCCATACCCATTAGACCCGCTCTCCCTCCCCGACAACACCTCCAGCTTCACCTTACCAGGCCTCTTGAAAGCAACCTTCGTCAGATTTTCCGATAGATAAATAATCCCCTTCCCCACAGAATCCACCCCCATCTCCTTCTTATCCTTGTCCTCGATCTTCTGACCCAGTATCCGTTTCGGCAGCTTCCTCGTCTTCATCAAGGTCTTGATATACGCCTCACACGTAAAAGAATCCAACGGCTCCTCATAATCTTTCCGTTTCTTAATCGCCTGCCGGATGATCTCGTAAGCGGGGTCCTCTCCCCCCGGCCTGACCACCACCTCCGCCATCGACAGCTGCTGCGGACTCAAAACAAAATCCAGCACCAACCCCTCCGCGGTCAGCGTCACCTTCTTCTCCTGCCGGCCATAGCCGACGTATTGACAAACGATAGTATAGGAACCGGGAACAAGATCCAACACATACTTCCCTTCAGAGTTAGCCGTCACCCCCCGGGTCGTCCCCTTCACTAATAATGAAGAATAAGGAAGAACATTCCCCTTTTCATCCCGAACGACTCCGCTGATACGCGCAGCAAACGCACAGCAGGAGTATCCTGCCAAAAATAACACAATAATATAGCGAAGCATTTTAACGGGAGGGTTTTAAAAAGGCGCCCGTCAGGGCGCCGCCGCCGCCAACGAGACCTCCGATAAACGCAGTAACGACAATCAACGCATACGCCGACCCGCCCAGCGGCAATATCTCGGCAATCTTCGTCGCCAGAATACTATTGTTGAGCTGGTCGATCACCACCGCCATACCTCCCCATAAAAGGAAAATCCCCAAAAAACCGGCAAAGAAAGCCAGCAAAGGCTTCAGCGGAATCAACGCACTCACCGCAAAAGCCGCCAACGCGATCGTCCACCAGGGCATAAATAACCCGCAGATAAATGCCAGCAGGGCAATCAGCAAGATAGAAACCAAAAACTTTATCATGCGAAAAATATCTTTAGTTGGAAAAATGCATTACCCATTTTATACGCTTATCCATCGTCTCATCCGGCGCCATCACCCACAAAGGATAGTACCGCCCCGCAGCCCAGCTGTCGATAAACGTATCATAATACGGACTCCCGGGATTACCGCTCTGCCCGCCCGGATATACACCATAAGCCTCCGTCTTGGCCGTGAGCTGGACGATCATCCTCCAGCTGGGACCGTGAAACTGCTTGGCCGCATTGATACAATGCACCCCGCCGCCGATAGGCAGGTGCGTCCGGCTCAGCTCCGGCAGCCTCAGCAGGTGCCGCGCCCAGGTATCCTTATTTTTCGCCCAGGAAAGCCGGTCCAGCCGCTCCGCATCCCTCAGCTCGGGAACCACTTTCAACAACGCATCCGTCACCACCTGCGAAAGCGTCTCCTTCTCGGGTGTATTGACATTGTCGATAAACGACCAGGACGTATCCTTCAGCAGCGCCTCCAGCACCGTACTTTCGTGCGGATGATGCAAAACCAGCGAGGTCTTGGAAAATTCATCCTCGAGGATGCTCTTCTCCACCTGTCCCCACCAGTATTTGAAAATGGTAGGACCCGTTTCCCCCGGATTGTTCATCAGACTCCACTGCCGTAAAGTATTTAGATAGGTAATCGCTTCGTCGTTTAGCTTGGACCGGTCGACGTGCTGCAGCAAGAGCGGCCTGGCCATCTCCGCAAACACATCGAAATTATTGGTCTGCATCTTCATCATATCGGCCGGCGTAATCGAGTTCATCCCGTTTAAAAGCCGGTTGATAATGAGTCCGCGGTAGATGGGGAAGTCCGCTCCCAGGTAGTACGGATACGTCGAATCCACCGGCTCCTGGTTGGCGCTGCTCACAAACCCCCGGTCCCCCGCCGTGTCGATAAGCATATAAGGATTTTCATCCCGCTGGATCATCCCCTGCCACATATAAGAGCTGTCTTCTCCCGGCATGACAAATAGCCCCTGATTCTTCCACTTCGCCGGAAACTCCCCTTCCTGCCGAATCGCCACTTCTCCACCCTTGTCTGCAAAGACGAAATTCTGTCCCGGCGTCTTGAAATGTTCCAACGCCTCTTTATAATCGCCATAATTTTTTATCGACTGAAAAGCCGCAAAAGTCGCCAGCTCGTTCGAAGGGTCGGCCGCCTTCCACCGTACCGCAAAACTCCGGCTGCTCGACACATCCGAATAACCCATAAACGTCGGGTCGAACATCACCGGACCGAATACTGTGCTCGCCACCGTATCGTAAAAAGGAACCGCATCTTTGATTTTAATGGTATCCACCCTTAAATCTGCCGGCTTCCACTGCCCATTGAACCAATACTCCCGCCGCGTTTCGTCCTTGAATTTAATGGTGTAGTAATCCCTTACGTCCCGTCCGGCATTCGTAATCCCCCATGCGCAATCATCGTTGAACCCGATGACGATAAAAGGCGCTCCCGGAAAACTAACCCCATAGGCGTTATATTCCGGCGTACGAATCTGCATCTGGTACCAGATGGAAGGCAGGTTCGTGCTGAGGTGCGGGTCATTACAAAGGATCGGCGCCTTGCTCAGCGTCTTCCTCCCGCTGACCGCCCAGTTATTGCTCCCATTGTCCTTCTCGGGCTTCAGCTCCTTGTCGGTTATCGTCAGCGTATTATTGTAGTAGAGCGAATCTACCGAAGCCGGAGCCTTCGGTACAAAAGACGGAGGCAGAAAATGCTTTCCTTTGGGGATGATCGGGTCCAGGCTATCCTGTATCGAAGGATACAGCTTGGCAAAATCCTCCTTGCTAAAAAAGTTTTTTGCATTCGTCATCTCGAAATCGTTGTCTCCTCCCGCCAGGTCATACGCCATATATTTTACGAAGAGCGCAACCTTAAGATTACTCCAGGGCTCTGGCTTATAATTGAGCAGCTTATACTCCAACGGCAGATCCCCTTCCTTCAGCTGGCTAATCCACGCATTGACACCCGCGGTATATGCATCGCAGGCC
>JAFDYG010000059.1 GCA_018267545.1 Bacteroidota bacterium
TAAATTGTACGTTAGAACCGTAACTTATACAACTGTTAACCCTTAATCAATATCTGTTATGAAAAAAGACCATCTCCAATACGACGCGCGCAAAACCCGGATTTACAAGGACATATATCGTCCTTCTTCCAACCCATCCCGCTTTCTGAGCACTCTTTTCTCCATTCTTTTGCATGGCCATTCCCAGGTAGGAACGACAGAAAACTTCCTGCATCGTAAGAGCAGATAAAAAAAGAGCCGGATGAATCTTACGATTTCCGGCTCCTAAGAGGAAGCATTTATTATCGCCAGGCATTAGTCTAGGGGATCTGGAATCCTCCTCGTCCTCCACCGCCCCCGCCGCGGAATCGTCCAGGGAACATACCCGGCATCCTCCGTTGATTCGCCCCGGCGAAATTATTCAGATTATAAGTAAAGGTGAGCATCGCATACCGGCTCAGCACGTTGGTCTTGGAATAGGAGATCGAGCCGTTCGTACCTACCGTCTTCGATACCGAGGCATTCTTATCCAGCACATCGAATACTGTCAGCCTCAGCTCCCCATTCTTCTTCTTGAACAGCTGCTTGGCAATGCTGGGCGTCCACAAGGGAACGCTTGCATTGAAGGTAGAAGAGTTCGTATATGTATACGTATAATCAAAAGTCGAGGAGAAGAGCCATCCATTATTGGTATAAGCCGTCAGATCCAGCGATACGTTCTGTGAGAACGTGTTCAGGTTATTGCTCCCGCCGCCGCCGGTCTTGCTGCTCGAGCTATAGCCCGGTCTTGCATTGATATTATACGAAGAGCTGGTGCTCAGGTTCATGTCGAAGTTCTTCTTGATATTGGTCGTCCAGGAGATCGTTTCCGACAGACCCGTGTTGCGTACGTATACGTGGGTGAACAGGTTGTTGGCCGCATCCGCGGAATCCGTCGCCTGCAGGCTCTGGCTCTGTGCATAGGTAACGTTGGTGCTAAAGTTCAGGTTGGACTTCGGCGTCTTCAGCGGAAATCCGTAGTTGAAATAGCCCGATACATTATAGGTACCGCCCAGGTTGACATAGGTCGTCGTCTGACCACCCTTCGCGTTATAGGAGATCTTAGTCTGGATGTCGTTGACGATCGTGCTGGCGTTGATCGTGGCAAAGAGCACGCGCTGATTGACCGGGTCGAAAGAGGTATACAAAGCCCGGATGCTATGTGTGAACTGCGGCTTCAGGTCGGGATTACCGGTGGTGTAGCTGATCTGGTCGCTAGTGGTAGTCAGCGGCTGCAGCTGGCTCGGAGTAGGCGTTCCCGTACGGCCGTTGTAGAATAACCGCAGGTGTTTGGTCCGGGAGAAGGTATATTGGAAGTTCACCGTCGGCGTCCAGTTGGTATAGGTGTGCGCCACGACAATCCCCTTCGTCGTATTGTTGCTGTTGAAGCTCGTGAACTGAATACCCGTTCCTGCAGATAAGTTGTACTTCGCGTTTTGGATCCGCCAGGTCAGGCCGAAACGGTCCGAGTTGGATACAAACTTGTACGAGTTGCTGAACAGGCTGTCGAACAAAGAATAGCCATGCAGCGAATCCGTAAAGCGATAGGTATTATTGATAGTCGTGCTCTTGTTATAGGAGTGGTTATAGTTGAGCTCCAGGACCATGTTCTTTGCGATCGGTTCCGTATAAGACAGGGTAGGACTGATCGAAAACGAGTGCGAGGAGTCGTTGTAGAACTGGTTGAGCGTATCGGTCGGGATATTATTCCGGAAGTACCGGTTGATCGAATAGTTATATCCCGTTCCATTGTTGATATTAGCGGATGTATTGACGTCCAGGGAAATGGTCCTGAAGGGCTTCTTGAACTTGTGCCGGAACTGCAGGTTGGTGTTGTTGATCGCAAAGCCGCTGTTCTCGCTGGATGCATGCCCGATCGAGGTATTGATCGGCAGGCCGTCGATATTGTCGATAGTCGCCGAACCGGAGCTGCTATTCGGATTGCTGCGCTGGAAGGTGAAGTTCGGACGGAAGATCAGGGAGTTGTTGCTGTCGAAGCGCTGTTCGAGGTTCAGGAAGACCCGGTGATTTTCCGTACGCGAGATACTCGAGCTGGTGCCGTGCTTTATATTGGCCGAATCGGTCGGGGCGCCCTCTTTCGAGATCGGGGTGATCGAGCTATCCGTGCTATTGGTCGATACGTGCGTATTATTATAGAAGTAGCTGCCGTAGAAGTCGGTCTTGGGACCAAAGGCATTGCGGTAGTTGGCCCCGCCGGCCCAGATCGAAGTCACACCGGTAGACGACTGGTTGCCGCTGAAAGCTGCACCACCGCCGCCATTGCCACCACCACCTCCTCCGCCGCGGCTACCACCGCCGCCGCCACGGCCGCCGCCATTACCAAAGATATCCTGAGGCGTAAAGTTCTGCTTGTTGATGTCATTGGCCTGACCCAATACCGAGACCTGCTGATCACCATCGAAACGGTGCATGTTGATGCTCTCGTCGTAGTTCTCGTTGGTGCCGGCTCCGGCTACCAGCTTTCCAAAATAGCCCTTGCGGGTGTTCCGCTTGGTTACGATATTGATGGTTTTGACGCGGTTGCCATCATCGAAGCCAGAGAACTTGCTCTGATCACTAAGGTCGTCGAAGACCTGAATCCGGTCGATGATATCGGGAGGCAGATTGCGCGTAGCCAGTTTGGGGTCATCGCTAAAGAATCGTTTTCCATCGACCAGAACGCGGGTGACCGTTTCGCCCTGTGCCGTGATATTGCCGCTCTTATCCACTTGTACGCCCGGCATTTTCCGAAGTAGGTCTTCTGCAACCGCATTGGGCTTTACAGCAAACATGCCTGCGTTGTATTCTACCGTGTCCTTCTTGACGCTCATGGGAGGACGCTGTACGACTACTTCCGCGAGCATCTTGTCCGCATGGACCATCAAAAGAGTGCCGAGGTCCACGTTCATATTGGCGTCGGAGATATTAAATGTCTTCATGACAGGTTGGAAGCCCTCAAAGGAAACCACCAGTCTGTATTGTGCCGGGTTGAGGTTCCTTACCAGGAATGCTCCTTTCTTATCTGTAACGACAAATTCCGCTTCCGTAGAGTCCGCTCCTACACCCAGAACGGAAATAGTGGCGCTGCTCAGCGGCTGTTTATTCTCTGCAGAATCGACAACGGTCCCCTTTACCGTGCCCTTAGTAGGCTTTGTTTGTGAAAATGAGGGTGTTGCGAAAAAGAGCCCGGTTATTAGCAATAAAAGTAAATTCTTAGTCATAGCCAATCATTGACTGCTAAAATAATAGCTCGTTTATTCTACGCACAGTATAGAGTTACCAATGGTAAAATAGTATTGCCGGTAGGGTGAAGCATCCCGGGAAAACAGAATGTTTATCGGTGAATTTAATCTCTTTTTAACCGGCTATGAGAACAGGTACTCTACATCCGCTCTGGTGAGGCTCTTAACAAAGCCATCGTCATCTGCGATCAGGTCCTTGGCGAGTATGCGTTTTTTCTCCTGTAGTTGCAGGATTTTATCCTCGATGGTATCCTTACAGATCATTCGATAGGCAAAAATATTCTTGGTCTGCCCGATACGGTGCGTCCGGTCGATGGCCTGTTGTTCCACGGCAGGGTTCCACCATGGATCGACGATATAGACATAGTCGGCCGCCGTCAGGTTGAGGCCCACACCACCCGCTTTCAGAGAGATGAGGAACACCCGGCAGGAGTCGTCATTCTGGAAGCTCTGGATGGCGCGCTCACGCTCTATTGCGGAAGTGCTGCCATCGAAATACTCGAATGGAATCTCCAGCTCCTTCAGTCTTTCCTTGATCAACGCCAGCATACCCAGGAACTGCGAGAAGATGAGCGCCTTGTGGTCGCCGATGTTCTCGGAGATTTCACGGGCCAGCTCGTCGAGCTTGATGGAATGGTTGGGATAACGGTCCGCTTCGTTGAGGATCGCAGGAGAGTCGCAAATTTGCCGCAGCTTCATCAGGCCTTGCAGGATCGTCAGCTGAGAACGCTGGATACCCTGTGTTTCGATGGTTCCAAGGATCTTATCCCGGTAGTCGTTCCTGTAAGCCTCGTACACTTTCCGCTGCTCGTCTTCCATTTCGCAGAAGAGAATGGTCTCGGTCTTTTCGGGCAGGTCCTTCGCTACTTGCTCCTTGGTCCGACGAAGGATAAAAGGAAATAATAGTCTGCGCAGGTGCTCCTTCCGGTCCTGCTCGCCAAACTTATCGATGGGCACGGCAAACTCCTGACGAAAGAACTCCAGGCTGCCCAGCATGCCGGGGTTGAGGAAGTTCATCTGCGCAAAGATGTCGAAGGTATTATTTTGCAAAGGGGTACCGCTCATGCAAAGCCGATGTTTGGCTTGCAGCAGACAGGCGGCCTTGGTCACTTTACTGCTGGGGTTCTTGATCGCCTGCGATTCATCCAGTACCGCATAGTCGAAGGCAAGCTCGAGGAGCAGCTTGATATCGCTGCGCAGCGTCCCATAGGTCGTGATGATGACATTGTATTGGGACAGGATTTCCTTGCTGCGCGTCCTATCACCGCCGTGGTGGATATGATAGGTCAGGTCGGGCGTAAATTTCTTTATTTCATTCTCCCAGTTGAACATCAGGGTCGTCGGACAAACGACTAATGCACTGAGACGGCCGTGCTCCGTACGGAAATGATTCAGGAAGGAGAGGGCCTGGATGGTTTTACCAAGACCCATGTCGTCGGCCAGGATCCCACCCCAGTTGACTTCCTGCAGGTAGTTGAGCCAGTGAAAGCCATGTACCTGGTAGGGCCGAAGGATCGGCTCGAGGTGCGCAGGCGGCGGGACTTCCCGGATACGGTTGAATTCCCTCAACTGCTCGTACTTCTCTTCGAGCCGGATGATCAGCTCTTCTTCGTTGCGGTTTTCATAGAGCTCGTCGATGACGCTCATATGATATTTCGAGAGCCGCAGCTGGTTGCTCTTGCCTTCGCCGACGCGGAACAGCAGCGAGTATTTCTTGATCCACTCCTCCGGTAATACGCCCAATGTACCGTCGTGCAGCGGGACGAATTGCTGGCGATTGCCCAACGCTTTCTTTACATCGGCAATGGTCACCTTCTGGTCGCCAAAGAGGATGTCCACACGCGCGTCGAACCAATCGGTATTGCTGCTGATATGGATCTTGGTCTGCGGCTTGGCGGTATTGAAACGGAAATTCTTCAGCGCTTCGAAGCCATATACCGGGACCTTCATTTCCTCCATCGCGTCGACAAAAAGGAAGAACCAATTGTTCTTCAGCACATCGGCGCCCTTCAGCGCCAGGCTATTTGCGCTTTCGGGATGGATGAACTGGGAATGCAGCGATTCGAGCTTGCGGAAAAACTGTAGTTCCGCTTCTTTATTCCGATGCACGATCAACACCTGGTCCCCATCGGGTACGATGATTTCGTCTTTACCCCCGGGACGCGTCTCGAAACCTTTATAGGAAAACAGCGGCTGGAAGACAAGGTAGTCGCCCTTTTCCTGCAGGAGGAGCTTCTTCTCCGGGTCGCCGTCCTTTACTTCGCGAACCAGCCCATTGTCGAAGTCGACGTGATAGTCCATGGTCAGCGGCAGGATAAAATCCTTTAGCCGCGACGGCCACTCTTCTTTGGTGATGGTCCATTTCTCCTTGCCGCCGAACCGTTCGATCAGCGCGATGTCTTCGGGGCGGTTCCAGAGATAGAGATTGCTATTGTAAAAGAAAACCAGCGCGCTCTTGCATTCATTGCGGGAGAGATCCACCGGCTGTCCATTGATCTTTACGTAACAGCTCAGCTCATAGTCGTCCTTGCCGGCGGCAACGTTAAAGAAAGGTGTTACCGTATCGACCGACAGACCTACGGGCTGCAGGTTCGCCGTCTTGAAAGCATTGTGTCCATTGAGATAGAACACAAAGGGGCTCGTGTTCATTTCGGCAAACAGCTTTTTGAGCTTGGGATGCAGGTATTCCACCATCAGCTTCTTCGTCTCTTCGGGCAGGTCGTCCTCTTCGTGGTGGATGATATTCTCCCAGATACCGCTAAAGGGAGAGTTACGGTTGAGATATTTATTGATCTCCGGTCCCTGTATCTTCCGCAGAGAAGGGATCAGCTGCCGGTCGAAGTCGTTAAAGGGATCGATATTGACAAACTTGGAAAGGTCCATCTTCTCGACCTTGCCGGTATACGCGCTCTGCTCCTCGTTGCTTTCCCCGGTAACGGCGTCGAGGGCGAAGCCTGGAAAGCTCTCATGATTGAAGTTGAAGACGACACCCACCCGCTGGGCATTCCCGGCCACTTTTTCTTCTTCCGAAATGACGGCTGCGGGCGCTTCGGCTTCCACCGGCCTGGGGCGGCTGGTAGCCAGCGGAGCTACGCGTTTGATGGAAGTATCCAGGACGCGAAGGAAGGGCTTTCCTTCTTTATAAGTAAATTCGAATTTCCCATTGAGGTCATCCGAAAGAGAATAGCCGTAGGCTTCGAGCAGCTTGTTCTTCTCCTTATCCCAGTTGCGGATGCTGTCGAAATAGTAGGCGCCGTGCGCGTGAAGCAGCTGCAGGAAAACGATCACTTTCGGCAGCGAGAGGGGATGGAGGGGATCGGGATAGTCGCTGCTGGTATCGAAGTTCCGCTCTTCGTTCTTCCGCAGCACTACCTGGTATGCCTGTCCCTCGATCTTGACCGAAGCTTTGACGACCTCGTCCTTTGCAAACTCGATCTGCGCACGTTCTGTCCGAAGATATTTCTCGGCGTCTGCCAGCGTTTGAGGAGAGCAGAGCAGACGAATACTCTTCATGTCGATAAACTTCATCTTCACGACCGTATGACGTTGGTCATACTTTACCTCCTCCGCCTTCAGCATGTTCCTGTCCAGCAGCTCCTGCAGCTGGATCAAGGCTCCCGCCTCATGCCGGCAGATGTCTCCGAGATTATAGGGACAGCTGCAGCGGATCGATAAGGTCTTGGGGTCCTTGAATTTCTGGACATACACTTTGTAGTAGGTGGAATAGCTGTCATCCTTGACCCGGAAGGTTACGGACTCGAATAACTCGTCGTATTCGATCAGCTCTACATAACCAATAGCGTGGATTTTCTTTCCCCGGCGAATTACTTCATCGGTCCCATTGGTGTATACATACTTAATAAGGTGCGGTAGCGCCATACGTTTTTTTAACAAATCGCTATTCCGGCGGCCGGTTTAGTGGGGCCAGATCCACTCCGGAAAGGCCAATCTGCAAAACTAAAGGAAAAAAGGTGAGTGTAGAAAATAAATCCATCTTACCTTTGGTCGGCTCTCCGTTAAACCGCATTTATGATTCTCCGTATTACGCTACCGGTGCTTATCCTATCTACCGCATTTCTGACAGCTAACGCCCAAAAACTCAAAAAAACTGACAAAATTACGCTTTCCCAGCTGGAAGAGCACGTTCACTATTTGGCCGACGACAAGCTGGAAGGCCGGCGAACAGGAACCCAGGGAGAAGAAGCCGCCAGCGAATACATCAGCCGTCAGTTCAAAGAGATAGGCCTGGCGCCAAAAGGAGACAGTAACGGCTGGCTACAGGCTTTTCCGGTCGATCAGGGTAGGGTGATCAGCCCCGAATCCTTCCTTCAGATCAACGATCACCCCTTACAGTTAAATCAGGAGTATTTCCCTCTGGCTTTTAGCCCGGCAGGAGCGGTCAGCGGCAGCCCCGCCGTAGCTTTACAGGAAAGCGGCGCTCCCTGGTTCTACGACCTGCGCGAGCTGCTGGAATCGGCTGCGGGAAATCCCCATTTCGACCTCTATGGCGCCATCCGGGCCAAAACTGCGGCGTGCGCCAAAAAGGGAGCCACGGCCCTGATACTTTACAATTCTTCCCGCATCGCCGACAAGCTCCTCTTCGATTCACACGATCGACCGGCGCCAACGGCCATTCCGGTCCTATACCTGACCCCGGCAGCAAAACGTAAGTATTTGAAGGACGAGGCTGCTACCGTCGAATTGAAGATCAAGGTCGAGTTTACCGACCGCAAACGCACCGGGCACAACGTCGTGGGCTTTTATGACCTTGGTGCGCCGACGACCATCGTCATCGGGGCCCATTACGACCATCTGGGACACAATGAAGACAGCAATGGCCTTTACATGGGACCGGAAAAAGTCATTTTCAATGGTGCCGACGACAATGCCAGCGGCGTAGCCGGGATGATCGAGCTTGCCCGGCTGCTGAAGGCCTCCCGGCTGAAGGCGAATAATTATCTTTTTATCGCTTTTTCCGGGGAAGAGCTGGGGCTCTTTGGTTCCAAATATTTTGTAGAGCACCCGACCATCGACCTCAAATCGGTAAATTACATGGTCAACCTGGATATGATCGGACGGCTGAACGATACGACGCACGGCCTCACCATTGGCGGCTACGGCACGTCTCCTGCCTGGGGACCCGCCCTCGCGCCCGGGCGCGGCAAGCCCTTCTTCAAGCTGCACCTGGATAGCAGCGGCATGGGACCCAGCGACCACACCTCCTTCTACCAGAAAGACATTCCCGTACTCTTCTTTTTCACCGGCGTTCATCCCGACTATCACAAGCCGGGGGACGACTACGACAAGATCAACTATACTGGCGAGCTGCAGGTGGTAAAATTTATCTATGACCTGCTGGAAGGTCAGAATAAAAACGGCAGGGTTGCCTTTACAAAGACCCGGGAAGTACAGCAGGACGCACCCAGGTTCAGTGTAACCATGGGTATCCTGCCGGACTATACCTTTAGCGGCAGCGGGGTCCGCGCCGACGGCGTCAGCGAGGGAAGACCCGCCAAGGCCGCAGGAATGCAAACCGGCGATATCATCGTCCAGCTGGGCGACTATCCGGTGACCTCCCTCGAA
>JAFDYG010000005.1 GCA_018267545.1 Bacteroidota bacterium
TAGGCGTGCTGTTCGTGGGTATAGAATTTTCAATTTTTCGAAGTTCCGGACGATGCACCGGGATGCGGACAAGCGCGTCGCCGAGGTGCACCATCTGCATCAGTATACGTCCGAGAGCAAGGGACCTGTTTTCTTCAAGATCAGCAATGACCCGCGTATCACGAAGGTCGGCGGTTTCCTGCGCAATACCAGCCTGGACGAGCTGCCTCAGCTGTTCAACGTATTCCTCGGGGATATGAGCCTGGTCGGTAATCGCCCTTTACCGCTGTACGAAGCGGCTACCCTGACCACCGATGACTATGCTGCGCGTTTTCTGGCGCCGGCGGGTATTACTGGTCTCTGGCAGGTGAAGAAGCGTGGAAACCGGGATATGTCTGTAGAAGAGCGTATTAATCTGGATATCGACTATGCTTCCAAGTGTAATTTTACCACTGATCTTTGGATAATAGCCAATACCCCCACAGCGTTATTCCAGAAGGAAAACGTATAGTGTTGTTGATCGAGGCAGCCGCCGGATGCCGGACCTGCCAGTAGCTTACCCTTTAAAAGAAAACCGTTTATGTTGAAGGACAATCCTTTAATCTCAATTATTGCCCTCAATTGGAACACTCCTGATATAACCTGTGCTTTCTTACGCTCTATCAGGGAGCAGAATACCTATAAAAATATCGAGGTCATCGTTGTAGACAATGCGTCTACCGAGGATCCTACTGCTATCTTTCTCCAAACTTATCCGGACGCCAGGGTGGTCCGGAATTCGGCCAATCTTGGATTTTCCGGCGGAAATAACGCCGGTATCCGTATTGCAAAGGGCGATTATCTATTTATCGTCAATAACGACACAGAATTTACCCCCGGGTTGCTGGAGGGGTTGTTGGAAATATTCCGGGCTTATCCGGATGCGGGCATGGTCAGTCCGAAATTTCACTATTATTTTGCAAAGGGGACGATAGAATATGCGGGTTATGCCGCGGTCAATCCTTTTACCGGTCGCAATGGGATGATTGGCTGCCGGGAAGCGGACCAGGGGCAGTACGACGAGATCAAGACCACGAATTATGTGCACGGGGGGGCGATGATGGTTCCCCGGAAGGTAGTGGACGAGGTGGGAATGATGCCGGAGCTGTTCTTTCTTTATTACGAAGAATTCGACTGGTCGGAGCAGATCAAACGGAAGGGGTACAAAATTTATTACCAGCCCAAGTCGTTGATTTACCATAAAGAATCGATGACGACGGGGAAGTCGAGTCCTCTAAAGACCTTTTACCTGACCCGGAACCGCATTCTTTTTATGCGGCGGAATATGCCCTGGTCGGCGCAGGTCTTGTTTACGGGTTATTTTATCTTGCTTACCATACCCAAGAACACCCTGAGCTATCTGTTGAAAGGACAGAAGGAGCATCTGCGGTCATTCTGGAAGGGCATATTCTGGCAATTCAATCGTAAAATCACCTTTAACTGATCAGCTTATGTGCGGGATTACCGGATTTATCGACTTTAAAAAGGACAGCAATATCGACCTGCTGCGTTCGATGACGGATGCTATGCTGCATCGCGGACCGGACGACGGCGGGCACGAGGTATATGACGCCGCCCAGGCCTCCATCGGCTTTGGTCAGCGGCGGCTTTCCATCCTGGACCTGTCGCCTTTGGGGCATCAGCCCATGCATTTTGGGGATCTGATCGTCAACTTCAACGGCGAGATCTACAATTTCAAGGCCATCCGCGCCGAGCTGGAGCAAAAGGGCTACACGTTCAATTCCTGGTCGGATACCGAGGTGATTTTGAAGGGTTATCACTGCTGGGGGATGGACGTGGTGCAGAAGTTTATCGGGATGTTTGCCATCGCGTTGTACGACAAGGCGAAGGAGCAGGTGATTCTGATCCGGGATCGGGCGGGGATCAAGCCGCTTTATTACTACTGGAATAACGATGTATTGTTATTCGCCTCGGAGCTGAAGGCCCTCTTTCCGCATCCGCGTTTCGAGAAGAAGGTGGACACGGCCAGTCTGGCTTTGTTCCTTCAATACAGCTATATTCCTGCGCCTCACTCCATTTTTCATCATACTTACAAGCTGCTGCCGGGTTATTATATGACCATCGACCTGAAGACCAAGCGTCAGGAGCAGAAGAAATACTGGGATGTATTCGACTATTACAATCAGCCCAAGCTGTCGATTTCGGACACGGAGGCGATCGAGGAGACGGACCGGCTGATGAAGGATGCTTATGAGCATCGGATGGTCGCGGACGTGCCGGTGGGGTTGTTTCTGAGCGGGGGGTATGACAGCAGCAGTGTAGCCGCTCTTTTACAGACGGGAAGGACGGAGAAGCTGAAGACGTTTACGATTGGTTTTCACGAGAATGAATTCAACGAGGCGCCGGAGGCGAAGAAGATTGCGGAATACCTGGGAACGGACCATACCGAGTGGTATCTGACGGCCAAGGAAGCGGGTGGAGTGCTCAGCCGGTTGCCGGAAATCTATGACGAGCCGTTTGCGGACAATTCTACGGTCCCGACGGTGCTGGTCAGTCAGCTGGCGCGTCAGCAGGTAAAGGTGGCTTTGAGCGCGGATGGGGGAGACGAGATTTTTGGGGGATACAACAAATTCAACCAGGCCGAGAAGTATACGACGAAGCTGCCGGTTTTTGCGCAGACGCTGCTTAGCGGGGCGATGTCGTTAATTAATCCGGAGCATATTCCATACTTCAGCAGCCAGTATAACTTTACCACCCGGTATGAGAAGATGAAGCTGATCTGGAAGAGCCATGACCCGATCACTGCGGTAAAATATATCAGCCAATACATTACGGAAAGCGAGGTAGAATCCTTCCTGGGTAAGAATTTCGAGCGCTATCCCACCTTCTTCGAAGATGGGAAGAAACTGGAGCATAACGATGGCATCGTGAACCGGCTATTGGCGATCGACTATAAGACCTTCCTCGTGGACAATAACCTGGTCAAGATGGACCGGGCTACGATGTCGGTGAGCCTGGAGGGGCGTGAGCCGATGCTGGACCACCGGCTGATCGAGTTTCTGTCGCGTCTGCCTTCCAATTTCAAGATTCGGGATGGGGTGAACAAGTGGTTGTTGAAGCAGGTGGTGCACAAATATATCCCCAAGGAATTAATGGAGCGCCCCAAGCGCCCCTTTATCGCCCCACTCATGGTGTGGTTTCGTGAGGACCTGAAGGAGCAGCTTCGCTATTATCTCAGTGAGAAGAGTCTGCTGGCTACGGGTGTTTTTGTGCCAGGGCCGATCATTGCGCTTCGGGATGAATACCTGGCGGGGAAGAAGGTCAATTATCAAAAACTGTGGCAAGTGCTGATGTTCCAGCTGTGGTATGATCGCTGGATCGGAAAACTGTAATATGAACCGGAAAATAAAAGTACTGGAATGTATCCGGCAGGGGCAGATCGGAGGTGGTGAATCTCATCTGCTTAGCCTGGTTGAGAATCTCGATCGTAGCCGTTTTGAACCCGTGGTTTTGTCGTTTACCGATGGGCCGATGGTAGAGCGTTTGCGGGCGATGGGGGTTACTACCCATGTACTTTACACCGAAAAACCGTTCGATGTTACCAAGTGGTCGAAGGTAAAGGAGCTGATGAAGAAAGAATCGGTGGATCTGGTTCATGCGCATGGGACGAGGGCCAGCTCGAATACGCTGTGGGCGGCCCGGAATTTGCATATTCCTCTTGTCTATACGGTTCACGGATGGTCTTTCCACAACGACCAACATCCATTGGTTCGCCGGCTTCGTATCTTAGGCGAGCGATGGATTACATCCCGTTCCTCTGTTAACATTGCGGTTTCGGCGTCTAATCGCCAGTCTGGGATGGAAGTGATTCCGGGGTTGAAGGCAGAGGTTGTCAACAATGGAATCGATCAGCAGAAATTTTCTCCTGTGAAGACGTTCAAAAACGTGCGGCAGGAATTGGGTATTGCGGAGGATGCGGTGCTTGTATTATTTATTGCAAGGTTCACGTCGCACAAGCAACCTTTGACACTTATCAAAGCGTTTAAGGAAGCGTCTGTTCAGGAGCCGAATCTTCGACTGTTGATGGTTGGGGATGGGGATGAGAAGGCGGCGGGTCTTCAGCTGGTGAAAGAGCTTGGTTTGGAAGAGAAGGTCATCTTCCAGGCGTTTCGCCAGGATGTACCCGATGTGCTGGCT
The DNA here is from genome assembly GCA_018267545.1 of Bacteroidota bacterium. GTDB lineage: Bacteria > Bacteroidota > Bacteroidia > Chitinophagales > Chitinophagaceae > Puia. Next base: position 4,177 of record JAFDYG010000005.1, read on the forward strand.
GCGGCTGACATCTTTGTACTGCCTTCCTTGTGGGAAGGCCTGCCGATCGGCTTACTGGAAGCCATGGCGATGGGAAAAGCGGTGGTTGCTACGCGTGTAGACGGGACCCGTGAAGTAGTACAGGATGGCGTGAATGGCTGGATGGTCGAGCCGGGAGATATAAGCGCACTGGCTACGGCGATCGTCAAGCTAAGCGAAGACGTCGTTCTTCGTGACCGGCTGAGCCGGAATGCGATTCGCACCATTCGTGAGCAGTTCAATGCAACGAGCATGACTAAGCGGATCGAGCAGATATATGATGAATTATTTAAATAACTCTTTTTTGTAAAGCGGTTGTTAATAGAGAGGGGGATTTTGTTAACATAATTGCCAGACTGCGTCAAATGTGCTATCTTGCATAAGTTTTAGTTAACTGCTTTCTCTGATCTCCCTTGATTGAACCAGACTCTACGTCAAATCCATCGAATCTCCTTGAATTTCATTTGCTAACCACTCCTATTCGGGCCAACGGTCCAAGTCCCATTTTTCCTATCCTGCCAATCCTAAGGGAACCATCCATTTAAATCCTTTTACAAACGCGAGTTTTTATTTAATCATAATAAAAAACGGGGGCCTTTTATTGCCCCATCATTATTAAGCCGAGATCATGAAAATTTTTACCCGCTACGTCTTGTCGCTGTCAATTGTACTGGCTACCGTTTTCGGTCAGTCTGCGTTGGCTCAGAGCGTACTGAACCCCGCTGATGCGATTGTTAACTACAATTCAGCCGCTCCTCCTACCCAGCCAGCCTGGGGTACAATTGGAAAATGGGTTCGTACCCCCCGCGTGAGCTGGAATACTAGCTCTTACAAGTGCTACATCTACAAGGGCACGCCCTTCCGGTTGTTATTCCCCAAGACTTACAACCCGACGGCGAACGACGGGAAGAAGTATCCGATGATGATCTTCTACCATGGGGTAGGGGAGGCGTCGAATACTCCGTATGACAATGAGTATCAGCTGTACCACGGCGGGGATGTGTTTCTGAATGCCGTGAACAATGGCACTTTCGATGGCTATGTCATCGCATTGCAGACGGCCGGTGGCTGGGGTGCCAACGAGTTTCAGCTGTTGAAGGAGCTGATCGATTATATGGGTACCAACAACAAGCTCGACATCTTCCACGTAACGGGTAACGGTCTTTCCGGCGGCGGCGGTGGTACCTGGGCAATGTTTCTGGCCAATCCCACCTATAATGCGGGGATTGCGCCCATGTCGGGTGTAGACGTGTCTTACGCCAACAACGATATCGTCACCAAGTGTCTGTACCAGCAGATCTGGAACCTGCATGGTGGATTGGACGGTTCTCCTGCTCCTGCTACGGCGTCGGTGGTCAACCAGGCGATGCTGGCGGCGGGCGCGCACTATGTGGATAAGAATTATGTTACCCTGGGTCACGGGGTGTGGGACAGTGTCTGGCAGGAGCCGGACTTTTGGCCGTTCATGAACCGCGCCTATGCGGCCAATCCCTGGCCGTTGTTTGGTCGCACGAAGTTCTGCCCCGGCGATCCAATCAACGTAACGATCGGTCTGGTCGCCGGTTTCCAGGCTTACCAATGGAGAAAGGATGGCGTGGTTCTCTCCAGCACTACCAATACGATCACTGCTACGGCTACCGGTACCTATGACGCGCGGGTTCAGCGGGGAGGGGTATGGTCCGACTGGTCGCATATACCGGTGGTGATTTCGATTCAGACGCCGACGGTGACGCCGCCCATCAGCATTTCGGGCTTGATGAGCAAGGTCATTCCGGCTACGGATGGTAAGAATTTCGTGAACCTGCAGGTTCCGGATAGCGGATATACGAGCTACACCTGGAAGAGGGTTGGCAGCGATAGCGTAGTCGGCAATACGCGTATCATCAGCGCCACCCAACCGGGTCAATATATTGTTTCGGTCACGCAGCAGTTTGGATGCTCCAGCATTTACTCTCCGCCCTTCCGCGTGGTCAACGCGGCTGGGCCGAATGCGCCGAGCCCTGCCAGCAATGCGGTGGCGAATCCCGTTTCCTTTACGCAGATGGAGCTGGACTGGGCGCGCAATCCCAATCCGGCCAATAAGGAAACCGGTTTTGAAATTTATCGTTCGAAGACGACCGGTGGTCCATATACCTATGCCGGCATCGTGCCTGCGGACACGGTACGGTTCATCGACAATGGTCTTACTCCCAATACCAAATACTATTATGTCGTACGTGCGGTCGACAGCACGGGTGCGGCTGCGATATCGAACGAGGCGAATGCCGTAACGACTTCGGACAAGACGCCGCCTACGGCTCCGACCAATGTGCGGGCGACGTCCACTTCCTTCTCTTCGGTTACCTTGGCCTGGACGCCTTCCACGGATAATGTGGCGGTCAGCAACTACTTCATCTATGTCAATGGCGTGAAGAGCTACTCGGCGAAGGCTACGGACAGCAGCTTTATCGTGAGTGGTCTGTCGGCCAATCAGCAGTACACCTTCTACGTCGTTGCGATCGACGGCAGCGGTAATCAGTCCTCTGCCAGCAACCAGGTATCTGCGGCTTCGGTCTTCAAGGGTCTGAACTACACCTATTATACAACTCCCAATGGCTGGAGCGTATTGCCGGACTTCACGACGCTTACTCCGGTGATGTCGGGTGTGATGCCTAACGTGAGCATTTCCAATGCTACGCAGGCGAACAATTTCGGTTATGTGTGGAAGGGCTATATCCGTATCCCCGTAGCAGGCACCTATACCTTTGCTACTTCTTCGGATGACGGTAGCGCGATGTGGTTCAATAAGCAAACAGCTACGGGTACGCCGACGGTCGCCAACGACGGTCTGCACGGTACGCAGCAGGCGACCAGTACGGCGATGACGCTGCAACCCGGTACCTATCCGGTCGTCTACGAATTCTTCCAGAACGGAGGCGGTGCGGTTATGACGGTATCCTGGGCTTGTTCTGCGCTCTTCGGCGACAACAACCAGCACGCGATCGCTGACACGTACTTTGCGAGTCCCTATACGCCGGCCGGAACGGCTCCTGCTGCTCCGACCCAGATAAAGGCTACGGCGCAGGCATATAATAAGGTACAGATTACCTGGACGGACAATTCCACTACGGAAAACGGCTTCGAGGTATATCGTGCTACCAGCTCGGCAGGACCTTTCGTCACCATTGCTACTACGGGCGCCAACGCGACGAGCTATACGGATAGCACGGCGCAGGCGGCCACTACCTATTATTATAAGGTGCAGGCGATCAACCAATATGGTTCTTCCGGTTTCGATGCGGCTTCGTTAGGCGGCGTTTCTTACAGCCTCTATACGAACTACACTTTCAACAACCTGGCTCAGCTGAATTCTCAAACGCCGTTTTCGACGGGAAGCCAGGCGAATGTCTCCTTGTCGGCTGCAGGGACACAGACTACCAACTACGCCTTGAAGTTTGCGGGTACGATCAATATTCCGACGACCGGGACCTATCAGTTCTGGACGGCTTCGGATGACGGCAGCAATATGTACCTGGGCGGTTATGACAGCGCGCACCTGATCGTGAAGAACGACTTCCTGCAAGGGACTACGGAGCGGGGTTCCGCTACCATGAACCTGACGGCGGGTTCTTATCCGATCTATGTTACCTACTTCCAGCAGGGCGGTGGTGTTGCGCTGACGGCTTCTTATCAGGGTCCTGGCATTTCCAAGCAGAACATCCCGGATGCTGCCTTTATCAATACCAACTCGAGGGCTACGACCTTTGCACTGCCGACGGCTCCGTCCAAACCTTACAATGTAGTGGTGACGGCTCTGTCTTCTTCGAAGATCGGTCTCAGCTGGCAGGATAGCTCGGCTACGGTCAATGGCTTCCAGATCCTTCGTTCGGTTGGGGACTCTACGCACTTCATCCTGCTGTCCAGCCCGGCTGCGACGGCTACGTCCTTTACGGATACTGCGCTCTTCTCCAATCTGACCTATTATTATAAGATAGTCGCTACGGGTGTGGGTGGTAATTCACCTGCTACGGCGGTTTACTCGGCGATGACGCTGGACAACTTGCCTGTCATCACCAAGCTGCCTAAGCAAAGTGCGCGTTATGGCACGACGACCACCGTCAAGGTAAGCGCTACGTCTGTCAACTCTGGCGCGCTGGTCTTTACGGGCAGCAACCTGCCGGGCTTTGCAAGCCTGGTCGACAATGGCGACCGTACGGCTACGCTGACCCTGAATCCGGTTCAGGCCGACCAGGGCAACTATACGGGTCTCAAGATCATCGTGACCGACGTCTTCAATGGCAAGGATACGACGACCTTCGACCTGAATGTCAATAATAATTATGCTCCTGTTATCGATACGATCGCAAACTATACGATCAACGAAAACGATACGCTGACCATTCCGATCAGCGCGAGCGAGAATAATTCGGCCAATGCGCTGACGGTCTCTGCGACCAATCTGCCCAGCGGCTTTACGCTGACTCCGACTTCGAATGGTAAGGCAAATCTGTTTGTCCATCCGAGCTTTGCCGGTGCAGGTGTTTATAATGTACAGGTGAAGGTAGACGATGCGAATGGACTGTCTACTGTGAGGACGTTTGTGCTGACGGTGAAGGATAAGGACCCGAACAGTAAAGTATATATGCGTGTCTACATGAAGAATACCGTGGGTGCTCCGTGGAACAGCCTGACGGGTACGACGACGACGGGTCTGAAAGACGACGCGGGCAATACGACGACGATGGGTCTGTCGATCGACCCCTGGTGGTGGTTCACCGGCTTCGATGCGGGCGCTACGACGGGTAACAACTCCGGAATCTATCCTGATGCGGTATCGAAGGACTTCTACATCTTCGGCGCGATGGGCGGTCCCGACTCGATCACGGCTACGCTGACGGGCCTGGATACGACGCAGGTGTACAACCTGAGCTTCTTCTCGAGCAGTGTGCTGGATTGGCAGGCGGACAATGGTACGACGACCTTCCGTGTCGGAAGCCAGAAGGTAGGTCTGGCTGTGCAGGGTAATACCCAGAATACGGTTTCGATCAGCAACCTGAAAGCGGCAGCCGATGGCACTATTCCGATCGTAATCGGTAAGGCTGTGGGCTCGAACATCGGTTTCTGGAATGCGATCGTGGTAACGACGCAATTCGATGACGGTACGGCGCCTGTGACTCCGACCGGGCTGAGCGCACAGAATGCGGGCGGCCAGGTACAGCTGAACTGGAGCAGTGCGGCTTACAATGCAACCGGCTTCGAGGTCTGGCGTGCGCCGGTATCCACGGGTACCTATACGCTGGCTGGAACTGCGTCCGGCAATAGCGCAAGAACCTTTACGGATGGTAATATCTCGAGCAATACGGCTTATTTCTATAAAGTACGGGCGATCAATACCCATGGGGTATCCGGTTACTCCGACAGCGTCAGCCTGACTACGCTGAACAGGCTGCCGAAGATCAATGTGATTGCCGACGTTGCGTTGAAGAACAATGCACCGCAGACAATCCAGGTAACAACCGACGACGACCCGACTGCTCAGCTCACGCTGACGGCTACCAACCTGCCTCCTTTCGTAACCTTTACGGATAATGGCAATGGTACGGGTACGCTGAATATCAACCCGACTGCAGGTACGCTGGGTGTCTTCCCGAATGTGAAGATTACGGTGAAGGATGGTCTCGATTCGATGGCTTCCACGACCTTTACGATCTCGGTAACCGAGCCGAACGTGAGCAGTGTCTACGTGAACTTCACAGACGGTTCGATGCAGGCTCCGAAGCCCTGGAACTCGCTGGTAGGACCTCCCTTCTCTGGTCTGACCTTGTCGAATCTTCTCGACGACAGCAATGTTCCGACGAGCATCTCCGTGAAGCTGGTGAATGGCTTCTCCTGGACGAGCGCGACGGGTATGCGTCCGAGAAACGGTACGACGGTCTATCCGGAAGCCGTAACGCGTAACTCCTTCTATGAGCCGGGTTCGACGGTGAGAACGATCCAGGTGAGCGGTCTGACTGCGGGTAAGAAATACAACTTCCAGCTGTTCAGCAGCTACCAGGATGGATTGAGCGCCCTGACCAAGTTTACGATCAATGGCGTCTCCCAGTCGATTCAGGCTTCCTTCAACAAGGACAAGGTAGTAGCATTCAACAATGTCATTCCTGACGGTAGCGGTAATGTGACGATCAGCGTGGCTAAGGATACCGGTTCTTCGAATGCCTTTGTCAATGCCCTGGTTATCCAGGCCTATGACGGCAGCGGTGGATTGGTGCTGAATCCGGCCGATCTGCGGGTTGTAACCAAGAGCCGTACGACTGCCAGGATTCAGTGGCAGGATCGTTCGGATAACGAAACAGGCTTCGAAGTATGGCGTGCGAGCGACAGCACGGGTTCTTACTCGCAAATCAAGACCCTGCCTGCGAACGCTACGAGCTATACCGACAACGGTCTGAGCCCGAACAGCACTTACTACTATATCGTAAGGGCGGTGAATGCAACGACGCAGTCGAACTATAGCAATATCGCTTCGCTGACGACCTACTCTTACCAGGTATACATCAACTTCACTGGCACCAGCAACGCTACGATGCCGTGGAACAACCTGCTGGCTCCGCCGCAAGTAGGCTATGTCTGGAACAATTTCTTCGATAGCACGGGTGCTGCTACGAGCATGGGTATGACGGTAACGAATCCGTTTGCGGGTATCCAGTCGCTGGGTAACGTGACGGGCAACAACTCCGGTATCTATCCCGACGCGGTTCTCCTGGATGACTATATCCTCTTCCCGGGTCAGGTGGGCGGTCTGGCGCTGCAAGGGCTGAACCTTTCGCTGAAATATGACCTGACCTTCATGTCGAGCACGACCACCTGGGGTGACAATACCACCGCGTTTGCGGTAGGCGGCGATACGGTTCTGCTGGATGCTTCGATCAATGCGAAAGAGAACGTAACCATGTTCAACGTGAGCCCGCTATCTGACGGTACGCTCGGTCTGAATGTGCTGCCGTACACGACCAGCTCTCAGGGTGGTCTGATCAACGCGTGGATTGTACAGGGTTATCTGCCGAGCACGCACACGGCGCCTGCGGTACCGGGTACGCCTGGTAATGCGGCGGTCAAGACAACGGCGGTAGCGGCTTCGAGCCTGCGGTTGTCGCAGACGGTGAAGGCGGACTCTGTGGTGAGCGCTTATCCGAATCCGTTCAAGGAATTCTTTAGCCTGACCGTTCCGGCCGATAACGGCGACAAGATCCAGGTAGGTCTCTATGATCTGAGCGGCAAGCTGGTCTTTGCTAAGCAGTTCAACAACCTGGTTCAGGGTGACAACTTCCTGAGGATAGAACCAAACTACCCACTGACCCCTGGAACGTACATCGTACGGGTGGCATTTGCGGGTGGAAAAGCAAGCCAAACGATCAAGCTTATCAAGCAATAAGCTTCTGATTAATAGGTGATTATAAGAGGATGGCCGGTGAGACTCTCACCGGCCATTCCATTTTAGTGGTATATGCAAAAAAAGTGATAAAACTGTTTGCAGGTGAAGGAAAAAAGATGTTATTTTGCCCTGTGTTAACTAGTACTTAACTCCTAGTTAACTCTTACTCTCTTCTGATCTCCCTTGATATAACCAGCAACCGAAGCATCCTTCTGAATTCCCACTCCAATTTCCTGGTTATTCCTTCCATTAACACGCAGCTTACCTAATTGTCTTATCCTACGACCTTTTTCCTTTTCCTTCCATCCTAGCGTAAAACATCTTTTTAGAATCCAGCGCAAGTAGTTTTTGTATCTATTATAAACAGTAGGTAGTATGCCCAGGCTGGTATATTGTCCTATATCTCATTATTAAGCCCCCTAATTATGAAAATTTTTACCCAATCACTCATCTTGTCGTTGATCGTCGCTGCGACGTTATTCGGCGAAGCCGCGTTTGGTCAGAGCATTCTGAATCCTGCGGACGCGGTGGTTACCTACAACTCGGCGAGCCCGCCCACGCAGCCTGCGTACGGGACCATCGGGAAGTGGGTACGCACGCGTCGCGTCAGCTGGAACACGGACGCTTACAAGGCCTACATCTACAAAGGCACTCAGTTCCGGCTTCTATTCCCCAAGACTTACAACCCCACGGCGGTGGATGGTAAGAAGTATCCGATGATGATCTTCTACCATGGTGTCGGTGAGGCGTCGAACACGCCTTATGATAACGAGTACCAGCTGTACCATGGCGGGGACGTCTTTTTGAGTGCGGTCAACAATGGAAAGTTCGATGGTTATGTCATCTGTTTACAGACGGCAGGTGGTTGGGGGAACAATGAGTTCTCCATCCTGAGGGAGCTTATCCAGTACATGACGATCAACAACAAGCTGGATCCGTTCCATGTTACCGGTAACGGTCTTTCCGGTGGGGGCGGCGGTACCTGGCAGATGTTCCTGAACAATCCCACCTACAATGCCGGGATTATTCCCATGTCAGGGATCGACGTTACTTTCTCCAATAATGATGTGGTTACTAAATGTCTGTATGAGCAGATCTGGAATACGCACGGGGGCCTGGACGGGTCTCCTTCGCCGTATACGGCATCCGTTGTGAACAGCGCGATGCAGGCGGCCGGTGCGAACTATCTCGATAAGAATTACGTGACGCTGGGGCACGGTGTTTGGGATAGCGTTTGGAAGGAACCTGATTTCTGGCCCTTTATGAACAGGGCTTATGCTTCCAATCCCTGGCCTCTGTTCGGACGGACGCAGTTCTGTCCTACGGACGCGATCAATGTAAAGATGGGGCTTGTGGCTGGTTTCCAGGCTTACCAGTGGCGTAAGAACGGTACGGTAATTACGACTGCTACTACGAATACGCTTACGGTTACGGAAGTCGGTACGTATGACGCGCGTGTACAGCGTGATGGTAACTGGTCCGACTGGTCGCATACTCCGGTCGTTATTTCTATCAAGGCTCCTACCGTTACGCCTCCGATTACGGTTGCAGGCTTGATGAGCACGGTAATTCCTGCGCTGGATAATCCTGGTGTGACTCTGAAGGTTCCTTCGGGTTATGCTTCCTATAACTGGCAGGCGGTCGGCAGTTCGGCTACGATCAGCACCGACAGCACGCTTTATGTTACTACTCCGGGAAGCTACCGGGTGACAGTAACTGAGCAGTTCGGTTGTTCGAGCAATTTCTCCGATCCGTTCAAGGTAGTCGACGCCAATGGTCCGAGCAAGCCTGACGCTGCTTCGAACCTGGTCGTCTCTCCAGTCAGCAAGACGTCTTTGCGTCTGGACTGGGCACAAAATCCCACTCCGGTCAATAATGAAACGAACTTCGAAATCTATCAGGCTGGTGCTGCCGGCGGTCCCTACAAGCTGGTTGCGATTGTCGGCCAGGACGTGGCAACGGCTACTATCAATAGTCTGAAGTCGGGTACAAAGTACTATTATAAGGTGCGTGCAATTAATGCTACGGGAGCGGCACCTGCGTCGAATGAGGCGAGCGGAAGCACCATAGCCGACGTGCAGGCCCCGACGGCTCCGGGCAATGTGACGATTTCGGGCACTACCCGTAATTCCATCAGCCTGACCTGGACTGCGTCTACGGATGACGTAGGAGTTACCGGTTATTATGTATATGTAAATGGGCAGAAGTCTTATATTGTTCCGGGTGACCAGACCACCTATACTGTTTACAGCCTGCAATACCCGAATACGTATGCTCTTACTATCCGGGCGGTGGATCAGGCAGGCAATCTTTCTCCTGCAAGCGGACAAGTTACGGGCGAGCCGTTAGCGAATGGCCTTACCTATAAAATGTATACGTTTGCGAGCCAGCCAAGCAATCTGCCCAACTACGCTACGCTGGCGCCGATCCAGATTGGTAGTGTACCGACTGTGAGCATTACGAACCCTGCTCCGCCGCAGTCGAGCAATTTTGGCTATCTCTGGGAAGGCTTCATTACTATTCCGACGACCGGTACATATTACTTCCGGACGACTTCCGATGACGGCAGCAAGCTCTATCTCGGCGCTCGCAACGGAACGACCTCTCCCTACAATTTCTCGGGTACGGCGCTCGTCAATAACGACGGTGGACACGGCTCTACGTCGCAAAACAGTTCCGCCCAAAATCTGACGGCGGGTATCTATCCCATCGCCATTGCCTATTATAATGGCGCGGGTGGTGGTTCCATATCGATTTCCTGGAGAACGCCTTCTTCGGGCACCAGCTATGTTACGATTCCGACGTCTGCGTTTGTCGAAGGGGATATTTCTAATGGCTCTGTTCCGGCCACTCCGTCGAACCTGGTGGCTACGACTATCTCCTTTAATAAGATCGGCCTTACATGGAAGGACAACAGCAACAATGAAACGGGCTTTGAAATCACCCGTTCTACGAGTGCGACTACGGGCTTCGTCACGATCGGCTCCGTTGGCGCCGGTGTGCAGGCTTATACGGATTCGACCGTTTCGGCCAGCACGACCTACTACTATCAAGTACGCGCCGTTGGTCAATATGGTCAGTCTCCCTATACGCAGAACTATACCGAGGCTTACTGGCAGTTCAACAACAACTACAATGACGGCAGCGGTAACTCGCGTTCTTTGACTACGGTCGCTACTCCGACCTTCAGCTCTTCGGACAAGCAGGAAGGCACTCATGCCCTGCAGCTGAATGGCTCTACGCAGGCGGTAACGATCAACAATACCGGCAGCTTCCTGCAGACGGCTTTTGCAGAGCGTACTGTTGCGTTCTGGATGAAGTCTTCGAGCAATACGAGCAACCGGGTGATCTTCGATATTGGCGGCAGCGACAACGGTTTGTCACTGCTCCTGAACAGCAGCCAGCTGATCGCGGGTGTCGCAAGTGGCAGCACGCGCAGCACGGTGAGCACCTCCTATACCAGCACGGGCTGGAACCACATCGCTGTGGTGTACAATGGGGATTCGCTGATGCTTTATGTAAACGGAACACTGGCCGCTTCGAAGACCGACCTGAGCTTCCATTCGATCGGAACGACTTCGAATGGCTCGCGGATTGGCCAGACGAACGGCACCAACGCCAACAACACGACCGGCGGCTTCTTCAGCGGTCTGATCGATGCGTTCGGTATCTATAATAAGGCCTTTGCTTCCGACGTAATCAATACGTTGAGGCTCCAGACCTATGCCCAGTCTACGGCTACTACGCAGGTTCTGCCTTCTGCGCCTACTGCGCCGACCGGCTTTAGCGCTACTGCGTTGAATACGGCTACGATCAAGCTGAACTGGACGGACAATGTTTCCAATGAGTCCAACTTCGAAGTATATCGTTCCAACGGGGACAATCTGAACTATGTTCGCATTGCTACTCTGGCATCCAACACAAGTACGTATACCGACGGAGGTCTGTTCTCCAATGCGCTCTACTACTACAAGGTGCGTGCGATCAACGCGGGTGGTTCTTCCGCTTATACTGCCGAAGCCAGCGCGACGACCAAGGATAGCGTACCGGTCATTACGGATCTGGCGAACCAGAGCGTAAGATATGGTACGACCGTATCGGTGAATGTCTCTGCGTCTTCCGTGAACTCGGGTGCGCTGACCTTTGCGGCATACAATCTGCCTCCTTTCGCCAGCTTCGTCGACAATGGCAACCGTACGGGTACCCTGACTTTTGCACCGGTCGAAGCCGACCAGGCCAATTATACGGGTCTGTACGTAGTGGTGACGGATATCTTCGGCGGCAAGGATACGACGACCTTCAATCTGAATGTCAATAACAACTATGCTCCTGTTATCGATACGATCGCAAACTATACGATCAACGAGAACGACACGCTGACGATTCCGATCAGCGCGAGCGAAAACAATGCGGCCAATGCTCTTACTGTTTCTGTAAACAATCTGCCCAGTGGCTTTACCCTGACTCCGACGGGTAACGGTACGGCGAACCTCTTCGTCCATCCAAGCTTCGCCGGTGCAGGTGTATATAATGTACAAGTGAAGGTGGATGATGCGAATGGATTGTCGACTGTGAGGACGTTTGTGTTGACGGTGAAGGATAAGGACCCGAACAGTAAGGTTTATATGCGTGTTCAGATCAAGAATCCTGTGGGTGCTCCGTGGAATAATCTGACGGGTACGACGACGACGGGTCTGAAGGATGACGCGGGCAATACGACGACGATGGGTCTGTCGATAGACCCCTGGTGGTGGTTCACCGGCTTCGACGCGGGTGCTACTACGGGTAACAACTCAGGTCTCTATCCGGACAATGTTTCGAAGGAATTCTACATCTTCGGTGCGATGGGTGGCCCCGACTCGATCACGGCTACGCTGACGGGTCTGGATCCTGCGCAGGTCTACAGCATCAGTTTCTTCTCGAGCAGCGTGCTGGATTGGCAGGCGGACAATGGTACAACTACGTTCCGCGTAGGTGATAAGAAGGTAGGTCTGGCCGTGCAGGGTAACACCCAGAATACGGTTTCGATCAGCAACCTGAAGGCGCTTGCGAACGGTACTATTCCGATCGTAATCGGTAAGGCTGTAGGTTCGAACATTGGCTTCTGGAATGCGATCGTGGTAACGACGCAGTTCGACGACGGTACGGCTCCGGCTGCTCCGACTGGTCTCGCCGCGAGCGTAACGGCCAGCCAGGTACAGCTGAGCTGGAATAGCCCGGCCTACAATGCGACTGGCTTCGAGGTCTGGCGTGCGCCGGTATCTACGGGTGTATATGCGCTGGTAGGTACGGCATCCGGTAACAGCGCCCGTAGCTTTGCCGACGCAAATATCACAAGCAATACACAGTATAGCTATAAGGTACGTGCGATCAACGATCACGGTCAGTCGGCCTTTAGCGACCCCGTGACTGTAACCACGCTCACTCGTCCGCCGACTATCAATACCGTTACGGATATAGCGTTGAAGAACAATGCACCGCAGACGGTTCAGGTAACGACTACCGGCGATGGTACGTCTACGCTGACGCTGACTGCCACCAATCTTCCGCCGTTCGTTTCGTTCGTGGACAATGGTGACGGTACGGGTACGCTGAATATCAACCCGACTGCGGGTACGATCGGTGTCTTCCCGGGTGTTACGGTTAGTGTATCGAATGGTGTGGATGCTATTTCTTCTACGTCCTTTACGATTGCGGTGACCGAGCCGAACGTCAGCAGCGTGTACGTGAACTTCACGGATGGTACGATGCAGGCTCCGAAGCCCTGGAACTCGATGGTAGGGCCTCCCTTTGCCAACACTACGATCTCGAACCTGTTTGACGACAGCAATACTCCGACGAGCATTTCCGTGAAGCTGGTGAATGGCTTCTCCTGGACGAGCGCAACGGGTATGCGTCCGAGAAACGGTACGACGGTGTATCCGGAAGCCGTAACCCGCAACTCCTTCTATGAGCCGGGCACGACGACCAGGACTATACAGATCAGCGGTCTGAGCTCGACGAAGAAATACAATATCGTAGTCTTCGGCAGCTACCAGGATGGTCTCAGCGCCCTGACGAACTATACGATCAACGGCGTGACGCAGAGCCTGCAGTGTTCTTACAATGCCAACAAGACGGTAGCATTCAACGCCCTCAGCCCCGACGCGAGCGGTAACATTACGCTCACCGTAGCGAAGGGTACGGGTTCATCGAATGCCTTTATCAATTCGATAGTTATCCAAAGCTATGACCCGGCTCCGAACCCGCTGCTGAACCCCACCGATCTGCGGATTCTCAGCACGTCGAAGACAACGATGAGCCTGCAATGGCAGGATCGTTCGGCGAACGAAACCGGATACGAGGTGTGGCGTTCGACCAATGGCGGTTCTTATTCTCAGGTCGCCTCGGTTGGTCAGAATGTTACGACCTACCTGGATCGCAACCTGACGCCGAATACGACTTACTTCTACATTGTACGTGCGGCCCGTAACACTACGAAATCCGACTATAGCAATGTGGTAACGGCTACTACCTATGCATACCAGGTGTACATCAACTTCACGGCATCGAGCGTAGCTCCTCTGCCCTGGAACAACCTGATGGCTCCGCCGCAAGTAGGCTATGTATGGGATAATTTCAACGACAGCACGGGTGCTCCGACCAGCGTGGGCATGACGGTTACCAGAGAGTTCGCCGGTGTTCAGTCGCTGGGTAACGTAACGGGTAACAACTCGGGTGTCTTCCCTGATGCGGTGCTGCTGGATGACTACATCCTCTTCCCGGGTCAGAAGGGTGGATTGAAGCTGCAAGGCCTCAACCTCTCGCAGAAATATGACCTGACCTTCCTGCCCTGTACGACGACCTGGGGTGACAATACGACTGCCTATGCAATTGGCGGCGATACTGTCCTGCTGAGCGGCTCGCTCAACTCTACGGCGCTCGTAACGATGTTCGGCAAGGCGGCTGACAACAATGGCGAGATGGACCTGGATGTCTTCCCGTACACGACGAGTTCGCAAGCGGGTCTGATCAATGCCTGGATTGTACAAGGCTACACTCCTTACACTGGCAGCAATCCGAACGTTCCGGCGTCGGCTGGACAGAACCTGCGGTTGGCAACGGCTGCAACGTCCAACCAGTACGTGAACAACGGTGCGACCCTGAATACGGATACTGTAGTCCATGCTTATCCGAATCCGTTCCACGATAACCTGACGCTTTCGGTTCCGGCTGTAAGCAATGACAAGGTAATGGTCAGCGTTTACGACATCAACGGTAAGATGATGATCGCTAAGCAGTACTCGAGCCTTGTTGCGGGCAGCAATTACCTGAAGCTCGATGAGGTGACTTCGCTGAACAGCGGTGTCTACATCGTCCGGGTTGCGTATGCAAGCGGTAAGACGACAACGTTCAAGCTGATGAAGCAATAATAGATTTTCCGATGATTCAAAGCCGTCCTGGAGTACTCCGGGGCGGCTTTTTTGTTGTGGGGATTTGGGTGTTTGGGTGGTCTCGGACGGTGGTTTGGGCGGCGTTGGGCGGGGCCCCGGGCGGATTTGAAATATGAAATTTTACGATTATCTTTGGGCTATGTCTAGTAATGAGGCCTCGTTTCACGAGAAATTCGTAATTGCCGTAGCGGCCCTCTTAATGATCTCCTTCTTTATGAAGGTATTATTCTTTTGATCCTACTGCATGAACAATAACCGAATCACGAATACAAGGGCCCGCGTTCTTTATCCGGTCATCCGGCTGCTGGAAGACACCTTCCTGGATAAAAAATTATACAACTGGATTGGGCTGATTTTTGTCGCAGGGATAGCTGCGGGGGAAGGGTATTTGCTGGCGCGTCACCTGCTGCAGGGGATCATGGTGCTTGCCGGGTCGATCGGGATTAGTGTGCTGCTGTGGGCCATGCTCAATACCTGGGCGGGGTATACCATCATCATCTGTTACTCCTTCATCGCTTATCTGATTTCGAGGTTCTTCTTCAATGATACGCTGGCGGTAGCGGTGCTGACGGATATCCTGATCGTTGCGACGTTGTTTAGCTTTTTTGTCAAGGGCCAGGCGTTGCGCGCGGATTTTCAGACTTTTACCCGTTCGCCCGTGTTTGTCTGGACGCTGATCGTATACTGCTATGTTACGATCGACTGCTTCAATCCCTATGGGCACTCGTCCGAAATGGCGACCCTGACGATACGGAAGAACCTGGAGACCTTGTTTTTGCTGTTCATCTCCTATGCGCTATTCAATGACCGGGAGGCCGTCCGGAAATATCTCAAGGTTCTTTTTATCATGTGTGTGGTCGTGGGGTTCTATGGATGTTTTCAGCAGTGGCATGGGCTCTTCGATTATGAGCGGGCCTGGGCGATGGCGGATGAGACTCGTTTTGGGCTGTTGTTTATCAATGGCGACTTCCGGAAATTCTCTTCCTTCAACGACCCGACGGCTTATGGGATTGTCATGGCTGCTGCGAGCGTATTCTTTATCATCATTGCCATTCACGAGAAAAACAAGAAGACACGCCGGATATTGATCGGGGGCATCATCATCATGCTGCTGGGGATGGCCTATTCGGGTACGCGTACGGCGAACCTGATGGTGGTCGGAGGGATTATGATGTTCATCCTGCTCAGCTTCAATAAGAAATCGACCCGGGTGTTTACGGTGGTGGCGGCATTGATCTTCGCCGCGCTGATGAATGTGCCGGTTTATAACAATCCCACGTTGAATCGTTTCCGGTCCAGCTTTCAGGGGAGCGAGGACGAATCCTACAAGGTGCGGAACCTGAGCCGGAAATTTATACAGCCCTATATCTATGCGCATCCGATCGGGGGTGGTTTGGGCACTACGGGCGTGCACGGGGCGTTGTTCAACCCGGGGCACTACCTGGCCGGTTTCCAGACGGACAGCGGCTATCTGAAGAAGGCGCTCGAGACGGGTTGGATTGGCCTGGCGATCATTTGTATCCTCTATTTTACGTTCCTGAGGGAGGGGATCAAGGGATATTTCCGATGCAAGGATGAACAGATAAGAGTAGTCTATGCGGCTGCCACCAGCAGTATATTGACCTTCTATATAGCGGAATTTGCGCAGGATGCCATCGGGCAGATCACCGACCTGGTCGTCTATTACCCGATCATCGCGATCATCATGAAGCTAAAGCAATTTGATAAACCCGGAGAACTGAAAACCGTATGAACCTAAGAAGCGAAGCGGGCGGGCGTCCAGACATTCTAGTACTAGTGCTGGCGTTGGCGGCTCTTTTTATCCCCGTTGCCTTTATAGAGAATTCTATTATCCATCGTACCGGCGGGACCTTTATGTATCCGCTGGACGACGTCTATATCCATATGTCTCTAGCCAGGAACCTGGCTTTTTATGGAACCTGGGGGATGGACCGTTTCGAATTTGCTTCGGCATCCTCATCGCTTTTGTATACGCTGCTGCTTGCGGGAACCTTCAAGCTATTTTCGGTGAAAGTGACGATTCCTTTTATCATCAATTGCCTGGCGGCTGCTGGATTGATTATCGTTCTTCAGCGCTGGTTGAGCAAGCAGGGGGTAGGACGTTTCGGGCAGCTGCTGATCCTGCTGGCGGTGATCGTGCTTACGCCGTTGCCGATCATGGTCGTCAGCGGGATGGAGCATACGTTACAGTGTCTATTCTTTTTTCTTTTTCTGGAAGGTGTTTCGGAATGGTTGGAGAGGGGGGAAGGGAAGCTGTTGCCCTGGCCGGTTATGCTCTATGCGATGGGCTGTTGTTTTATCCGGTATGAGGGTTTGTTTCCGGTAGGGATTGTGGGGTTGATACTGCTGTTCCGGCGGAAGCTGGGGGCGGCTGTGGTGATGGGTATTGTGGCGGTATTGCCGCTTTTTGCTTTTGGTCTTTATTCGATCGCCAAGGGGAGCTATTTTCTGCCGAACTCGGTGCTGCTGAAGTCGGATGGGATGAAGGCGGGAATTGCTTCTTACCTGGAGAATATATTAGTGCAGAAGCTGACGGTGGTGAAGACGGATGGGTTGGCCAAGGGAACGCCGAGGCCGGGGATCAGCCTGCTGGTGACGCAGCGTTTGCTGGTTATCCTGCCGTTGATGGCCTTTGTTTTCCGGGGACGGTATAAGTATTGGATGATCGTGCTGACGGGGACGGTGGTGATGCAGCTGTGTTTTGCGTCGACGGGGTGGCTGTACCGTTATGAGGCCTATTTGATTTTTGCCGCGGTGTTGTTGTTGGGGGTGATGGTGGCGAAGTATGGGGCGGCCGTTTGGGCTTCATATGGTTCCGGGAAGGCGGCGTTTGGGTTACTGGTCGCGTTTGCGCTGTTTTTCCCGTTTTTGCTGCGGATTTCGGCGGCGTATACGAAGACGTCGACGGCGGCGGTCAATATCAATCAGCAGCAGTACCAGATGGGGACATTTTTGGGGAAATATTATGATAGTGTGGGTGTGGCGGTGAACGATATCGGAGTGGTTTCCTGGTTTTCGAAGGCGCACAATATCGATCTTTGGGGATTGGGGAGCATGCCGGTGGCGAGGAGCAGGAAGATGGGGTACTGGACGCCGGAGTTTTTGGATAGTCTTTCGCGGAAGAGTGGGGTGAAGGT
Organism: Bacteroidota bacterium; assembly: GCA_018267545.1. Classification (GTDB taxonomy): domain Bacteria; phylum Bacteroidota; class Bacteroidia; order Chitinophagales; family Chitinophagaceae; genus Puia. The sequence continues at coordinate 22,197 of JAFDYG010000005.1, forward strand.
GGCGGTGGTTTTCGACAGCTGGTTCGATGAGGCTTTGTTGGGGAAGTGGACTCGTGTTGGGAATTGGAAGATACCCGATAACGTGATCTGCGGGGATGACAATGTTACTTTCTATGCGCTGGATGCGGCGGATGCGCCGGAGCTTAGGGATAAGCTGAAGGCTTTCGGGGGGCAGCTGCCTGCTGGTGTGACGGCGACGTATTACTGAGGGCTCGCGGGATATGGGGGCTAGAGGTTTCCTTTCTTTAATTCTTGTACGGCATAATCACAGGCCCGGGCGGTTAGCGCCATGTAGGTCAGGGATGGGTTCTGCCAGGCGGCGGAGGTCATGCAGCTGCCGTCGGTGATGAAGACGTTGGGGACGTCGTGCATCTGGTTCCAGGCGTTTAGCACGGAGGTTTTCGGGTCGCGTCCCATGCGGGCGGTGCCGCATTCGTGGACGGCGGTGCCGGCGGGGGATTCGTGGCTATAGGAGTGGACGTTGCGGAAGCCGGCTTTGTGGAGCATCTCTTCTGCGGAGGCCTGGATGTCTTTGCGCATTTTCCGTTCGTTCTCCTGGTATTGGAAGGAGATCTTTATGAGGGACTGGCCCCAGCTGTCTTTTTGGGTGGGGTCGAGCTCTACTTTGTTATCGAAGTAGGGCAGAGTTTCACCCCAGGCGCCCATCCACATCATCCAGGGGCCGGGTTTCAATAATTGTTTCTTGAAGTCTTCTCCGAAGCCGCCTTTGCCGGCTGCGGCGCCCATGTCCTGCCATTCGATGCGGCTGCCGGCTCCCTGGAAGCCAAAGCCGCGGAGGTAGTCTTTTTGGGTGGCGGGTGTGCCGAGGTTACGGAAGCGGGGGATATAGACGCCGACGGGGCGACGGCCGGAGTAATATTGGTCGGAGAAGCCATCGAACTCGGCTTGCGCTCCTGTGCCGACGAAGTGATCCATCAGGTTGTGGCCTACTTGTCCGCTGGTGTTTCCGAGACCTTGTGGAAAGGCTTTAGAAGTCGAATTGAGCAGGATTGCCGCTGTGGCGATGGTTGAGGCGTTCAGGAAGATGATCCGGGCGTAATACTCGGTTATTTTCTTTGTATGGGCGTCCATGACGCGGACGCCGGTAGCTTTTCGGGACTTCTCGTCGTAGATCACTTCCAGGACGATGGCGTCGGGCTGGAGGGTGAGGTTGCCGGTGGCTGCCGCGGCGGGCAGGGTGGCGGCATTGCTGCTGAAATAGCCGCTAAAGGGGCATCCGCGGTCGCAGAGGTTGCGGAGCTGACAAGGGCCCCGGCCTTTCCAGCCTTTGCTGAGGTTGGCGACGCGGCCGATGGTCACGAGGCGGTCGGTATAATTTTCTTTTACTTTCTTTTTGAAATGGTCTTCGATGCAGTTCATCTCCAGGGGCGGCAGGTAGTGGCCGTCGGGGAGGTGGGGGAGGCCTTCGGGCTGGCCGCTGATGCCGACAAAATCTTCTACGTAGTCGTACCAGGCTTCGAGATCCTTGTAGCGGATGGGCCAGTCGACGGCGATGCCTTCTTTGGCGTTTGCTTCGAAGTCGAGGTCGCTGAGGCGGTAGCACTGCCGACCCCAGGTGAGGGAGCGGCCGCCGACCTGGTAGCCGCGGATCCAGTGAAAGGGATTGGCCTGGATATAGGGATGTTCCTTGTCGCTGACGAAAAACTGGCGGGTTGCTTCGGTGTAGGCGTTGGACGCTACGGGGTTCTCGGCGATCTCTTGAATTGGGAGGTTGCCGCGGTGGGGGAACTGCCAGGGGTGGAGGAAGGCTGTGGTGTAGTCTTTTATGTGTTCGACGTTGCGGCCCCGTTCGAGGACGAGGGTTTTGAGGCCTTTTTCGCAGAGCTCTTTTGCGGCCCATCCTCCGCTGATGCCGGAGCCAACTACGATTGCGTCGAAAGTGTTCATGTCGATTTATTTGTGGCCGGGCCTGTGCCGGCAGCGGTTTATTTTGTTGCCCAGCCTTTTTGGCCGGGTGTCATGGTCATACAGCCGTGGTAAGCGCCGGGGATGTATAAGTAGGCGAGGCCTTTTGTCGCGCCGGCTTCCGAGCTGCAATAGCCGGAGACGGTGAGTTCTCGCAGGGTGGTAAAGAAGGACTTACCGAGGTAGCGGTTTTGGGCCTTGCCGATGATCCCTTTGAAGGGCTTGCCTTGTTCTTCGAAACGGCTTAGGATCTCTTTTTGTTGTGCCGCTGTGCAGGCCGGGTAGGCTTGTTTGTATTTGGAGCGGGTGTAGTCGTCGAGCTCTTTTAAGCCGTCGATAAATTTATTGGCGGACATTCTTTCGGTACAGTCTCGAATCATTAGGACGATGTATTCGCCGACGCCGGCTGTTTTAGCGCCCGGAGAGTCTGGCGTCTCGGGGATGACCGTCTCGGCCAGGGCCGAGACGAGGTCTTTGTGCTGCTCGAGCCAGTGGATGTCGGGTTGTTTGTGCCAGTCATGCCATTTGTAACCGGAGAAGGCCAGGGCGCTTCCGATGCCTGTTAAAATGATACCGCCTATTGCTTTGCGTCTGTTCATGATGGTTGTTTAGCGGGCTGAAGACCGGGTTGGGTTTGCTTTTCTTTTGTCGTGGCGGCTTGTTTGCGATGATAGCTGAACATCCACCAAAGGGGACCGTCGACCATGAGCAGGTTATAGAATATGATCGGGATGACGATGGCCAGGCCGATGCCGGTAAACAGCAATACGAATGGATTGTGGACGTGGAGGTACTTGGTAAAGGTGAGCCTGACCAGTCCTGCCACGAAGAGGTGCATTACGTATATATACAGCGAATGAAAACCGATGACGCGTAGCCAGGAAAGGATCCCCCACTCCTGCATGCGAAAGGAAAGGACGAACATGCTAAAGCACCCGATGAGGGCGATGAGCAGGAAGTCGGCCTTGCCTGGTTCGGTGATATGGTTCAGGTACCAGGCCTGTGTGGCGAAAAAAATGGGGGTAATTGCCAGCAGCGTATAAGGATTTTTGAACCTTTTTTGGGTGGCATCCTTGAAGAACCAGGTGGAGAGCGTATCGCCGAGGGCGAAGAAGAAATAAAACTCCATCCAGTCGGAAAGCATGCTAATCCGATGGATCCTGGGGTCGGCCGACAGGAAGTACAGGCCGAGGCCGAGGATCAATTGCAGCCAGTAGGGGGGCTTTAGCCTGGTCTTGACCAGCAGGTAGATCAGGGTGGTATTGAAAAGGGCCGGGAGGTACCAGAATTGGTCGAGGGCCCTGGGTTGATAGAGAATATACGTATAATCGATGAGCGAGCGGTTGGAGTTGGTATTGGCGCCCAGGACGATCTGGAGGGTTACCTGCAGGGTGACCCAGATGAAATAGGGATAGAGCAGGTTCTCGAATTTCTGTCCGAGGACTTTGCCCAGGCTTCTTTTGGCCAGGCTGCCGCCGATGAAGATGCCCGAGAGGATGAAGAACAAGGGCATACGAAAGCTAAAGAAGACCATATTGGCCTGTTCCAGCCAGTTGGGGACGTCGGGTTGGGCGATACCTTGTGCGTGGGCGCTTTCTGTATAGCGTTGGATGCCGATCAGGACGTGGCGATATACGACGAGGATGATGGCGATGCCTTTCAGGTAGTCGACCCAGGCCAGGCGGCTTTTCTTGAGCACTGAAGTGTTGAAGGCTTTAGCGATCAGGCGCGATATGTAAGGCTGCTGTTCCATCGGTTGGCGCCTTTAGCGGATGACGGTTTCCAGCCGGACGCCGATCAGCTTTTCTATCTCGAGCTTGATGATATCCTGGGAAAGCTGCAGGTTCATTTTCTGGGCCAGGTCGGTGCTATAGACCTTGTTGGCCTGGTTGAACTGTTCGATGCCGATGGTGCCGTCCTTGAATCTTTTCTCGACCTGGGTGAGGGCGGTCTGGTCGTCGTCGACGATCGTGTTTTGCAGGAGGATCAGCTGGCCGTAGTTCTTGTATTGCTTATACTTTTCCAGGACGTCGGCGCGCAGGTCGCGGGCCTTGCTTTCCTGGGCATAGCGGGTTACTTCCACGGTTTGTTTGGCCGCCTTGATATCCGGGCCCATCGAGAAGAACAGGCCGATGGGGATGGTCAGGCCGAAAAAGTATTTGGGATAGACATACGCGGGCGAGTTGCCGGTGGTCGTGGTGGGCTTGGCGAATGTCTGGTCGTTATAGTTGGCCGAAAGGGTGAGCAGGTTGAGCCAGGCTCTTCTTGCTTTCTGCAGGTTATATTCTGCAATCTTGATCTGGGGGTCGGTGGTGGTATATTGGGGGCCTTTGAGCGCGAGCGCTACCAGGGTTTCTTCGACGAGCGAATCTTTGTTGACGGGGGCGCGACGATACACGGGAGTGCTATCGCCTTTGCTTCTGGAGCCGCCGAGGTGCTGGGCCGAGCTCTTTTGGCTACCGGTGATGGCGAGCAGGAACAGGAATAGGGAAAGGGTGCGGTAGATACCAGCGTTTTTTTCCATGCAGATAGAATTTACGGTTAGTACATTTATCATAGTAGCTTATGAAGCGTTGACGTTTTCCAGGTCAACCATATTCAGAACGGCGCCTACGAATTTACCATTTAGCTCGCTAAAGAAGGTCATTGATTGGCGGTCGATCTGTTTGATGATATGCTTGGCAGAGAAGATGGCGATAACGCCGTCTACGTACTGCGACAGCTCTTTGGCGTCTGAAAAGTCGTTCAAGGGAGGTCCTTCGAGGAAGATGTAATCGTATTCGATGGTAAGGTTGGAAAGATGCTGGAGGAGATTCTCCCGGGGAAGGATCTCGGAGGGGGTATAGTCACCGCCTTCGGAACCGATGAGGAAGATGGTGCCTGCGCCGACGTCTTTGGCGGCGTTCTTGACCTGTTCGATCAGGTTCCGGGTGTTGTGCTTATCCGGGTGAATTTTTTCCAGGATGGGGTCTCCGTTCAGCTGGAGCGTAAGGTCGTTATTACAGAAGTTGGTATCGATAATAAGAATACGTTTTTTGCTCAGGCTCATGGAATAGGAAAGGGCCTGGATGAGGGTCGTTTTCCCTTCGCCTTTCTTGGTGCTGGCAAAGAGGAAAATCTTCTTACCGCTGTTCTCGATCTCATAGCGGAGCTTACGGAGCGATTCGCGGAAGACGTTGTGCCGTTTATTAGCGAGCTCGTCGGGTATGGTATCCCGTTCGGTGATGAGCAGCTGCAGGTCTTTTTGTTTCAGGTTCATGAAATTGATCATGCTGATCAGCTTCAGGCCGACCGTGCGTGCGAAGACGGCGGGGGTCTTGATGGAATTATCCAGATAGGTCAGCAGGATCAGGACCAGGATGGTAATGATAAAAGCGGCGGCGCCTGCCATTCCGACGATGATCATCCGCTTGGAGGGCTCGGGCTCGATGGCCGGCTGTCCATAGAGGATCTGGCGGAAATTGTTCACCGAAGACGTATTGATGTCGATGGCGTCGCTGTATTTCTGTTTGGCGTTCAGGTATTCCTTGTTGGCGAGCTCGGCTTCTTTGAGAAGCGTGGCGACTACGGCGGCCTTGCTACCATCTTTGACGAGGTTGGCCTGGAGGCCGTCGATCTTGTTCTGGATGGAATTGATGTTGGCTTCACCGGCCCTGATGTCGACGAGCAGGTCGTTCTTTTTATTCATCAGCGAGCCGCGGGTTTCGCCCGTGCCGTTATTGTCGGTGGAAGGAACGGTTTCCTGCTGCTTAGCAGCCTGGGCCACCTTATTGGTGTATTCGCTATTGAGGTCGTTGTATTTTTTCAGCAGGGCCTGGTCGGAGGAACCCGAGTTGATATAGGCCTTATAGGCTTCGTCCCTGTCGGCCCGGAGCTTTAGCAGCTCGTCGTTGGTGACGGCGGGTTTGGTGGGGGTGGCAGTTGGATTGGCGGAGACGCCCAGGGCGGTCAGGCGTTGGTTAATCTTTTCGAGGTCGTAGTTCCGTTGGGTCTGACGGGATTGTTCTTCCGTCAGAGACGTCTGGAGGTTCATGATCATCTCCAGCTTGGAGCTGTTTTCCTGGCCGACGTCGATGAGGCCTTCGCTACGGAGCTGGGCGTTCTTGGCGTCGAGCTCTTGTTTCCTTCTCTCCACGAGATTTTGCAGGGTGTCGATCGACCCCTGGTTCTTATTGCTCCGTACGTTTTGATAATAGCGGATGAACTGAAGGAAGGCGGTATTGACCACGAAGGCCGAGAGTTCCGGGTTTTCGGAAGTAAAGTCGATCTGGATATAGTCGGTACGTTGCAGGCGTTGAACCAGCAGGGCGGCAGACAGATTGGGGTAGTCGTAACCGTAAAGGGCAAGGTATTCCAGGAGCTTTTTCTCGTCCGGCTTGAAGGACGTGAGCATGGACATGGATTCGAGCTTATTACGGAAAACCTTGATTGCCTGATCCTTATCTACTTCCCGGAAGAGGGCAGACTCCTGCTGTTTGCTATTAAGCCGGCGGAAGGGGCTAGCAGATTCCAGGTCGTGAAGGATGAGATTATAGCCCAAGAGGCTTACGACGGTTGGTGACTGGAAGGTCACGATCACGTTGTTGAACTTTACGTCGGCTTCGTAGAAGCTGAAGTTGTCGTTTGTAATCTTGATTTCTTCGTTAACGGTAAAGCCCGTAGATACCTGGGCTTGTGAGCGGTATTTTTTCGGTTGGTTACGGGTAAAGGTCCAGGCTACTACCGAGGCCAAAACGGCGGCTCCCAAGATTAACCATTTTCTCTTCAGTAGAACCTTGAATAGATACAGAAAATCCATTAATTTGTTTTTAATACACAATAAACCGGCAAAAGGGTATACGACCGGATTTTGTCCGGTTTATGGCTGTAAATATAGTACCAATACTATATTAATACAAGCCTTTGGGAAACCAGTACCATTAAAAGATTATAGTATTTTGAAGGGGGGGTGAAAATTACCCACTTTTATTGGCTTTTATTAGACAATCCAGGAAGAAAGAGTATCTTTATGGCCTTTCCTAATCCCTTGGAATTCCCGCAAGTAAGCTCCACTATCCTCCCTTAACAACATCCATTTACTTCAAAATGAAACTGAATGAAAAGATTCTACATTCTGCTTTTTGCGGCTATTTTATCTAACGACCTGCTTGCACAGAGTCCTGGCGGCGTCAGCGCTGGGCTTGGTATGTGGATCCGTGCAGATGCTGCATCCACGCTGGGTGTGTCTGATGCTCTCGATTCGTGGCAGTACTTCAACAATCCTGGTGTGGGGTTTTCTTTCAATGCGACAGGGACTGATCGTCCATCGTTAGTGAGCAACTCACTGAACTTCCAGCCAACCGTTTTCTTCAGCGGTACAAATCTTATGGATGGTCCTGTCAATAGCGGGACACCGGGAGTGCCGATTCCTTCGGGCTCTCAGACCGGCAGTGTATTTGCGGTTTGGCTATCTACTGCGGCCGGCGCTTATCAGCACGTATGGGAACAGAAGGGCTTCGGCAGCTCCGGCAACGGGCTCGAGCTCTGGACCAACAACAACAACACGTATGGCGCGCAGTTGGAAGTCTTCCCTTATGATCAGGCGGCTCTTCTGCCTTATACGACCAATACCTGGTATATATCGCAGCTGAATGCGCAGGCCATTGGCGCCAACGACTTCACCGTGGTCGACCAGACGACTCTGGGAACCGGTGGTTCTACTATCACCTCTACCCGTACGGTTGGTGTAGGTGAAAATTACAATCGTCTCGGAGCCAGGGACAATCCTGGTGAAGAAGCGCTGGTTGGAAATATTGCGGAAGTCATCGTTTATTCGACTCCTGTTTCCGGTGCGCAGCGCAACCAGATCTTCTCTTATCTCGCGCTGAAGCATGGTATTCATCTCGGAACCAACCTGGTGAATTCTGCCGGGACGACGATTTGGGATGCTACCGCCAATACGACCTATAACAATGCTGTTTTTGGTATCGGCCAGGACGATGCTTCGGGGCTGACCCTGACCAAGTCCAATAGCATGGTTACCGGCAGCGGTAACGGTGTTGGACAAAGCGGTACGGCGAATATCACGCTTTCCAATGCTACCACGCTGGCTGACGGTGGCTTTGTGATCATCGGCAACGACGGTGGTTCGCTGACGGAAGGTACGGGCAATATACCTACAATCGCGGCTGGCTCGAAGCGTTTGCCCCGTCAGTGGAAGGCGCAGGTAACCGGCACTCCTGGTGACGTCGATGTAGACGTAGACCTGAATGGAATTACGGTTACGGGGACCACTACTACAGACTTCCGTCTGATCCTGGACGATGATGGTGACGGCGACTTTACGACCGGTACGACCCGTTATTACACTCCTTCTACCTATACTTCCAACGTTGCGCACTTCAGCGGTGTAACGATAAACAACAATACTGTAGCAGGGATGCTGACCGGGGTTGCTCCTGGTACGCTGCCGGTGGTCTGGCAAAGCGTCACCGCTGCGGCTACGGGGAATGACGTCAAGCTCAACTGGGTGGTATCGGCCAACGAGTCGGGTAAGGTATACGTAGTCGAGCATGCGCTCGATGGCGTCCACTTCACTTCCATCGGCGAGGTTGCGAATATCCCCAGCGAGAAGAGCTACTCTTTCGTACACGTAAGTGCAGGTCCTGGCACGCACTACTACCGGGTGCACGAGATAGACATCGACGGTAAGGACATCTACAGCAAGATTGTCAGCGCATCCATCAAGGTGACCGACTTCTCGGTACGGGTGCTGAACAATCCGGCGGTAGGCTCGGTCGACCCCAACATCGAAATCAATGCGGTGAAGGCTGGTAAGGCTTCCATCGAGATGTGGACAGAGACCGGCAAATACGTCGGTACGCTGCAGCAGGCTGTGGGTATCGGTTCCAACAGGATTACGGTTCCGCTGGGCATGAAGCCGAAGGCGACTTACTTCCTGAAGGTGAAATTGAATGAATCGACCCAGACTGTACAGGTCGTGAAATTGTAAGATCGAAGATTTAAGAATATTGCGATAACCGCGGGCCTGGCCCGCGGTTATTTTTTTGTGCTTATTTTTTTATGGTATAGACGCTCATTCCGCCGATGGTTCTTTGGAGGACCATGTGCGAGAGGATGTCTGCGGGAATCATGGGGAGGAAGCGTTGTTCCTTGATGATGATGAAGTCGATCCGGTACTTCTCGAGGTCGGGGAGCAGGGAGGGCCAGTCTTTATACGAAACGAGGCCGCCGTAGTGGTGCCAGCTGTAAAGATAGCCGGGGCTCCAGAGGTCCATCGTATTCCAGGTGGCGATATGGGCTTCCGGGGGGAGGGTGGACACGATCTGCTGGATGTCTGTATTCTCCTGCTTTTCGACCCAGCGGTGTCCGTAGACGAAACGTACAGAGACAAAAAGAAAATAGGCGCTGACTATGGCCGGGAACCATTTGGTATAGCTAGCGCGCCACCAGGAGGGGACGAGGTCCAGGCATTTGAAGACGAATAAGAGCAGGGTAAAGAGGATGAGCCAGACATAGCGGGCTTCTACAAAGATCAGCAGGTAGCCGGAGAGATAGAGAGCGGAGAAAAGCAGGAGCTTTCGGTAGGCAGGGGTGAACCAGCCGGGGCTCGACTTATTGTTTCGGAATAAGATATAACCCGCGATGGGGATGAGCAGGAAGACGCCTGCATAGAAATTGCTGATCATGCCAAACAGGCGTTTGAGATTCGCCCAGATCACGAGGGGAATGTTCTTGTCGGAGAGCTTCCCTTCGAACTTATAGACGGCCTGTGGGTCTTCCCAGAGGCACCAGGCCTGGGGATAGGGCAGGGGCATCAATTGGGGTTTCTCGTCATAGGGCTGGTGTACTTCCCCTTTATAGTCCAGTATATGGTAGTTGTAACCGGAGGCGCTGGAGAGCTGCCAGCCGCCGTATTTGTTGTGGAGGGCCCAGACCCAGCTACCGCTGATCAGCAGGAAGATCAGGATAATGGCGGACAGGGGGCCGATGGGCAGCTTGCGTGGGCGGGAGCGGAGGAACCAGGCGATGCTATAGAAGCCGATGACGCCGATAAAGAAGAAAAAGCAGTAAGCCTTGGCGAGGTACATAAAACCGCCGAGGATGCCGGTGCGGATGGGGTGTTTGAAGAAGCTATCGGCGAGCAGCTCGTAAAGTAAATAGAAGACCAGGCATAGGGCCAGCAGGTCGGGAGTGATCGTGTTGAAGCTGAGGACGAGCAGCTGTGAGCCGAAGGTCAGCAGCAGGCATCGTCTGGTAAACTTGCTCAGGTCGGGGAAGAAATCGGAAACGATATGATACAGCTTGTGGAGACAGGCGGTGGCGATGGCGATGTTGAGCAGACGAAAGGCCAGCATCCAGGGCAGGCCGATGGCGTACAGGGGGACCAGGAGCCAGCTGATCAGTGGAGACCAGATGCCGTTGACGGCCTGGTTGAACTGACCGTGCTGGTAATACCAGGCGAGGCGCAGGTATGCGGCTGCGTCGGGATTGGAATGATACCGGAAGAGAGGCAGGCACAGGAGCGATACGATAATGAAGGGTATCAGCGTCGTGCGCCAGGGGGTAGAGAGCTTCATAGCTGCGTTCGTCTTGCTTTTTCCCAGGTAGCGGATTGTTTTCCGCGGAGGAAGCGGAAGAAACCCAGGACCACCGAGTAATTCATGAAATAAAAATAATAGGCGAGCTTGGCGATCTTGGACCTTTGCTTTAGAGCGGGGACGAGGACTGTGGCCAGAGCGGCGCCGTAAAAAATGACTTGTGCGGCAAAGAGGATTTGGTAGAGCAGGCCGGCCCCTGTGAAGGCGAGGACGGCGGCGGAGACAAAGGCAAGGATGAGGCATAGGGGGCTCAGCGTCCAGCGGAGCACCCGGTGCGAGATATAGAGGAAGGAGAGGCGTGGATATTTCCAAAAGGCCAGGAGGGGGGACAGCATGCCGATGGCCTGGAAGCCGCCGGCGGCGATGCGGACTTTCCGTTTTTTCTCGTCCTGTATAGAGAACGATGGAAGCTCCATCGCGTAGGCATCGGGTTCATATAAGACGCGAAAACCTTTTTGTGCGACTCGCAGTGAGGAAACGAAGTCGTCAAGGATGACGTTCTCTGCGATGTGCTCGTATAGAGAGCGGCGTAAGGAGAAGAGCTCTCCGGCTGCTCCGACAACGCTATAGAAATCCGAATCCAGCTTCTTGAGTGCGGATTCGTACTTCCAGTAGAGCCCTTCGCCGTCGCCGACCTCGCCTGCGCCGGCGGGTTCGGAAAGGACCTTCTTCTCACCGGCTACGCCGCCTACCTGGGGATCCTGGTAGTGACAGGCGATATTGCGGACTGCTTCCTTGTTGAGGATGGTATTGGCGTCGCTGAAAATCAGGATATCGCCCTTGGCTTGTGTTACGGCGCGATTCAATGCAGCGGATTTACCCCGGCGTTCGGGTTGATGCAGGCTTCGAATCGCGGGAAAGCGACCGACGAGCGTGGCGGTATTGTCGGAAGAACCGTCCGTGATGAAGAGGTATTCGATTCTATCGGTAGGGTAGTCCTGTGCGAGGGAATTTTCGATCTTTTGTACGATACAGTCTTCCTCGTTATAGGCGGCTACGATAAAGGACACGGCGGGCGTATCGCCGCCCGGAGCGGTGGGGGGCAGGGGAGACTTCCATTTACCCAGGAGCTTGACCAGGACTGCATAACCGGCATAATTGTAAAAAACCAGGAAACAACAGATCCAAAAGATGAATTGAAAGATGACCATCGGGTGCAATGATAAAGTGAAAATCGGGAACGCGCAAGGGTATCGATTATTATAGTATTATCTTTTTGTATGTCCGCCCGGGGTTAAGGGCGGGACGGGGCCGGAGTGGGAGGGCAAACGGGTAAATTGCCCTGGTGTATTGCGCAGTCAGCGATTTTTGTATAATATTGTCTTCAAATATTATTGAATGGAGACGACGGCTACACAGTACAGACCCAGTTTATCTAATCCTTCCAAGTACCTGATCTACCTGGATTACTTCAAGGAATATATCGCGTGTAAGGATTTCAAGTCGCTGGGCGCCTCCCTGAAATATGTATTTACGCATAAACTGCCCAAGGAAGATTTCCAGACTTCGTCGCGCATGGGTAAGTTTCAAATACGTAAGCAAACAACTGATTTTCAGTTCATTAACTATGCTTATGAGCGGAAAATCAAGGAGTATATGGAAAAGAACCTGGATTCTTTCGACGTCTTTATCGATGCGGGGGCCTGTATCGGGGAATACTGTATCTGGCTGGCCAAGCTCGGTAAAAAGTGTATTGCGATAGAACCCGTTAATTTTGAAGCAGTTAGAAAAAATATTGCGCTCAATAACCTGGAGGACAAGGTACAGCTGTTCACCGTAGGGCTGGGCGATAAGAAGGAGCGGGTTTATTTCTATATCCCCAATGGATTGCCCAGCAGCAGCTTCCTGGACCGGGAAGGTGCGGCGGGTAAGGAGCCCAATGTCGATATCGAGACCCTGGACGAGCTGTCCAAGCGTTTCAATATCCCTCCGGGCAGCCGGATTTTGATGAAGATGGACGTGGAGGGGATGGAGCCCGAGCTGATCGAGGGGGGTAAGGAATTTATCAAGAATACGCCCAACCTGAGCTTTATCTACGAACACTTCGAGTCGGATAATTATCGTAACGACAAGGCGCTGCTGGCCCTGGCTCCTTTCAAATTCCAGGATTTGGATCCAGTTAACCGGCTTGCTATTAAATCATAATGTTGCACGAAGTTTTATATATCCTCTTTGGGATTGTTTTTCTCTATTGTGCGTTGTCGGTACTCTATATCTTCATTCTGTCTTTTGCGGGTTTGTTTTTTTACCAGAGGAAGACGTTTACGGGTGGGTTGCCGGTGAACGCGAAGCGCATTGCCGTTCTTGTGCCTGCGTATAAGGAAGACGGTATTATCCTTTCTACTGCGAAGAATTTGCTGGACCTGGAGTATCCGGCCGACCGTTTTAGGGTATTCATCATTGCCGATTCTTTCAAGCCTGAAACTTTGGCGGCGTTGCGTGAGCTACCGGTTGAGGTGCTGGAGGTTTCTTTCGATAAGAGCACCAAGACCAAGGCATTGAACGAGGCCTTTCGCCGGATACAGGCGCCGTATGATATTGCGCTTATCTGTGATGCGGATAATATGCTGGCGGGAGATTTTCTTCTGCGGATCAATGATCGATTCGTCGCTGGGGCCCGGGCGATCCAGGGCCGGCGTGTAGCCAAGAATCTGGATTCTTCGTTTGCGATACTGGATGCCTGCAGCGAGGCTATCAATAATCATATCTTCCGGAAGGGCGCTCAGGCGCTTGGGTTATCTTCGGCCGTGATCGGTTCGGGGATGGCCTTCGAGTATGAGAATGTGAAGGAAATCCTGGCCTCGATACAGGCGGTGGGAGGTTTCGATAAGATCCTGCAATTGAGGATTGTGGCGCAGGGTATCAAGATAGAGTATTTGGAGGATGCGCTCGTCTTCGACGAGAAGGTGGACTCTCCGGAGGCGTTTCAGCAGCAGCGGAAGCGCTGGGTATCGAGTCAGTTTATCTATCTGCGTCAGTTCTTCGGGCCTGCCTGTGCGAAGCTGTTCAAGGGCAATTTTAGCTACTTCAACCTTGCGGTGGCCAATAACCTGGTCCTGCCGAGGGCCTTTTTGCTGGTGCTGCCGCCCTTGCTGGCGGTATTGGGCTTTGTGCTGGGCGGGGGACTGGGATGGGCGGCCCTGGGGCTTTGGGGGCTGTACCTGCTGAGCCTGGGCATGGGGATGCCGGCTGCTCTTATCAACCGGGACCTGATGATTGCGATACTTCGGCTGCCGAGGGCAATTATCGTCATGATCGGGGCGTTATTCCAGGTGAAAAAATCGAACAAGACCTTTATCCATACCGTTCATACGAAGACGGAGATCAGCAATACGCTGTTCAAGGAAAAAAATAAAAGCTAAGCAATGGGAAACGAGAAAATCAAGTACGAGTACAACCGCATCGCCGACCGCAAGCGCGTGGATTTTATAGCGGAGCAGCTCGGGGACTTGCTGAAGAAAGATGCGAAAGTGCTGGACGTAGGATGCGGCAATGGGGTCATCAGCCGTCATCTGGGTCGTTTGGGGTTCAATGTTACGGGTGTGGATGTCAGTGACAAGACCATCGAGATAGCGCAGTCGCTGAGCAAGGATGTGCCGAATGTGACCTTTATGCGAAAGAGCGCCGAGGAGCTTGTTGCTTCCGGTATAAAATACGACGCGATTATCTGCAGCGAGGTGCTGGAGCACCTGACCAATCCTGGCGCGTTGCTGGATGTATTGCGTGAATCGCTGGCGCCGGGCGGCAAGCTGGTCGTAACGGTACCGAATGGAAATGGGCCACGCGAGGCGCTGGTCACGAAGCCGGTGCTGAGCATGCGCAGCAAGAACAACTGGATGTGGCGGCTGGTCGTTCGTCTCAAAAAGAGCATGGGATATTCGGGAACTACGGTGCAGTCTGCGGCTGACAACCTGGATCATATCCAATTCTTCTCCAAGAAGGATCTGGAGCAATTGCTTGCTTCGCACCAGTTCAAGATCAAGGCATTTGGGAAGGCGAACTTTATCGAAGACGTATTTCCCTTTTCATTTTTCGCCAAACGTATGGTCTTTTTGCAAAAGATGGATTGTAAGATAGCAGATATTTTGCCTTACCGGTTTACGGGTGGCTTCTTCACCGTATCGGAAAAAATCTAAGATGGAACCAACGGCCCCTCAATCGCCCCGAAAAGTCAAGATTGCGTATTACAGTGTCAACGACCCATTGGACCGCCGGTCCTGGTCGGGGATTACGTATTATCTGGGGCAGTCCCTTCAGCGAAACATCGGGGAGGTAGATTTTTTGGGGCCGGTGAAATTCCCGCGCTGGCTGGACAAGGTGCTGCGTGGGATGGCGAAGCTTACGAGGCTTTTCTTCGGCACCGAATACTACACCAAATACAGCTTTGTGCAAAACTGGTACTCGACCCGGTTTCTGAAACGGAAGATGAAGGGGAAGGACTACGACTTTATCGTGGGGCCGGCTTCCAGTCCTGCGCTGGCGGGTTTGGATACGGACCTGCCCATCATCGCGGTGCATGACGCTACCTTTCATCTGCTAAGCAACTACTATAAGGAATTCGATAAGGCGAGCAAGATCTCGAAATGGGAGGGAGAGAAGCTGGAGAAGAGGGCGCTTCCGAAAAGCTCCTTTATCGTCTATTCATCCCATTGGGCGGCGAACTCCGCGATGAACCACTATGGCATCGCGAAAGATAAGATCCTGATCACGCCTCTTGGGGCCAATATGGACTATGCTCCAAGCAAGGATATCATCTTTGAAAAGGAGAAGAATAAAGAGCTTACGCTGCTGTACCTGGCGGTAGAGTGGGAGCGAAAGGGAGGGGCCATCGCTTTCGAGGCGATGAAGGAGCTGCACGAGAAGCATGGCATCAAGGCCAGACTCATTGTGTGCGGCTGTGTGCCGCCGGATTCTTTCCAGCATTCGCACCTGAGGGTGATTCCTTTTTTGAATAAGAATAAGAAGGAAGACCACGACCTATTTGTCGAGTTGTTGTCGACGAGTCATTTTTTGATTTTACCGACGCGTGCCGACTGTTCTCTGCTGGTTGCCTGCGAATCGAATGCCTATGGCATGCCAGCCATTGCTACGGCTACGGGCGGTGTCCCGGATGTCGTCAAGAACGATATCAATGGGTATTGCCTGGACTATGAAGCAAGGGGGGATAAATACGCCGACGTCATCGCTTCTCTCTATACCGACAAGCAACGTTATCACCGGCTTATCATCTCGAGCCGTCAGCGTTATGAGGACGAGCTAAACTGGGATAAGTGGGCGGAGCGGTTCCGGGACGTCTATCCGAAGGTGCTTAGCGCGCATAAACGATCCTCATGATCGAATCGGCGATAAAGGGCCGGTAGTGTGAAGATTCATAATAATTGTACCGGCTGCTTGTGTAGGTATTGATGCCTGAAAAATCAAAGACATTTTCTTTCCCAAAAAGCTCGTGCAGGATTTGCAGGTCTGCGAGGTTCAGCTTCTTTTGATCATAAAGCGGGCTGATCACGATCTTGTAGGACGTACCGTCTTTTTGCAGGATCTCTTTTATTTCCTTCAACAGCTTCAATTGTTCCGTTTTGACGACGGCGGGGTAGATCTGCTGGACGGAGTCCCGTGGGGTAAAATACTTTTTCCGGGGGCCGTAGTAAGCGCCGGTATCTTTGTGGATAAGCGCTTCGATCGAGGTCAGCTTTAGCTCGTTGGTGACCGAATCGTAAAAGAAGGGCCGGTCGTCGAGCAGGAAATTCTTTGTCATATACTCCTTGATCTGACCGCTAACCTTATAATCGATGAAGGCCCTGAGAAAGCTGAATTCGAAGAAGTCCTTGCCGACGTCTACCTGGAAGGCGAGCGGGTTTTCGCCCGAGGTGAGCGGGTCTTTGACAAAGATGTGGCCGCCCGAATTGTCGGCTTTATTGAGCACGCTGTTGTCGATGACGAAAAGCGCGTTTTTGATCTTTCTATTTTGAGAAGCGATATATCTCATCTTTCCTGCGATGCCGAAGAGGGACTCGGCCGAGCCGTCGAAGTGATAGCAACGGCTGGTATCTGCGCCGATGTAGCGGCTCCAGGTATTGACCTCGTAGAACTTGGAGCGGGAGTTGCCGAAGATATAGGAATCGTATTGATAGCGGGGATATTGCTGTACCCATGTTTCGGTGGATACGTAGTCCCTGTTCAGGCTGATGAGGCTGGGTTTGCCGTTGGTATAGTAATGATCGTAGTGGCGGACTACCTTGAAGGGGTCCCAGTATATATACAATCCTATCAGGATGAGGAAGGGTATGGAGAAGATCGCGAGCTTTATCAGGAGTAGTTTTACTTTCATGGCGTTTGTGTTAGAACTGGAAATAGATGAACTGGCGGTTCTCGTAAACGCCAAAGAAAATAATAATCATGATCATCAGGTAGTAGAGGGCCCATCGCTGGTACAAGGGTCTTGCCTTTACCAGGCTTAGGATGTTGTTCTTCCGCTGGAAGAAGTGGATGGCCTCCAGCACGATGATCACCAGGAAGCAAAGGACCAGGTCGGTCTGATAGAGAGGCAGGATACCGAAGATTGCCTGCAGCCCGTCCTTGCTATAATGTCCGCTAAGGACAAAACGGCCCAACTGGCCGATGGCGACGGGAATGCGTCCTGCTATATATAAAGCATCCTTGATATTGTTGGCGCGGAAGAAGATCCAGGCAAAGGTCACCAGGCAGTACGTGGTCAGCACCTGTGTGAGGGTATAGAGCCAGGGGACGCGGGTTATGCCGAGGGCTTGATTTAGCCTGGTGCGTGCTTTTTGGGAAACGATGGCGAAAACCAGGTAGAAGCCGTGTAGGGCTCCCCAGATGATAAATGTCCAGTTGGCGCCGTGCCAGAAGCCGCTGACCAGGAACACGAAGAAAAGATTGAAATACCAGCGGGGTATGGAGACGCGGTTACCGCCGAGAGAGATATAGAGATAGTCCCGGAACCAGGTCGAAAGGGAGATATGCCAGCGGCGCCAGAACTCGGAAATGTCTTTTGCATGATAGGGTTTGTCGAAATTCTTCATCAGCTTGAAGCCCATAACTTTTGCGGAGCCGAGGGCGATGTCGGAGTAGCCGGAGAAGTCGCAGAAGATCTGGAAGCTGAAGAAAATGGCCCCGAGCAGCATCGCCATTGGGGTATACTCGTGGGGATGGTTGAAAACGGGGTCGGTGAACTTGACCAGGCGGTCGGCGATGACTACCTTTTTGAACATCCCCCACATCATCTGTTTGAGACCGTCGGTGACGTTGTCATAGTCGAACTCTTTCTTTTCGTGGAATTGGTAAAGAACGTTCTGGGGTCTTTCGATGGGGCCGGCTACCAGCTGGGGGTAGAACATGACGTAGAGGGCGTAGATGCCGAAGTGTCTCTCGGCCGCGTGGTGTCCGCGGTAAACCTCGATCGTATAGCTCATGGCCTGGAAGGTATGGAAGGAAAGGCCGATGGGCAGGATGATGTTGAGGAAGGGGAGGGCGGCGGCAGAGCCGGAGTCTCTTAGGAGCTCGTTGACGTTATCGATGAAGAAGTTGTAATACTTGAATACGGCCAGGACGCCGATATTGGCGACGAGGCTCATTACGAGGTACCATTTTCGTCGTTTGCCGGTGGCGTTCTCGATGAGGATGCCGGCATAGTAGTCGATGATGATGGTAAAAATCAGGATCAGGATATAGATAGGAATGAAGTACATGTAGAATATGCAGCTCGCGATCAGCAGGTGCAGCCATCTCCATTTGTGGGGGAGAAGGAAGTAGATCAGGGTCACTACCGGAAAAAAGACCAGGAATTGGAGGGAGTTGAAGAGCATATTCTATTTTTATCGATAGCCTGAAATGATTGATTAATAACGGGTAAAATTAGGGGGTATTGTGTTTTTCCAGCAGGGTAAAGATGGCCGGGTCGGTATCCATGTCGAACTTGCGTCCGAAGAGCTTGTCCGTTTGGAGCAGGGCGGGCAGGTCGTGGGCTTGCAGGATGCGGGGGTGGCCGGCCGTCATGCCCGTCCAGTCGACATAGACCAGGTTGTCCACGATCCTTTCCCGGAAGTGGGAATTGTAGAGAATGGTAGAAAAGATGAACTCGTCGGCGCCCCAGCAGAGCTTGTAAAAACGAATCAGCTCGGGGTGTCGTTTCAGGAAGTCGAGGGAATAGCGAATGGCGTCCGGGGTGAGGGTGAACCAGTTAGCCCGTCCGACGATCTTATGGTCGGGCATGGGGAACTTGCGGGGGGTAGGCAGGATGGCGTTTACGAGCTTTTCCAGCCGGAACCGGCCGGGGATGCGCCAGTTGATCAGGTGGTATTTACGGACCCGGTCGGCGGCTACGGCCCAGGAGCCTTCGATGGACTCGCAGGTGATGAACTCTTCGCCCTGGCGTTCCTGGATGTATCGGTAGATATAGTGGGCGGGTTTTAGGGGAAAATCCTGGCCGGAGATGACGTTGATGTAATCATAGCCGCCGATGGGCAGGATTTCTTCGAAGCCGTTGAGGGTGGCCTGGATGGTGCCGAAGGCGGCCCAGTAGACGGGGGTGCGGTTCTTTATAAAAAATGTGTCCTTGCGTTTCTCCAGGTAGAGGAAGGGGGCTGCATCGGTCTTTTTATCCAGGTGTACATAGAATTCGAAGCCGGGGTGCTCGAGGTTGCGGATCAACCGTTCCAGCTGGGCGGGGTTTTTATGTGTCAGGATGAGATGGGCGACCTTCATAGATCAGGAGTTGACGTTTTGGGGTTTAAGGAAGGACAGGATGGTTTTATAGATAAGCTGGTAGGACTCGATCATATAGACGATGATGCGGCCGAGGTTGGTCTTTATTTGCCGTTGCATGATGAGATACCAGGCGGTCATGCCTAGGAAGCAGGTGATGACGGTGCCGATGGCGGCGCCGTAGAAGCCGATGTATTTGAGGCAGAGGAAGTTGACGACGAGATTGACGGCGAGGGAGGCGGCGTTGATGTAGAAGCAGAGGGCCGACTTGCCGATGGAATTCAGGAGGTTAGCGGCCTGGTTCTGGAAGGGGCGGAGGATGCCGGCGAGCATATAGAGCTGGAGGATCAGGGCGGCGCTGGTATAGCGGGAACCGGCGATGATCGTGATGATAAATTTTGGGAAGATGATAATGAACAGGCCGGTGGGGATGGTAAAGCAAAGAAGGATAGCCACCATTCGTTCGAAGAGGTAGAGTACTTTCTTATCCCCTTCTTCTGCGGAGGCTTTCGAGACTTTGGGGAAGATGACCTCGGCGGCGGCGTAGGAGGGGATGTCGATCAGCTGGTTGACTCGGAAGGCGGCGCTATAGTAGGAAACGTCTGCGGCCGTGAGGAATTTGGCCGTCATGAGCTGGTCGAGATTCGAGAACATATTGGCTACGATGCCGGAGCTGAAGATATATCCGCCATAGCCGAAAATGCTTCGGGTCCAGGCTTTGGTAGGGTCGAAGCGGTAGTGAAGATAGGGGCGGCTGTAATATAAGATAACCAGGGTGCCGATGCCGATACAGATGGACTGGTAGAGGGCGAGGCGGGGGAGGGAGAATGGTATTTTTAGGATTGCGTGGACGAGGATGAAGGTAAAGAAGGCGATCTGGCGGATGAAATAGCCGGCGAATACGCCTTTGAAATCGAGGTGGGACTGCTGGATGGCTTCGAGGTGCGAGAAGAAGACCATGCCGATGAGGCCGGGGATGAACCAGCGGAGCATATCGGCCAACTCCTTACCCGAGTGGAGCTGGGCGCTCATCCAGTCCGCGAAGAAAAGGAGGAACAGGATAAAGACGGCGGTAATGGCGCCGTTGATGAGCAGCGAGGAGGAGGCAATGGCTGACTTGTCCCTGGAATCCGGGCTGCCGCTGACATAGCGGACATGGGCGTTTTTGAGCAGGCCGCTCTTGGTCGTTTCGAAAATGGTAGTGACGACGAGGAAGAGGGCCCAGATCCCCATCTGTTCCTTGGTGAGGGAACGGATCAAAACCATGAAATTGACAAGGCCGAAGAGGGTGATGGAGAAACGCTGGAGAATCGTGTAAAATGCAGACCGGATCCAGTAAGAAGAGAAATATTTTTTCAACACGCGATTAACAAGATTGGTTTGGGCTGGCGCCGTCCAAACATACAATAAAAAGCCGGATTTTTTCTAAGGGAGAGTGGTGGAATTTACTATTTTCGGGTATGAACCGACTCTTCCTACTCCTGTTGTCGTTTGTGAGCTGCATGGCCGTGCACGGGCCCGCGCCGGAGGAAGTTATCAAACCCAAATATATTGTCGGATTGGGTGAATATCAATGCTTTATCATCAATACGGCCACGGGGAAGCTATTTGGAATCAGCAGTAATCTGCTTGCCTGCGGGAGCCGGTTCGACGACGGTACGCCGGGACTGCCGGTGCGGGTGGCGGTGCCGGATAGCCTTTCCTTTACCGATGTAGCCTCGGGGCTGCACAATAGCCTGGCTGTGGACAATCATGGGGAGGTCTGGACCTGGGGGTCGAATGGTTCCGGGGAATCGGGTACGGGTACGAACCGGGATTTGGGGACGCACATACCGGTCAAGATCCCGATGGACAGTCTGGGCCGGAAGTTCGACAAGGTCGTGCAGGTGGCGGTCTGGGCGAGCGGCAAGGGGAATGGGAATGTGGCCATCAAGAGTGATGGGACGGTCTGGATTTGGGGGCTGACGACCGAGGGGTTTCGGGGGAATGGGCAGTATGGGCAGCTGAATACGAGACCGGTACAAGTCGATATACCACAGAACAAGAAAATCGTGAAAGTTGTCGCGGGGGCCATTGTGCTGGCGCTGGCTTCGGATGGTACCGTCTGGAGCTGGGGAGGGGATAACCGGAAGGAGCTGATGGGATCGAACACGAGCGACTTTACGCATCCGCACCTGGTGCCATTGCCGCAGAAGGCGAAGGACATTGCAGGAGCTGGATTTTTTTCATATGCGTTAGGCGTTAATGGTAAGCTATATGGATGGGGTTATTACACGGCCTATATGTGTATCGGGGATGGAGGATGGAAGAGGTCGGCGCCATGTCCGGTGGTTCCAAAGGATTTGACGGAAGATTTGAAGCTGCCGAAACCTATAGCCTCGGTGACCTGTAACAGCACATGCACGCACGTGATATTGACGGATGGAACGCTGTGGGGCTGGGGGGATAATACTTCGGGAAGTGTTGGCAATGGGCAGGAGCCGGATTATGCCAAGCATATTCCGCCGTATGCGTGGGACTGGGGGCCGGGGCAGATGCTGGTGGAGAAGCCGGTGCGGCTTGCTCCGGGTGTTCATGACTTTGTAAAGGTGTTTGGTGGAGCTGCGGGGGTGTTTTATAGTTATGCGATAACCTCAACGGGTCAATTATACTCCTGGGGGCGAAATAAAGGCGCAGTTTTGGGCAATGGAATCGTGGGCGCCACTCCGGATATCATGGCTATCTATCCTAATTCCTGGGACGTAACGAAGGTCACTCCGATCGATCCGTTTTCTCTTGATAAAAATCAAAGAGTCACGTCTCCTTATTGTCTTCTCTATCCTGACGGGCATCCCTGTAATCAATTTGCCGTGGAGCGTCAATCTTCCAAACCCGCGTCCAGCCCTGGTTCGCGGTAATTACGGATCGTTTGCGGAAAGTACTCGAAAAACGTATGAGCAGAAAATACGATGTGGACTTATTACCAGTCTTAGATACATTTATTCTCAACCTGTTAGTTTTTTGTCGATAAAGAATGTATTTATTGCATAGAATTGATAGAGTTTTCCTCTTAATTGGTATGGTATTTGTTTTTCTATAGCGGCTTTAAATGTTATCCTAGAAAGACCCTATGACCGTGCTAAAATCTATAATGCTAATAATCCAAACAAAAAGCTGAATGCACTTCGTACTGTGTAGTATCGAACAGACAGAACAATATCCAGAGAGAGAGTATTCAGCGATTTGTCCAATATTCTAAAAAAAGCCAGGCTATGAAAGCAACTGTACCCGTTCTCCTGCTGCTGTGCGCATTGACTCTTCGTGTTTCTGCTCAGACGCCAAAGTATACTGTCGCCAACGGCGAGTATGCCAACTTCATCTTAGACAATTCCACTCAAACATTATACGGTGTAGGCGCCGGTGCGATTGGCGCCGGTACGAACCTGGGTCAGACTGGTCTGCCGGTTCCCTGTCAGTTCCCTACGGCTGGTACGAAAATCAAATTTGCCGCTGCGGGTCTGCACACGGCTACAGCTATCGACATTAGCGGCAATGTATATTTTACTGGTCCTAATGAAGATGGTACGATGGGTGATGGTACGACGACGGGCCGGTCCAATGGATTTAGCCAGGTCAAGACGGACATCAACGGCAATCCTTTCACCAATGTAAAATATCTCCGGATGACCTCGTCCATCTTTACGGGTGGTGCGGGTTATGGCGCTATCGTCTTTGCCGTGAAGGAAGACGGTACGTTGTGGGTATGGGGTAATACGCAGGGCGGGTATGCCGGTGACGGTACTTATGGTCAGACCTATACGAGACCCAAGCAAATCACTTCTTTTCCTGCGGGCACGAAGATCGTGAAGGTAATGGCGGGTAATGTCGTCATTGCGCTCGATGAAAACGGTGGTGTCTGGTCCTGGGCTGGTAATAACAGCATCGATCTGCTGGGTACCAATAAGAACCCGGATTATATGACGCCGCACCAGGTGCCGCTTCCTTCCAAGGCGATCGATATCGCGGGGGCGGGCTTCTTCTCGTATGCGCTGCTGGACAACCACTCTTTATATGGATGGGGCTGGTACACGGGGTATATGGGGGTAGGCACTCAGCCTGGTTCTGGTGTAGTCGGTCTGGCTCCTCCCAAGGTGCCGATGCTGCTGGATACTTCCCTGAATCTGCCTGCGAAGATCAACCGTCTTTCTACCAATGGCACCAGCACCTACGTTATCCTGGCTGACGGGACCTTGTGGGCCTGGGGCGGGAACGAGTGCGGCCAGATCGGTAATGGCAAAGAGCTGGATTACATGCGTTACACTGCCAATCCGGCTCCTTACGGCGGTAGCGTTCCCCAGCCGTTCAACTGGAATCAGGACGCCAGCACTGCTCAATTGCAACAGCACAAACCTGTCAACATTGCTCCGGGGCTCAACAACTTTGTAGACCTTTCGGAGGGTACGGCAGCGGTTATGTATAAATTCGCTATCGACGCCAATGACCAGCTTTATTCCTGGGGTAGGAATAAGTCCGGGGTATTGGCCAATGGCATTATGGAAGGGAACTATGTCAACGGGGGTATCATCTCTACCTACCCCAATGCATTGGACGTTCCTTATCTGACGGCGATCGATCCTTTTGGAAATGTCGCCAAGGGTATGAAGACCATCCAGACTACCTGTCTTTTCTGTCTGAGCAATCCGACGGCAACGTCCTGCGGACTCTATGCTATTCCGGTCAATACCAAGCCGAATGCGTTGATCAATGGTGGTAAGACCGGGACGGCCAGCATTACCGGCTCGACGATCTCCCTCGATGGTACGGCTTCTACCGATAATGTTTATATCTCCTATTATGAATGGACGCTGGTTGGCGGGCCGAGCACGCCGATCATCAGCATTCCTTCCGGCAAGAAGGTCAATATCCTTGGCCTCCAAACCGGTACCTATGTATTTAAGCTGAAGGTTACCGATAATGGCTGGATGACCGATAGCACTACGTTTACGGTAAATGTAAATACGGCTGGTCCTCAGCCGCCTACGGCCAGCGCGGGTTCGGACCAGACGATCACCCTGCCTACGAATAGCGTGACCCTGGTGGGTACGGCTGCCGAGGTGGGTGGCAGCATCCTGTCTACGAACTGGACGCAGGTGAGCGGTCCTTCCGCTGCCACTTTCAGCACGACGTCCCTGCTGACGACCAAGGTCAGCGGCCTGGTGCAGGGTGTATATGTTTTCCAATTAGCTGCTAAAGATATTCTGGGTATTACGGTTACCTCTACGGTGAAGGTGACGGTTCTGCCTGCGGCTGTGGTGCCGGGTCCTCCTTCCGCCAATGCGGGTACGGACCAGACGATCACGCTGCCGACGAATAGCGTAAACCTGACGGGTAGCGGTTCGGAAACGAACGGTACGATCATCGGCTATACCTGGACACAGGTGAGCGGCCCGTCCGTTGCTTCCTTCGGTACTTCGACACAGGCTGCTACGACTGCAACCGGGCTGGTACAGGGTACTTATACCTTCCAGCTGACGGTAAAAGACAATTCCGGTGTGACGGCGAACGACCAGGTCAAGGTGACCGTGAATGCGGCTCCTGTGGTGCCGGGTCCTCCTTCTGCGAGTGCGGGTACGGACCAGACGATCACGCTGCCGACGAACAGCGCAACCCTGACGGGTAGTGGTTCGGAGACGAATGGTACGATCGTTGGCTATACCTGGACGCAGGTGAGCGGTCCTTCGACGGCTACGATCGGCTCGGCTGGCTCGGCGACGACGAGTGTTTCCGGGCTTGTGCAGGGCGCCTATGTATTCCAGCTTACAGTAAAAGA
>JAFDYG010000060.1 GCA_018267545.1 Bacteroidota bacterium
GATGGGGGTGAGGCGATTGATTTAATCCTCTAATCTTCGAATAGGAACCGCGTATTTCCCATGATAATAACGTCTCCTTTATTCAGCTTGATGGGCGAAAGCACCTGGATGTAAGTGGTTTTTAGGCCGCTTTTGTTCTCAATGTACCACTGGCCGTCGATCAGTTTTATTTCCGCCTGGACCTTGCTGGTGATGGTGAGGTTATCCGGCTCAAGATTGTCCCGGTTGAGTGACGCGAAGTCACCGGGGAAGCTTAGCGGCCGACGTTTTTCGTCTACTTCGTCGGTGTCTTTGAGGACTTTAAGCGAGAAGCCGCGCTTTTTTCCAAAAGCAGGCAGGGTACCGCCGGCGGGAGCGTTTTCGTTGTGAAGGGGGGATATTGTCTCACTGGCTCCTGGTTTGTTTTTTTTGTGAGGGGTTGCGGCTTGTTCCTGGCGTAGAAATTCGGTCCGGTCGGTCTGCAAGTAGTAATAACAAGCCGTGATAAAATCCTCCTTGAAGGACATGCTGCTATCTTCTGCGCCGTAGAACAGGAGCTTGCGAAGAACGTTAGCCGAGGCATAGGTCTTGAGATCCCGAAGGAATCTCTTTTTATCCTCTTCCCTACCCTGCGCGATCTTTTTGAGGCGCATTTTTAGCGGGCCTTCGTTCAGCCTGTCGATATATCCGGAAAAGTGGGCTTCGTCGTCGATATAGTCGGAGATGACGTCGCTGATCTTTTCATAGTGGCCCAGGGTGCCCGTCAGGCCACGTTCGAAGTCTTCATAGCCGTATCCAACCAGCTTACAGTATTTCTTTAAAAGGCTTTCCCGGAGGAAAAGCCTTTCTGCCATCGAGATCGTATGATTTCCCATGGGAACTAAGTTACAAAAA
Organism: Bacteroidota bacterium; assembly: GCA_018267545.1. Classification (GTDB taxonomy): domain Bacteria; phylum Bacteroidota; class Bacteroidia; order Chitinophagales; family Chitinophagaceae; genus Puia. The sequence continues at coordinate 874 of JAFDYG010000060.1, forward strand.
TCATTCTTTCCACATCTGCCTGACGTGCCAGCTTCTTACAAACCACTGTCCATTGCTCGACTTGCCGTAGATGTTCAGCACGTACCCTTTGGTGTCCAGCTTGAAAGTATAGGTATTCCCGGCGTCGCTTTTGACCTCGTATGTGAAGACGACACCGTCGTTGCTTTTGCTTTGGACAAAGTAGGAGGAAGTCATGTCGGGGGTAGTATGGACGATGACGGTGCCGGCGGGGTTGATTTCAAAGAGCGTACGGAGAGGGGAATATGACCACTGGCCGTCGGTTTGGAATTTATTGTTGTTGTCGACCTTGAGGTTGGCGGACCAGAGGGTGTCGGTGCTGACGAAAAATTTTCCTGTCTTTTCGGTGGTGTTGTTATTGTTGGATGTGCTGCTGTTGGTGGTGGAGTTGTTGCTGTTGCTGATCGCTTCGACCATGACGGCATACCTGCCGGTCTTGTTGACGGAGCTGGCGGAGATCAGCTCGAAGGCGTACTGACCGTCGGCGGGCGGATTCACCTTGATCCGTTCCCGGTCACCGATGCCTTTGATGTTCAGGCTATACCTGTTGCTGGTGTTGATGGAATCGTAGCGCTGCCATTTGTTGTCGACCATCTTCCATACCAGGAGCTTGAAATCTTCTATACGAGGGTCGGTAAAGATGGTCACGGTGTAAGTGGTACCCTGGAAGAGGGTCCGGCTGGTGTAGTCGCTAAAAGAGCTTTTATTGATCGTGAAGATGCCGGTTTCGGCGTGCACCACGTAGGCTTTCTCTTTCTCTGCATTCTGGACGGCTATTTCGAGCACGCTGTTTAGCCAGGAGGCAGAATTGAGATCCTGTGCAAAGGTGTTGATGGAAAATGTGCAGATGGCACATAGGTGTAATATCTTTTTCATTGTAGTTGAGTTGTGTCGGTTTTATAATCATTCGCGATCGAAGACCAGGCCAAAACCCGCCTGGTGTTCCTGGTTTTTAAGCGTACAAGTGTATTCAACCTTGTAGCTGTCGGTTTTATTAGGCGTGAACTTGATGTTGAATCCTTCGCCCCTGGAGCTGAAGGTGTTGACCAGTGTCCATTTCCCGTCTTTGATATAATAAATATTCAGGGTGCCTGTGGAAACTTCGGCCGGGTCTTCGACAAGGGTTACGTGATAGATATTGGGGCTATAAAATTTGTAGGTATAGCCATAGGTAGTGTTATTGCCCTTCTTGAGAAAGTCGAAGACGGTTCGTTCGATGACCCGGTCGGTCTTTTCGATCGCCTGCATGGCGGTTTCCGTCCGGCTGATGATTGGGGCGAGATCCTGGTTTTGTGCGGAGGCCGTTGCGGCGCCGGCAGAGAGCAGGAGGATGAATAAAATCTTTTTCATAAACATATTTATTGGAGGCTGACGCCTTTGAAGTTAAAAAAGCTGGTTCCGATATCTAATCTGTTCCTTCCTTCCATGATATCGATCTCTGTGGCGGAGGAAGAAGGAGCAGGGAATGTTGCCGTAAAAAGCAGGCCGCCGGAGGGGACGGTGATCTCGTCGCCTGTCCTCGATATGGACATCAGGTCGTAGGTCCGGCCTTCGCTGCGTACGTAGAAAGCGTGTTCGTTTCCGGGGGGATAGAGAGAGACTGTACCGCTGCAGGAGGATATGCGAAAGGATATTTTCATGGAGGTCCTGTCGCGGACGATGCTGGTGATGACGGGTGCGCAGTTGCTGTGCGGTGGGACGCGGACGCTGGGGTTGCGGATGGTGACGGCTTCGCTGCGGGGTTTCTCCGGCTCGGTGTATTTCTCTTTCTCCGGCTCGGTGCTTTTTTGCTTTTCCGGCTGGACTTTGAAGATGTTTTTCTGGTCGTCGTCCTTTTTCTCCTGGTCGTTGTTACCAAGATGATAAGTCTTGGCTGTGTCGGGAGTGGTTTTGACCACTTGATGGATAGTGTCCTTCTTATCGGTGATCGTGGCGGGAGGGTCGACGGGTTTGGAGGCAGGACCGATGATCTTTTTGATGGCGAATACTCCTACTACCATCAGTACGACTGTGGCGACGA
>JAFDYG010000061.1 GCA_018267545.1 Bacteroidota bacterium
GGAGCAGGGGTGTTTCGAAGAACTGGGAGAAATGGATGTCCTGTGCTGTTGCGGTTTCGCCGCAAAGCAGGAAGAACAGGGCCATATATCGTATCAGGTTTCTCAAGCTTATTTTTTTACCGTACCAGGGTGACGTCTCCGTGCAGGGCGACGACCTGGGCGTTGTTACAAATCACTTCGGCGATATATACATAGGCGTCCATGGGGGCAGGATGTCCGTTGAACGTTCCATCCCAGCCCATTGTCGCTGCGTTGGCGGGGAAGTTGCGTCTTTCGAAGACCAGCTGTCCCCAGCGGTTGAAGACGCGCAGGGATTGGATATTATACAGATTACTTCCCCTCGGATAGAAATAGTCGTTTACACCGTCTCCGTTGGGAGAGAAGGTGTTGGGGATGAAGTAATTCTTGTCGTTGCAGATAGTTTTGACCATGATCGTATCGCTGGCCTTGCAGCTGTTGGAATCGGTTACTGTTACCTGATAGCTTTGGTTGAATACCAGCGTCGCTACCGGGTTGGCGCAGTCGCTGCAGTCGAGATGATCCGTAGGCGTCCATACCCAGTTGTTGACGCCGCCGCTATACGTGAAGGGAAGCGTGACGGGGATGCCGACGGGTGTTTCGATCAGGTGAGGGCCTTTTATTTCCGGTAGAGGATGGATAGTGATGACGCTGGTAGTGTCGGCTTTGCAGCCGAAGGGGACGGAGGTTTGCAGCTTGACCGTGTAATTGCCTGCGGGTAGGTTTACCGAGGGATTTTGGTCTTTTGAAGTCTTGCCGCTGCCGAAGTCCCAAGCCCAGGTAATCGGGTCTACGATTGCCGTTGTCAGGTTTCCGGCGAAGGTGACGAGCCCGGCGCAGAATGCGCTGGTAACCGAGATGACGGGGTGGGGTGTTTGCCAGGTGCGTACCGTATCGGTGTAGGTCTCGTTGCATCCGGCATTGGTCACAACGCTTAGGGTGGCGAGCCATGTACCGGGTTTATTGTAGAAATGAGAAACGTTGAAGGGGCCTGTCGGGGAGCTTACTGATGGGGAGCCATCGGCGAAGGTATAGGTCTCGCTGACGATGCCGTCGTTGGAGAGCGTGAAATCGGTGAATCGGACCATGCTGCTGTCGCAGAAGGCGTGGTTA
>JAFDYG010000062.1 GCA_018267545.1 Bacteroidota bacterium
ATAAGAGATTCACGGTGGCCGTAGCCGCTTTTAATGGCATAAATGTGGCGAAGTCGGTTCTGTTAATTAAGGACAGGATCGAGAGTCCGGATGAGGTGGTGAAGAATTTGCAGTTCCCGGTATTTGTAAAGCCCAATAATGGGGGGTCGAGCATTGGGATGTCGAAGGTAAATTCGCCTTCGGAGGAATTAGGGGCCGCGATCGAGAAGGCCTTTAAGGAGGACAACCAGATCTTGATCGAGGAGTTTATCGCGGGCCGGGAGTTTACGATCGGGGTATTTCGGTCGAAGGGGGAGATCATCACGCTTCCTTTTACCGAGGTAAGGAGCAAAAAGGAGTTTTTCGATTTCGAGGCGAAGTATACGGCGGGGTTGAACGAGGAGACTACGCCGGCGCAGGTGGATGAGGCGATCGCGGAGAAGGTAAGGGCGGCGGCGAAGAAGATATACCGGGTGTTTAACTGTAGGGGGATTATACGAATCGACTTTATATACAATGAAGCGAAGGGAGAACCGTTTATGCTGGAGATAAACACGGTTCCGGGGCAGAGTGAGGCGAGTATTGTGCCGCAGCAGCTGCGGGTGTATGGGTGGACGCTGAAGCGGTTTTATTCGGCGCTGATCGATGAGGCGCTGGAAAGGGGGATCGGGGGAAAGCCAGGCTGGATATGGGAAGAGGGGCCGGGATGGAAGAGGAAGGGGTAGGTGGATAGAAAAAAATCTTTATTTTACATCGCCTGCCGGGCGGATTTGGCCTGGAGGTTACATCTTAAAACTGTTGTAGTGTTTAAATTTCTCACCACTAAGCCACTCTGGGTCAACATACTAGCAGGTCTTGTACTCTTGTTGCTGCTGCTCCTTTTATTCCTGGGCTCGCTGGCCTTGCTTACCCAGCATGGTAAGACGATGCGGATTCCGACGGTTATGGGGATGTCGTATGCGGATGCCAAGAAGGCGCTGGAGGGGCAGGGTTTCGATGTACAGATACAGGATTCGATTTATTCGGATACGATGAAGCCGCTGCAGGTGGTGAAGCAGTTTCCCGAGGCGGAGAGCCAGGTGAAGATCAATCGTACTATTTATTTGACAATCAATAGATCACAGGCTCCTTTTATCCAGATGCCGAATTTGGTGAGCATGAGCTTCCGCAATGCGTACATGGTTTTGCGGCAGTATGGGCTGAACCTGGGGGACACGATCTTCAAACCCGATTTTGCCCGGAATTCGGTTCTGGAGCAGCAGTTTAAGGGCGATATTATCAAGCCGGGTACTCAGATACAGCAGGGCAGCTCTATTACGCTGGTGTTGGGAAGCGGTGTTGGCGGCGGACAAGGGTTTATCGTGCCTGACTTGTTTGGGCTAACCTATCTTCAGGCCAAAGCCCGGTTGGACTCGATGGGTATTACTGTGGGAGCTGTTACGCCGGATAGAGATGTGAAGGATTCGGCCGAAGGATACATTTATAAACAGATCCCTGCCCAGGTTGGGGATGACAATATGCCTAATCGTATCAGGCCGGGTATGGCCATCGATATCTGGTTAAAGGCTTCGAGGCCGGTTCGGGATTCGACCGGCGCACCTTCTCCTAATGCTTATTAGTCTGGTGGCTGGGCTCCTGTGTAGGGGGCTATGCATTCCGGCGGCGTGTTATTTATTTTCGTAAATTTTTCTAAATCGTTTTATATGCAAACTATCTCCGTAGAGGAAGTCAAGAAAAGATTGGACAGTGGTGAATCCCTGCACCTATTGGACGTTCGGGAACCGCATGAGCACGCGGATTTCAATATCGGCGGGACGCTGTTGCCCCTGGGGCGTGTCATGGCGATGGATACGGATGAGATCGAGCCCTGGAAGAATGAGGAAGTGATCGTTTACTGTCGTAGCGGGAATCGGAGCGGTCAGGCCTCGATGATGCTGGAGACGGCGGGGTTCACGAATGTGAAGAACCTTTCAGGGGGGATGATGGCTTGGATGGATAAGATTGGGCAATAGTTTATTTTAAATATTTTTTGAACCAGGCCAGCCAGCGGTCAAAACGGTCCTTCTGGTAAGAGGGGGCGGTGATGCCGTGGAATTGGCCGGGATAGATGATGAGCTCGGTTGGAACGCCGAGGGTGCGGAGGGCCTGGTACATTTGTTCGCTGCCGGCCGTCGGCACGTTAAAATCTTTCTCCCCACTCATAAACAGGGTGGGGGTTTTTATTCGGTCTGCTTTTAGTAAGGGGTAGGATATTTTTAGATATCGGTCGATGCTGGTCCAGGGTGTACCGATTTCGTTGTTGTACTGATTGATATACTGATCGACGCCATAGAGCGAGAGAGTGAAGCCGGTGCCGGCGCCGCTGCTGGCGGCTTTGAAGCGGGTGTCGGAGGCAATGAGATAGTCGGTTAGGATGCCGCCGTAGCTCCACCCGGCTACGCCCAGGCGGGTGCTGTCGATGAAGGGCTGTTTGACGAGCCAATCTACGGCTCCATGGAGGTCGATGACTTCTTTGTTTCCCCAGTCTCCCGAGATAGTTTTTGAGAATTCGAGGCCGCGGCCGTTGCTGCCGCGGTAGTTGACGGCGGCTACGACATAGCCGGCGGCGGAGAGGATCTGCCGGGTGAGGTCGAAGTCGTAGGCGTCCTGTCCTACGGGGCCGCCGTGTATGAAGAGGATTAGCGGATATTTATTGCTGTTAGATATTGAGGGGGGAGTAAAGTATAGACCGGATACATCGGTGCCGTCGGAGCTTTTCGACTGAAAGGGAGTGACCGTGCTGAGCTCGAGGGGTGCCAGGAAGGCTTCGGTTTGTTTGGTGAGCTGAGAAGGTGCGGCGTGATCGATCTTATAGATCTCGGAAGGGTGTTTGGGGTTGCTTTGGATGGTTATCCAGGCGTCGTTGCCGGTGCTTTCGAGGGCGTTGAAGACGCAGGCGCCGGAGGCCAGTTTTGTCAGGAGCTTGCCGTCGTTTGGCGAGAAGGTGGCGATGTATTGAGCGCGGTCGTCGGTGACCAGGGCGGCGATTGACTTGCCGTCTTTGGTCCATCTTGGGTTGGACACGGGGCGGTCGAGGGTGCGGGTGAGCATCCGCGGTGTACCGCCTGCTGCGGGGATGACGCAGAGGACGGACTCGTCGTACATATGATAGACTTCGTCGGAGACGGAGCGGGTATAGGCGATCGTCATGCCATCGGGGCTCCAGCGGGGGCTGTTGTCGGTGCCTTTCCAGTCGGTGAGCTGGCGCAGGGTTGCGCCGGGGCGGGCCTCGATGATGTAGATATCGGTATTGGCATTTTGGTCGGGGTCGGCGGTTCGATTGCTGACGAAGGCGATGGATTTACCGTCGGGGCTCCAGGTGGCGGAACCTTCGTCGTAGTCGCCTCGGGTAAGGGTGTCGAGCTTCTTTGTGGTGATGTCGAAGAGGTAGAGATGGGTGTGTGTCTTTTTATAGCGATAGCCTTCGACGTCTTGTTTGTAGTGATAGCGGTCGATGACGTATGGTTTGGTCGTTTTTATCTTGCTGCTGTCTTCGGGGTCGGGGTCGGTGAGGGTGAGGAGCAGCTTCTTGGCGTCGGGGCTCCAGGCGTAGTCGCTGACGCCGGTTTTGAGGCTCGTCAGGCGACGGCCTTCCCCGCCGCGGCGATCGAGGAGCCAGATTTGATTGCCTTTGGACGGCGGTTCGGCCGTGGGGCGGCTGGAAAGGAAAGAAATGTATTTGCCGTCCGGGCTCCAGCGGGCGCGGGATTCGCCGTCGGGACTATTGGTGAGCTGGATGTCCTGTGATCCATCCCAGCTGATCATCCAAAGATCGGAGTTGCGGGTATCTTTTAGAGAGTCGATGGTGGAGAGGGTGTAGGAGACCCATTGTCCGTCGGGGGAGGGCTGGGGATCGCTGATGGCCGGAAGACGGTAGAGGTCCGAGGGGGTGATGGGGCGTTTGGATTGGGAGTAGGTGTTGTTATATAGGCCCAGGAGGCAAATAGAAAGCAGTATATACTTTGACATGGAAATAACTTGGAGTGTTTGGTTACACTCCAAGTTACTATTTTTTGGTATATGGCGCTCGCTTCGACGGGGGCCAGGCTGTAGGCGGGTTATAGTTTGATGTTGATGGCGGCCATAAAGTTTGTGCCGGCCATCGGAAAGTAGAAGTTTTCGGTTATAATGCTACCGCCATAGTAGGAGCTATAGGTATAGCCGTTGGGAACATATTTTCGGTTGAAGACGTTGTTCAGCTGGAAGATGAGGTTGGTTTCCCTGATGACGGGAAATTTGAGCGTATAGACCAGGCGCAGGTCCTGGACGTAGTAGTCGTCGAGCTTGCGACCTTCGCTTTGGGTGTTGTCGAGGTATTCCTTGCTGACGTATTTGGCGGGCAGGTTGATTTCAAATTGAGGGAAGGGGAAGAATTGCAAATTGGCTCCTCCGACGATGGCGGGAGAGAAGGCGATATCGGGGTGGGGATGGAAATATGTTTTTTGTCCGCCGTTGTCGTAGTCGTCGATGTATTCGGTGTAGTTCTTGATTTTGTTCCGGCTGAGGGCGAGGTTGGCGGAGATGGCCATCCAGGTACCGATCTTGGCGCTGCCCTGGAGCTCGATTCCGAGGCGATAGCTGCTGGGGATATTGGTCCGGGTGTAGGAGCCTACGTTATTGATCTTCCCGGTGAGGGCGAGCTGGTCGTTGTAGAGCATATAATAAGCCGTGGCTCCCCAGGAGTAGCGCAGGGTTTTCTTTTCGAAGCCCAGCTCGAAGTCGTTGAGGGTTTCGGGTTTGGGCTGCTGGTCGAGGCCGGCTTCGAAGTCGTCGCGGTTCGGTTCGTGGCTGGCCCTGGAATAGGAAAGATAAGCCTGCCATTGGTGTCCGGTGTAGGTGATGCCTGCTTTGGGATTGAAGAAGCCGTAGTTTTTATCGATGAGCAGGGTGGGGTTCTTTTGGAAGCCCTGGAGGTTATAGCCGATGTGGCGGTATTGGAGATCGGCGAAGGTGCTGAGGTGGTTGGTCCACTGCTGCTGCCATTTGCCGTAGATGTTGAAGTCGGTTTTGTTGGCGGGTAGGTCGTAGTACTGATAGTCCGCGGGGATGCCGCCGTTTTGTGCCCAGATGATATTCCCATAGTGCTTGCCGTCATACTTGTCCCAGCCGCCGCCCAGGGTGAGCTGGGTTTCATCCTTTTTGTACTGGAGCGAGAAGATGCCGCCGTAGAAGTAGTTATCCAGCCATTGCCGGCGGACCAGGTCGGTGACTTTGGCGGGGAGTGAAGGGCCGACGAGTCCATAGTTGGAGTAGGGTTCCTGCGCCTTGTATTCTTCGTAGTAGCCCTTGCCCCGGGTAAGGAAGGCTGCGGTATTGAAGGACAGCTCGTTGTTGAGCTGGTGGTTGAAGAAGAGCTGGTAGTGGTTTTGCTGGTAGTTGTCGGTTTGGTTGGGGTAGGTGAAATAATTATAGGTTCTTTTATTCGAGTTGTAAAGATTGAGGGAGTCTGCGGGGGTAATATATAGATAGCCGACGTTGTTGGCGTAGTGCTGGTCGAGGTCGGATTGGTCGCCGAATAACTTTGCCCCCGGGATACCGTTCCAGGCCTGGTAGGTTTTTTCGGTACCCTGGAGGATGTTGAATCTTAGCGAGGAGTGTTCGCTGAGCCATGCGGTAGAAAGATAAAAGGATTTCAGGTTACTCGTGGCTCTGTCGATATAGCCGTCGCTGCTGATGCGGGAAAGGCGGGCGTCGATGGTGAAGTGGCCATCGATGAGGCCGGAGCCGGCCTTGATGGTGTTCTTCCAGGTAGTGAAGGAGCCGAAGCTGTTATTGGATTCGGCGTATGGTTTTTCGTTGAATTCGTTGGTGGAGAAGTTGATGGTTGCTCCGAAGGCTCCGGCGCCATTGGAGGAGGTGCCGACGCCGCGTTGGATTTGGATGCTGTTCACCGAGGAGGCCAGGTCGGGGAGGTCGACGAAGAAGATACCCTGGGATTCGGCGTCGTTGTAGGGGATGCCGTTGAGGGTCATGTTGATGCGGGTGGCGTCGGTGCCGCGGATATGGATGCCCGTGTAGCCTACTCCGTTACCTGCGTCGGAGTTGACGATGACGGAGGGGGTTTGGTTGAGGATGAAGGGGATGTCCTGACCGAGGTTGGACTGCTCGATTTGCTTTTTATTGATGTCTGTTTTGGTGAAGGGGGCTTTTTCGCCGGCGCGGAGGGCACG
>JAFDYG010000063.1 GCA_018267545.1 Bacteroidota bacterium
CGGATCACCCTGTTCGCACTTGTCTTCATCACCGGCATCGTCGTCGACGACTCGATCATCATCGCCGAAAACATGCACCGGCATTTCAGGCTGAAACGACTGCCGCCCCTGCAGGCAGCTATCTATGCCATCAACGAGGTCGGTAATCCGACCATCCTCGCCACCTTCACCGTAATCGCCGCCGTATTGCCCATGGCCTTCGTATCCGGACTCATGGGACCCTACATGAGCCCCATGCCCATCGGCGCGTCCATCGCCATGCTCCTTTCGCTGATCGTGGCGCTCACGCTCACCCCCTACCTGGGATACCTCTTCCTGTGCGGGAAAGAAGAACGACACTCCGAAACGGAAAGGAAAGCCGTCTCCCCAGGGCAAACCCGCATATACAAGATCTATTATTCCTTTATGAACCCACTCCTCGGCCGGCGCTGGAAACGATACGCCTTTATCATCGGAACCGCCCTCCTGCTGCTGGGCTCGCTCAGCATGTTTTACACCAGGTCCGTAGCCGTCAAGATGCTGCCGTTCGACAACAAGAACGAGTTCCAGGTCGTCATCGATATGCCCGAAGGCGCCACCCTCGAAAAGACCGCAGCCGTCACCCGCGATATCGCCACTTATGTCGCTAACCAACCCCTGGTCACCAACTGCCAGGGATACGTCGGTACCTCCGGCCCCATCAGCTTCAACGGCCTGGTTAGACACTACGACGGGAGAAGAGGAGATAACGTAGCCGATATACAGGTCAACCTGGTAGGAAAAGATGAAAGAAAGAAACAAAGCCACCAGATCGCAAAGGATTTGCGGCCCGGCATTCAGACCATCGCCGCCCGCTACAACGCCAATGTAAAAATAGTCGAGGTCCCCCCCGGCCCGCCGGTCCTCTCGACCCTCGTCGCCGAAGTCTATGGCCCCGACTACAATCAGCAGATCGCCGTCGCCCGCCAGATCAGGGACCGGTTTAAAAAGACAGCCGACGTCGTGGACGTCGATTGGATGGTAGAAGACGACCAGCCCGATTATCAGTTCTCCGTCGACAGAGAAAAAGCAATGCGCTACGGCGTAGCCCCTGCCCGCGTCATCGCCGCCATACGCGGCGCACTGTCAGGGACACCCGCAGGCTCCCTCCACGTTCCCGCATCCGTACGACCCGTAGACATCGAGCTGCAGCTGGCTGACGCCGACAAAGCCTCCCTCGCAGATATCGCCAACCTGACGCTAACCAGCTCACAAGGCCGATCCGTCCGCATAGGAGACGTCGCCGCTATCGCCAGAAGCGTCGCGCCAAAAACTATTTACCGGAAGAATCAGAAGCGGGTCGTATACGTCCTCGCCGACATGGCCGGACGCCTGGAAAGCCCCTCCTATGCCATGATGGCCATTTCCGACAGCCTCCATTCCATCCACCTCCCCGCAGGTTATACCTTGAGTGAAGAATTTACCCGGCAGCCCGAATACGAAGACAATTTCTCCCTGAAATGGGACGGCGAATGGCAGATTACCTATGAAGTATTTCGCGACCTCGGTATTGCCTTCCTCGTCGTTATCATCATCATATACATGCTGATCGTCGGCTGGTTCCAGAACTTCGTCGTTCCGATCGTTATGCTGGCCGCCATACCGCTCTCCCTGGTGGGAATCGTCTTCGGCCACTGGATCATGGGCGCATTCTTCACCGCCACCTCGATGATCGGCTTCATCGCCCTGGCAGGCGTCATGGTCCGCAACTCGATCCTGCTGATCGACTTCATCGACATCCGGCTGAAAGAAGGAATTCCCCTCGACCAGGCGATCATAGAAGCCGGCGCAGTTCGAACGACTCCCATCCTGCTGACCGCAGGCGCCGTAGTGCTGGGCGCAGTGATCATCCTGTTCGACCCCATCTTCCAGGGCCTCGCCATCGCCCTCATTGGCGGAACGATAACATCTACCTTCCTGACCTTGCTGGTCGTACCCCTGCTGTATCAAAAGATGCTGAAAAAAAAGCACGCCGTCCACAACATCAATCAATAACAGGAACGATCAATCATCCCAAACCAAAAAGAATCAAAAATGAAAGAAAGAATAGTAAGAGCCGTCGCAGGCAGCCTCGTACTGACAAGCCTGCTGCTTTCCGTCTATATAAGCCGGCAGTGGCTTTGGCTGACCGCATTCGTAGGCTTCAATCTGCTGCAATCGGCCATTACCCGCTTCTGCCCGTTGGAAAAGATACTGGAACGGCTTGGTGTGGATTAATGGCCTCCCGGCGCATAGCCCCCATTCCCAATCCACGCATCCCACGCCTTCAAAAAAGCCGGATAGCTCAGCGGCGGCAGCTTCCTCCCCTCACCCGGACGCCATGCCGCTTTCACCAGCGTATCCCGCGCATGCTCGATCAGCTGCGCTTTATTCTTATGCCCGTTCTGGTTATAATCCATAATCTGCTTCGCCAGCTCATGCGCATCCTTCCCCTGAAATACCATCTTCATATCCGCCGGCGGCAGCTGCCATTTTGGGTTTCCCGGCGGCGTATGCAGCCCCGGAACATTCTTGCTCTGGTGACAGTTCGAGCACTTTAATGCATACAAGCCCTTCCCATCTTCACCCCGCTGCACATTCATCGTATGCACATGACTGTCTTCCCCCTGCAACGGCTGATCTCCCGAAGGGTGACAGTTCATACACCGCGGACTCTTCAATACTTTATACACTTCCGCAAAAGCTCGTACAGACGCCGCACTATCCTTCCCGGCAGCCCCGCCTCCACCCGGCGCCCGGTCAAAAGAAAAAAGCCCCAGGCTGATCACCCCCAGCAGCACCATCATGACTCCCATCGTCTGGATAGAAATTCCACACCGCTGTATATTCTTATTCATACTTCAAAATGTTTCATGATCGGCAGTTCGAAGATTCTCTTTCCCGTAGCGGCAAAAATCGCATTGGCCAGCGCAGGGGCCGTCGGCGGCACACAGGGCTCTCCAGCACCGCCCATCTTCTCCGTGCTGGGCACAATATGTACGTCGATCACCGGCGTCTCGAACATTCGTAGCACCTTGTAGTCATAAAAATTATTGTGCATCACTTGTCCTTTATCCAGGAGAATCTCGCTATACAAAGCCATCGTCAGTCCCCAGACAATCCCGCCTTCCATCTGCGATACTACACCATCCGGATTGACAGCTAGTCCACAATCGATCGCGCAGGTCACCTTATGCACCACCGGTTTACCATTGCGTATGGAAACCTCCACTACCTGTGCGACGAAACTACCAAAGGCTTCATGCACCGCAATTCCCTGGAAATGCCCTTCGGCCAGCCCCTTTCCCCAACCCGCCTTCTCCGCCGCCAGGTTCAGCGCCGCCAGATGCCGCGAATGATTCTTCAACAATACTCTTCTGTATTCGATGGGGTCCTTACCAGCCGCATGCGCGACGGCATCGATCATCACCTCCATCGCATAAGCCGTATGCGTGTTTCCGACAGAACGATACCACAACACCGGGACTACTTCCTTTGGACTATGCAAGCCCACAAAATGATCCGGCACAGAGTCCAGATACGGCGAATCATTGACACCCTCCACAGACGACCCATCGATTTTTCCACTCAATGGAAAGAGCTTCTTCTCCCTGTCCATGATCGCCTGCCCTGCAATATTATGATGCCAGGCGGTCGGCATTCCGTCCGCCCCCAGCCCCACTTTCACCTTATGGATAAAGAACGGTCTGTAATACCCCGCCTTCATATCGTCTTCCCGGGTCCAGACCAGCTTGATAAATTCTTTCGACGCCTTGGCGATCTCGACCGCCTCCGACACGAAATCCGATTCCGGCGTAGCCCTCCGGCCAAAAGCACCGCCCAGGAACATCGTATTGACCTTTACATTTTCTTTGCTGATACCCAGAATCTCCGCCGCATTCGCCTGGTCTACCGCCGGCATCTGCGTTCCCGTCCAGATTTCACAGGAGCCTCCGGTCACCTTCACCGTACAGTTCATCGGCTCCATCGGTGCATGCGCCAGGTATGGAAAAAGAAACTCCCCTTCCACAACCTTCGTTGCCCGCCCCATCGCCGCCACAACGTCCCCTTTCTTCGCAGCCTCATCTCCATCTGTAGACGCCATCTCCCGATAACGTTTTGCCTGATCGACGGAACCAAAGCTCGCGCCTTTCCCATCTGTCCAGGTAACTTTCAAAACATCACGCCCCTTCTTGGCTGCCCAGAAATGTTCCGCAATCACGGCAACCCCGGAAGGAATCTTCACTACTTTCCTGACACCGGCGATACGAAGCGCCTTGCTCGCATCGAAGGACACAGGCCGGCCACCCATCACGGGCGAATGGGCCACGACAGCCGTCAGCATACCAGGATACTGAACGTCCATCCCAAACTTCGCCATACCATTCACCTTCTCGGGAGTATCGAGCCGCTTGACGCCCTTCCCGATATATTTCCATTCCCCGGCCTTCCGCAGCGGCACATCCTTCGGCGGCGTAAGCAAGGCCGCATCGATCGCCACCTCGCCATAGCTCACCCGCTTATCACCGGAGATAACATACCCATTTTCGGTCCGGCAGGAGCTCACCGGCACACCCATCTTGTGCGCTCCCGCCTCGGTCAGCATGACCCTTGCCGTAGCTCCCGCCTTCCTGTACCGGTCAAACTCCGACCAGGTCGTTGTAGAGCCGCCGGTAATGATCAACGGCATGACCGTATGATTGTAGGCCGGGTCAGGCGGACAATGTTGCACGGAGATATCCTTCCAGTCGCAATCCAGCTCTTCCGCAATCAGCATGGGCAGCGTCGTCCATACCCCCTGCCCCATCTCCACGTGCGCCAGCGTAATCTGGATCGTATTGTCCGGCATAATTGTCAGAAACGCATTCGGCGCAAAAAACGAAGGGCCATTACCCGCCGCAGCCGCAACTCCCGCGGCCGCAGCCCCTCGTCCCATCCCCTTGACGATATGAAAGGGAATAACCAGGCCACTACCCAGGATGGCCATGCTTTTCAGAAATTCCCTGCGACTTTTATCGGTAGTAGTTTTCATGCGTGAGTGTTTTCTTTTTGAAGCTTAGCAGCCTCCTTGATGGCCTTCTTGATTCGCGGATAAGTCCCGCACCGGCATATATTCCCAGACATAGCCGCATCGATATCCGCATCCGTCGGGTCAGGCTTCTCCTTCAGCAGCACCGCCGCACTCATCAGCTGCCCCGACTGGCAATATCCACACTGCGGCACATCCAGCTCCAGCCACGCCTGCTGAAGCGGATGCAGATGGTCCGTCGACAAACCCTCGATCGTAACCACCCGCTTTCCAACGGCCCGGCTCACCGGCGTAATGCAGGAACGCACCGCCTCTCCATTCAGATGAACCGTGCACGCGCCGCACTGCGCCACGCCACAGCCAAACTTCGTACCCGTAAGATGTAGTAAATCCCGCAACACCCAAAGCAACGGCATGTCCGGCTCGGCAGAGACCTGGAAGGCCTTGCCATTCACGTTCAAGTTGATCATAACAGGAATTTATTGGTAGATAGCTAAATTTAACTAAAATTCTCCATCTAACCTGAATATTGCCCGCATGGAGCGGTTTCTCCCGGTTTTCCGGTAGACCAAAATGCCAAAATCCCGGTATTGTCCAAAATCCCCCACCATCGCACCTTTGGGCCACTAAACTTATACTGACATGCGACTCATCCACAACAGGACCTTATCCCTGATGCTAGCCCTTTTTTGCCTCGCAGCCTGCAGCAAAAAAAACGACGGCAACCCAAACGGCGGCGGAAATAACGGCAACAACGGCGGCAACGGCAACACCTCCATTGGCTCCGGCACCATCTACGTCGACTGGGCGACCGAAGGCCTCCTGAAAATCGACCTCTCCACCGGCCAAAGATCGACCGTTATACAGAATATGATACCCGTCCGCTCCGTCGACATTACCAAAGACGGCCAAAAAATGCTCACCTGCACCGACGCACCCGGAACCGACTATGACGCCAACCTCGTCACCATCAGCAACATAAAAGACGCCACGATCATCACCCAGTTCAAATACTACGCTACCGACGGCGACTTCGCCTACCCCAACCTCTCCCCCGATGCTTCGATGATCGGCATCCCCCCGACCTACAGCGACGGAATAGTCATCCTCGACAACAAAGGAAAAACACTAAAGAATCTCGTCTCTTTCAACGGCAGGAAGTTCGGCGGTACGCTCGTCTGGATGCCCGACAACACTATCCTCTTCTCCACCACCGACGGCCTCTTCCGCTCCAACAGCGCCTTCACGCAGGGCAGCCTCGTCAAACAGTTCAATTTCACCAGCTGGGGCGACGTAGCCGCCAGCCCCGATGGGACAAGGATCGCCCTCAAAGGAGGTAACCATATCTGGATGATGAATGCCGACGGTTCCAACCTCGTACAGGTGACGAGCTCGACCGCCGAAGAAGCCTACCCAGTCTTTTCTCCCGATAGCAAGTACCTGCTGGTAGGAACCAATTATAATATAACGAACCAGCTCGGGCATTGGTGGTACCTCAAGATCATCCCGGCGGACGGTAAACAATATAATGTGGACGACAACGCGGACAAGAGTGTAATTCCGGTCATCATCAAAGGAGACAAACAGGCCGGCAGCGGAACTATGCTTTGGCGTTAGTCGCTCAAAAAGGGTACATTTGTATAATCGCCGAAATGTTGAAATCATTCCTTTTTTTCATCTCACTCATATTGGTAGGACTGGGAGTCCAATCCCAGCCCGATACCGCCAGGATAAATAAGTATTTCAGGATGTCGGACTATTGGTCGGATAAGGACAGCGCAAAAGCAGTAGGGTATATAAACGACTACTTCAAGGAAGCCATCCACGACGACTACTACGATGGCGTCGCACACTTCTACCTCGCAGGCGCCTATTTCGACTTCGACCTGGCCCGCGCGCAGCAGGAATACATGAAAGCCGACGAGCTGCTGAAAAATAACACGACAAAGGACGCCATCCTCTTCCGCTCCCGGGCATGGCATAATTACGGCGTCCTGGAGCAAAAAAAAGACGACAACAAAAGTTTCGTCGACATCCAGCTGAATAAGGCTATTCCCCTGGCATTGCAGGCAGGTGACACCAGCCGGGTTGCCTGGAACTACAAGGAGGTGGGAATGGTGTTTATGAATTTCGAAGAGTTCGCAAAG
Organism: Bacteroidota bacterium; assembly: GCA_018267545.1. Taxonomy (GTDB): domain Bacteria; phylum Bacteroidota; class Bacteroidia; order Chitinophagales; family Chitinophagaceae; genus Puia. Next base: position 7,174 of record JAFDYG010000063.1, read on the forward strand.
GCCCAGCACTACTACCGGACCGCCCTGAACCTGCTCCACCTACCGACCGCCGATACAGAGGTAATGGCGGATTGCTACATAAACATCGCCAAAGCATACCTGCTGCAGGAAAATGTCCCCCCCGCACGCAAACCCCTCGACAGCGCAGGAACGCTGCTCTCTACTCTTCCGAATTCCACGTACCAGCCCGCAAAATACCTCGTCGAAGCCATGTATCACAGCCGCACAGGCAATTGGAAGCAGGCACTCGACAGCCTCGACAAGGGGGTAATGCTGGCGCGTCAATATAACAGAAGCTATGACGAATCTTCGCTGCTCTTCGAGAAATACGAAATCTATCGAAAGGAGAAAAAATACGTCGAAGCCAGGGCCATCCTAAGCGAAGTAGCCGCATTCAACCAACGGCTGCCGCTGGTGCACAACAAACAGCTGATCCTGCACGAGCTGGCGCAAACAGAAGCGGCGCTGGGCCATATGGACTCGGCCTACAAATGGCTGGACCAATACGCCCAGCTGTCCGATAGCTTGTCCAAAACCGGCACCGCCCTCCAGATAGCCGACCTGGAGGCGAAATACAGATCGTCCGAAAAGGAACGCGAGCTGCTCGAGCTTAGCAACCAGTCGAAAATACAACGGCTCCTGCTATCGGGAGGCCTCCTGCTGCTGGCCGCCGGACTCCTGTTTTTCCTATACCGCTCACGCCAGCGAAAGCTACAGTCGGAACAGGCCGTCCGCTCACTACAACAGCAACAGCAGATAGAGGTGGCAGGCGCCCTGCTGAATGGGGAGGAAAGAGAACGGCAGCGCCTGGCACGTGAGCTGCACGACGGACTCGGCGGCATGCTGGCCGGCATCAAAATCAACCTGTCGGAAATCGCATCCGGCGAAGGACACGACAGCCCCGCCATGCAAAAGATAATCCGACAGCTGGACAGCTCGGTGAAAGACCTGCGGCACATCGCGCATAACCTGATGCCCGAATCGCTGGTCCGCTCAGGCCTGGAAGTGGCATTAAAGGACCTTTGCGAGACCCTGGGCAACGGCTCGACAAAAGTCGAGCTGCAGATGATGAACATCGGCGACATCCCCAAGCAGACACAGCTGATCATCTATCGCATCGTCCAGGAACTGCTGGCCAACGTCCTCAAACACGCCCGGGCATCGGAAGTATTCGTCCAATGCAGCCAGTCGGAAAATGTTTTTTATATTACAGTGGAAGATGATGGTATCGGCATCAAGCCATCCAACTCCTCCAACCCATCCAACCCCTCCAACGGAATTGGCCTGGAAAACATCCGCCATAGGGTCGAATTCCTAAAGGGAAAACTGGAGATAGATACAACACCCGGAAGCGGCACCATCGTAAACATCGAAGTTCATGTTGACCAAAGATAAAAATATCGCCGTCGTCATCGTCGAAGATCATTCCATCTTTATCGAGGGACTCTGCAGCGTCTTGCAAAACGTAGAGGGCGTGAACGTAGCCGGCACCTTTACCAGCGGTGAGCCCGCCATCGACTTTATCGGCTCCCACCCTACAGACGTTGTCTTTTTGGATATCAGCCTGCCCGAAATGTCGGGCATAGAGGTCTGTCAAAAGATCAAGGCCATCGACCGAAACATCAAGGTCATCGCCCTGTCCAATCACACCGAGAAAAGCGTGATCACTGAAATCCTGCAAAAAGGAGCCGATGGCTATCTCCTGAAAAATACGTCCCGAAAGGACCTCGTAAACGCCATCTTCCAGGTACGCGACAACCAGATGAGCATGAATGCAGAAGTACAAAGCATACTTTTCGCACCCACCGTTCCCAGGGCCGACGTACCCAGACTGACTAGAAGAGAAACGGAAATCCTAAAGCTCGTAAGCGAAGGCGCAACGACCCCAGCAATTGCGAAAAAACTCTTTATAAGCCCCCAAACCGTAGAAACACACCGGAAAAACATGATGCAAAAATTCAAGGTCAACAATTCAGCCGCCTTGATCAAAAAAGCGATAGAGAATAATATTATCAACTGATAAAAGCATAAACGATGACTCGCCATTTGACCCAAACGCTCGCCGCCCTCTGCCTGGCTGCCTGCACCTTATTTGCCTGTACCACAAAAACACCCGACAACCAGCTCTCCGAACAGGAAAAATCCGAAGGCTGGTCCCTCCTCTTCGACGGACAATCCACCAAGGGCTGGCATATCTACAATAACGCAAAAGGTCCCTCCACCTGGTCGGTCAGCAACGGAGAGCTCGTCTGCGGCCCCGACGTCCGGCTCGTCCACCTAGACCTCGTGTCCGATGGAGAATATAAAAACTACGACCTGCGTTTCGACTGGAAAATAAACAAAGGTGGCAACAGCGGCGTCTTCATCAACGTCGTCGAAAAACCCGACATCCCCGCTGCCTGGGCCTCCGGCCCCGAGTACCAGATGCTCGACACATCTCACCCCGACTTCCACCTCCCGACGAAGCGCTCAGGAACGCTCTTCGCCCTCACCGCACCCCTGTCCCCCGCCGAAACCAAACCCTCCCCCCAATGGAACCAGTCCCGTATCGTCCAACGCGACGGACACATCGAGTTCTACCTGAACGGAATCCTGACGACCAAACAAGACCTCACCGACCCCGCCTGGCTCGACTCTGTCAGCAAGACCTACTTCAATAATTTCCCCAGCTTCGGCCGGCAAACCAGCGGCCATATCGGCCTCCAGGACTGGCACAAGTCTATCGCCTTCAAAAACATAAAGATTCGGCAGCTCTAACGCTTTTTATCCGGCAAGACCAGCATGACTATCCCCACTACGGCCAGAATCCCTCCCGCATAAGGAGGCCAGTTGACCGTATGTTCCTTATCGGCCGAAATATGCAGCGGACCCGCATCCACCACCTTTTCCCGCTTGGTAAAAGAAAAGCCGGTCCAAATGACCATGACGACACCTACGATAAGCAAGACAACACCCAACGTTTTTTTCATATTGTGTGAGTTTCTATCCAGCTCACGCAATACCCGTACCAGCAACTGGCATCTTCCCCGCCCGCTTAGGGTCTTCGCTGAAAATGATCTTTATATGTGTCCCATTATTGGTCTCGATACTAAAATTTCCACCCATATCATCCGTAAGCCCCTGCAGCAGCTCCATCCCCATAGTAGCTCCGAACTTGCTCTTGAAATCTGCCGGTAGCCCCTGCCCATTATCGGCGACATTCAGCAAAATCCACCCTTCGGAGATATGATTGAGCGAAATGGAAATCTTTCCTTTTCCCGTATGAACGAACGCATATTTTATCGCATTGGTAATGGCCTCGTTAAGGATCAGTCCCAACGAAATCGCCACCCCATGATTCAGCTCCATATTCTCGATATCGAGCGTAAATACAACGTCATCCCGGATCGCATAGCTTTCTCTGAGAAATTCCACCAGCTCGTAGATATATTCCGGCATATGAATTGTCGAAAGCGTCTCCGATTGATACAGCTTTTGATGAATGATCGACATGGAATGTATCCGGTTTTGGCTTTCCTTGATGGCAGAGAGCGCCTCTTTATTCTTTAGGTAGCTCGACTGTATTTCCAGCAGGCTGGCCACCACATGAAAGTTATTCTTGACCCGATGATGAATCTCCTTGACCAGCCAGTCCTTTTCCGACACCAGGTGCTGCAGCTGCTCGTTCTTTTCCATAACGATCTTGTTGGTATGCTGCTTAATCCAGTATTGACGATACAACAACCCCATGATGATAAATAAAAAGACCGCCGCCCCGATCGTAAAGTTCTTCACCAGGCTCGTCCTTTCGAGACTGCTTTGCTGCAGCTGATTCTTTTGATTCAGCATGGTTATGCTCTGATCCCGCAATTTTATTTCGTTCCGATTCTTTTCCGTCTCATATTCCACTTCCAGCTGCTTCATCTGCCGGCTGGCCGTCTCGGTAAAAAGTGAATCGTTCATGATCTGATACTTCAACAAATTCTCCGACGCCGACTTATAAAGCTCCCGGGCCGTATCCAGCCGGTACTTTAGATAATACCCTTCCTTCACCCGGTTAGGGTCACCTATCTTCTTGCTCAATGAATCGATTCGCCCGATAAATAGGCTCGCGGAAGCATATTGCCTGGTCTGCAGATAAAAACCGATCAATAAAGAATAAAAATCATGCAGCAGCTTGTCCGATGGCCGGTGCACCTTGATCTCCTGCAAAATCTGATCGCAATAGGTTTGAACTTCAGCATATCTTTTCAGCTCCCCATAAACGACCAAATAAGACATGGGAACATACATATAGCTTTCATCAAGTCCCGGCTTCAAAAACCTCTTCGGGACCGACCGCATAAAGCTCAACGCCTCCTCAGGCTTCTTCAATTCCACATAGCTCCGTACCGCATTAGCCATTACTTCCAGCACGGCATCGTTGTCATTGTACTTCTCCGCAACCTTCATGGCCGCCTGGTAATAATCGATCGCCCTCTCATTCTCCTTTAACCGGTTCAATATAATTCCGACGTAATTATTGATCTGACAGACGGACATGCTGGTATCGCCGCCGGTCTGGGCATTCTTCAGCGCCATTAAGCCATAATTCAGCGCCGTTTTGTAATTCCCATCGGTAAAATAGATGTTCGAATATAGAATATATACCCCCTGAAGCGCCGTGTAGTGGATGGACTCATATAGCGGTAAAACACGACCCAGCTTCTCGAGCGCCTTTTCCCGTTCATCGTTCAAAGCATACAGGTCGGCCAGAAACTTAAGAGAATACGCAAGCTGCTCTATATTGTTTGTCTGCTCGAAACTTTGGACGGCCAGCTCGACGAGACGCCTCTTTTCAATACTCTCTCCGGCATCGCTATAACTATAATAGTCGGACAAACAGAAATAGGCAGTCCCCAGATAAAATTTATTTTTTCCCTTGATCAGCCTGCTAAGGGCCGTTTCCGCTTTTACCTTTCCCACCTTTGGCAGCCTGTTTTCCTTGTCTATCTGCGACTCCAATAAAAGCTGAAAGGCATTCGCATCTTCTGACTTTACCCTTTTATTCAGAAACGCGGCCTTTTGCATATACTCTTTAGCCTTATCGAAATCGGCTTTATACTCTCCCGCTTTATATATGTAGTATTCGGCAACCTTTAGGAAAATGTCTATCTCATCGCCATCGGTCCTGCCCGCCGGCAACGACTTCAGCAGCGAGTCGGCTTCTTCCTTCGAAACCCCCTGGCTATATCCGGCAAGTCCAAACAATACCAGCATTATCGCTATTGCAAACCTGCTTACCATTATATATTGGTTTAGTGTCTCCTCCTGGCGGCGATCTCCTTTTCGATACCCAGCTTCTTAATCCTCGAATTCAGGGTATTCACGTTTATATCGAGGATCTCCGCAGCCCCTCCCTTCCCCGATATTTTCCAGTTGCAGCTCTCAAGCACGGCCAGGATATGATCACGCTCATTCTCCATGATTGTCTTGAACCTTCCTTCATCATGATGACCAGTGCCAGGCGATTTTGGAGCCGGTATTTCCAGTGATTCGATAACAGCGCCCTTGGCAAGGACGACATTTCGCTGAATGGTATTTTCCAGCTCTCTGATATTGCCGGGCCAGTGATACTCCATCAGGGTACGCATCGCCTCTTTTGACAGGGTGGGAGAAGAATGTTCGGTACCGTATTTCTTCAGGAAGTGTTCGACCAGCAAAGGTATGTCTGTTTTTCGTTCCCGCAAAGAAGGCAATAATAACGGAAACACATTGAGACGATAATAAAGATCGATCCGGAAACGGCCCGCAGCAACCTCCTCCTCCAGATCCTTATTGGTTGCAGCCAGGATGCGGACATTGACTTTTTTAGATTTACCGCCAATCGGCTCGATCTCCCGTTCCTGCAAAACGCGGAGAAACTTTACTTGTAGTTCCAGAGGTAGCTCCCCGATCTCATCGAGGAAAATAGTCCCCCCATCGGCCAGCTCGAATTTACCCGGCCTCCTGGTAGTGGCTCCCGTAAAGGCGCCCCTTTCATGACCAAAGAGCTCCGACTCGATAAGATTCGACGGAAGGGCCCCGCAATTGACAACGATGAAAGGCTTATATCCCCTGCTGGAGATCTTATGTATCGAATGAGCGATCAGCTCCTTACCCGTACCGCTTTCCCCCAGGATCAAAACGGAAGTGTCGGACGAACCAACCATCCTGGCCTGCTCCAGCGCTTCGATAAAACGGGGACTCGTCCCGATCAGGTGACCGAACTCGGCAGGAAGCTGTACGGGCGAAAAATTCGGTATCGCGAAAACTTTCTTCTTCTCCTGCAATCGATTCTGATGCAGATACAACGCCACATCGAGCATGATCAGCACATCCCTGGAACGAAAGGGTTTCACCATAAAGCCATACGGCCTGGTCGTCTTTGCCGCTTCCAGGATCTGTCTGTTCGAATTGGCCGACAGATAGACAAACGCTATATTCTTTTCATGGAGGATCTTTCCCAGGTCGATACCCGTTCCCTCACCCTGAAGAAAAATATCGACTAGAACAAGATCCGGCTTCTCCGTCTCGATTATGGACAAAGCGACGTCGACCGACCGGGCGATAGAACAAGTAGAATAGCCAGCACTGGTCAAAATAAGATTGAGGCTCTTCGCCTCGATAAACTGGTCTTCAACGATCAAAATCTTAGATTTCAAAGCAATGATATTAGTACACAGATCGCACTAAATTTACAACCAATATTACTTTAAAACACTACCCGATTTCCGGAAACAGACCTCTTTACGCTTTTTCACAACAATGACTATTGATATAACAATAGTTACCTCATCCTACAATATTAATAAACTGCAAACCATGCATATAGATTCTTGGCATGCGGTTAGATCTATACTACTTTTTGGCAAATAACCAATAGGAATAACCTATAGGAATCACCGCCAGCACAGCTCCCCCACCGATCAATATATAATTCGCAAACGAAACCGGCAGCGCTATCGCCAACGCAAACATGAGAATCCCCCCATAGAAAAATACCCGCGACCCCAAATGATGCGTCTTGCGCCAGTTATCGTCATCCGCCAGCGTCCACGGCGTTCGAATCCCAAAAAAGTAATTCGGCTTGATCGTATTGATATAATTGCCGAGCACAGCAAGCAACAAAGCAAACAAAGCCACCACATGCTTGATGGAAAACCCACCCTGGGTCTTATCTCCATACCTCGACGTAAAATAAACAATCCATACTCCGATTATCGTCATCAAAACAACCACAGCCCAGGATAGCCGTATTGAGCCTTTGTTCAACGGATGCCCCTTTTGCTTCGGATCGATCCTGTTTACGTTCAATACCAGCATCGAAGACCCTACCGTAACGACAGCCAGAAAAAACAATACCCCCGCCATGGTCCACTTGCTGCCATAGCTATCCGCAACCAGCTCCGCATTGAAGTGCAGCGGCACCCGCTGGGGAAGACTGTTCCAGATCAGGGCCAGGTAAATGACCGGCGCCATGGATACCATCAGCTGCGAAATGATAATTTTCGTTTTCATATCTCGATCAATTGAAATTTACTTCTTCTTCGACGTCCCACCCAGCTCCATCGCCCACCTAATCATATCATCGAGAACCGTCGTATTCAGGCTATAGATGATAAACTGCCCCTTCTTCTCAGCCTCGATCAGCTGCGCCCGCTTCAATAGCTCCAGGTGATGCGAAATGCTCGGAGCGCTGATACTGAACTTCTCCGCAATCTCCCCCGCCGTCATCTCCTTCTTTCGCAACAACTCCAGGATCTCCCTGCGAGTAGGGTCATTCAACGCCTTGAAGACAAGATTCAGTGACATCTCTATTTAGATATTTAGACAAATATCTAAATACTTTTTCAAAAAAACAACTTATCTTGTTCATCCCATGCAACCAAAACGACCTTCCCTCCCTTACTACTACCTTACCATCGTCCCTTTCCTCGCAGCAGCCATCGGCTTCGGCATCGGCCGCTCCCCTTCCTTCATTCACATCCCCATTTGGATCATCCACACCATCCTGATGGTCATCCTCCTTCGCAAAATCGGCAACCCCTCCCCGGCAGCCGTCTTCCTCGTAATCCCCTGGATCCTCTTCCCGCTCTTCGCCGGCTTCGGCCCACCACCTTCCACCGCAGAACATTGGGTGAACCTCGCCGCCGAAGAACAAATCCGTTATAGCATACTCGTAATCGGAGGCATCTGCGCCGCCATCGGCTGGTTCTTACTAAAACAGCAGCTGCGTCCCAGCCCATATTCAACTGCAGCAACCGCACTCCTATTCATCGCCATGCCGCTATTCATCCTTAACATGTTATACTGGGGATTCTTCCTGACGGCCTCTTTCAAAAACTTCGTAGCAAAAGGCCAAACCGAACGACCGGATTGGTACGTCATGATAAGAGAACTATTTTTCTGGATTGGTTCGATAGAGACCAGCCTGCTCTATGCAGTTTCAGGGCTCTTCGCCCTGGCCATCAAAACGAGCGGCATCTTCAAACCCCGCCCTTGCAATATCTATATAGGCTTCAGCCTGTTCGGCTTGACCTGCGGCCTCCTCCCCGCAAACATCCCAGCCCCGCTGGACGTTATCGGCTATATCACCGCCGTTCCGGCCATTCCTTTTATCATGCCCTATCTGATAGGCGTAAACCTTATTCGTTCGAAAAACGCGTCTATTTAATATACCGCTTCGCCCACTGAATAAACGTCGGCCAGTTCGGCCCCGTCGTATGTCCCCCGCTGTGCTGCCGGAACGCAATATCCCCATCCACCAACGCCGTCTCCATCGGAGGAAATTCCATCGTCCCATACCCCTTCTTCCCCAGCAGCGCATAAACCGGAGCGGCATACGCACCTCCCAGGAACATCCCCTTCGCATCCACCCACTGCCCCTCCACCTTTGGTGAACCCGAGCTGATAAACACCGGACGCGGCGCACACAATGCCACCAGCTCATGCGCATCTACCGGCAGATCATTAGCCGTCAACGGCCCCGCATACTTGATGAAATTCCCGGCGAACCAATGATAACCGCCCGAAGACGCCAGATTCTCGACCTGCTCCCCAAGCCGGCGCCGCATGATCTTCACACCGCCATTCCCGGACGACCCGACAAACGCAATAGCAAACCTGGGCTCGTAAGCCATCGTCACAACCGTCGCCTTACCATATCTCGACAGACCCTCGATACCCAGCTGCTTCGCATCTACATCCTTGTCCGTCTCGAAATAATCGACGGCGCGGCTGGCGCCCCAGGCCCAGGCCCTCAACGCCCCCCAGTCGTCCGGCTTACGCCGCTGCCCCTTGTTGCACAGCCCGATAATCCCCTGCGTCAGCCCCGCGCCATTATCGGGCTGATAGCTCGCCGGTATCAGAATGGCAAATCCCCATCCCTGCTCCAATACCTGCTCCTGCCAGCTTTTCTCGACCGGCGTCCCAGGCGGCCGAGCCGGAAAACGGAAGCCAGGAGGAAAGACAAATCCAAATTCCATGATAACGGGAACACGCCGCTGTACCCCGGCAGGTATGACCAGCGAAAGCTGAATATCGACTTTAATATCTGGATAAGAAGAGTTATCGACATGCCCGGCCAGCCGCTTCAACGTAGCCTTCATAGCCCCATAGCTGGTATCGATTGTGCTCAGCGCCTCCCATCTTACTTTCGGCGTATTCTTCGGCACCCGTCCATAAATCTCCCGGTCAAAGTCCTCCACGATCTCGGGACGCCGCCTGTCCCACCACGTTCTGGCGTCCGTAACCTTCTTACCGTTCTTCAGCACCAGCGGGTCCGGCAACGAAGTATACGGCGACGCCTTTGATTCATCCGTGTTCGCCGCATCCGGCGCGGAAGGATTGCCCGAAGGGTCCCGACGCGTAGAATCGATATGCAGTTGCCGCAGCATATCCTTGTAATCGTCATTATTGTTGGGAGGTTGCTGCTGCGCGCGGGTACACAGCGAGAGAAGACTTAGTAAGCCCGCAAATAGCATCTTTTTCATGTGGCTGCAATTGCCCTGAAATTAGGATATTTTGGCCAGCATGCAACCGATTGCAAAATATTTACCTCAGCACTTCATCCAGTACCTTCTGCAGTTGCTCCCCGCGAAGGTCCTTCGCCAGTATCTTCCCATCCCGGCCAATCAAAAAATTCATCGGAAGCGCCTGCACTCCATACATGGCCGCAATATCACTGTTCCAGCCCTTCTGATCCGACACCTGCTCCCAGGAAAGACCATCCGCCTGAACCGCGCCGGCCCACTTCGCCTTGCTGTCGTCCAGCGAAACCCCCAGCACCTCGAACCCCTTCCCCTTGTATTTCTCATACGTCTTTACCAGGTTCGGATTCTCCTCCCGGCAATACACACACCAGCTGGCCCAAAAATCGATCAGCACCACCTTCCCCTTCGAATAGTCGGCAAACGACACCGTCTTACCTCCCAGACTCTGAGCCGAAAATTCAGGCGCCACCTCACCCACCTCGCTCATTTTCAACGAAGCCAGCATCTTCGCCATCTGCTTGTCCGCCGCCGTCTTTTCATACCCGGTCTGACAGGAGACCAAACCCACAGTAGAAATCAAGAACAAATACGCCTTTTTCATGTCGCAAATATCGAAATTATCCTCAACTTTAGTGTTAATGTCGCACACCTCTCTCCTCCAGGCTATCCAAAAATATATCTCCCTCTCTCCGGAGGAGGCCTCCCTTATCCAAACCCTCTTCCGCATAAAACGCCTGAAAAAAGGAGACTTCCTCCTGCAAGCCGGCGTCACCTGCAAACACCTTTACTTTATCGACACCGGCCTCGTCCGCTACTTCCTCGACAACAAGGGGGAAGAGATCACTTATAACTTTGCACGGGAAGGCCAGTTCGTCTGCGACTTCATCAGCTTCCTCGGCAAATCTCCTTCGGAGAAGTCCATCCAATGCCTCGAGCCGACTACCCTCCTGGTCATCTCCTACCCCGACCTCCAACAATTCTACGCCAAAATAAAAGAAGGGGAAAAGTTCGGCCGACTCTGTATCGAATCTTTCTACACCAGCTCGATCCTGCAGGTAAAAAGCCTCTATGCGGACCAACCCGGCAAACGCTACCTCAATTTCCTCGAAGCCCACTCCGACATCCAACAACGCATCCCCCAATATTATATCGCCTCCTATGTAGGCGTGAAACCACAATCCCTCAGCCGCATCCGAAAACGCTTCGCAAACACTATCGAAACAAATCCCATTTATTAACCCAGGTGCATCAGCTCCCACTAGCGACGTTCTAGTTTTGCCCCAAAAACAAACAATGAACGTACTACTCATCTTCGCACACCCCAACATCGACAGCTTCAACCGCGCCATCCTCGACACCGTCGAAACAACCCTCAAAGCAGGCCACCACGAAATCATCACCCGCGACCTCTACGGCATCGACTTCCAGGCAGCCCTAAGCCGTGAAGATTTTACCAAACTTTCCCCCGACATCGCCCGGGAACAAGAACACATCAAATGGGCCGACGCCCTCGTCTTTATCTATCCCGTCTGGTGGTGGGACCGCCCCGCCATCCTAAAAGGCTATATCGACCGCGTCTTTACCTATGGCTTTGCTTTTCAAATGGGACCAGAAGGCGCCACCGGTCTCCTGCATCACCAAAAAGCACTGGTCATCCAAACTCTCGGAACAGCCGAACAGACCTACGACGAAAATCCCGGCGCCATAGAAGCCGTTCACCGCAGCATGTCCGAAGGTACCCTCGAATACTGCGGTGTAAAAAACGTCGAACAGCTATTGCTTTTCGGTATCGGCGCCTCCACCCCGGACGATCGCGGGCTGCTCCTCACACAAGTCGCCACCGTTACCGCCAAAGCCTTTCCGGGAATACTATAAGCCTTTCCCTGAAAAGTATAAATTCCCCAATCCACGCCGTTCTAGCTTTGTCGAAAAATAAATATGACTAAGACAATTTTCATCACCGGCGCCTCCTCCGGCCTGGGCAAAACAGCCGCCAAATTATTCGCCAGCCGCAACTGGAAGGTCATCGCAACCATGCGTAACCTCGAAAATGGAAAAGAGCTAAGCCAAATCCCCAATATCACCCTGCTTCCCCTGGACGTTACCGACCCTTTACAAATCGAAGCAACCGTCCGGCAAGCCATCGAACTCGGCGGAGTCGACGCCGTTCTCAATAATGCCGGCTATGGCCTCGCAGGCCCGATCGAAGCCATCAGCGACGAACAGCTGGTCAAGCAGATAAATACCAATATCCTGGGCGTCATGCGCGTGACCCGCGCCTTCATTCCCTACTTCCGCGAAAGGAAAGACGGACTGTTTATTACCATTACCTCCATCGGGGGACTGACGACCTATCCTTTATTCTCAGCCTATCACGCCACCAAATGGGCCCTCGAAGGCTGGAACGAAAGCCTGTCGTTCGAGCTCAAACCCTTCGGCATCAAGGTCAAAACCCTTGCCCCCGGCGGCATCGATACCGATTTCTCCGGCCGGTCCGCCGAAGTGGTCACACACGAGGCCTACCTCCCTTCGATCGAACGGCTAAGCAGACTCCGCCCCTGGTTCAGAGAACAAGGCAAAATGTCCGGCCTGTCCACCCCCGAATCCATCGCAGAGGAAGTATATCAAGCGGTAACCGACGGAAAAGACCAGGTCCACTACCTCGCCGGCCCCGATGCAAAAGCTATCTACCGCAAACGACTGGAACTCGGCGCCGAAGGCTTCAAAAAGGAAATCGAACAAATGTTTTTCGAGTAACGCCTACGAGTCGCCCCCAATTTCGAGTAACTTTACAACAATGGAAACCATCGAGATTAACACGATAACCGAGCTCCACGACTTCTATAATATCTGCAAGCCCAAACACCCCCTTATTACAGTCGTCGACCTCGCCGCCGTCGATCGCTCCGGAAGAACCGGCAAAGCAATTTCCTACAAATTCAACATGTACATCATCTCTTGCAAAAGATTCAAAGGAGAGATGACATACGGACGATCTACCTACGACTTCTCCGAAGGAACCATGATGTTCACCGCGCCATACCAAATCATCTCACCCGAACCCGGCATCTGCGACATCACCGGCTGGTGCATCTACATTCATCCCGATTTCTTCAGAGGAAAGAGCCTTTCCCACTATTCTTTCTTTGGCTACGACACGAACGAAGCCCTTCACATATCCGATACGGAAACGCACATCCTCAGGGAGTGCGTTTCCAATATCGAGAAGGAGATTTCGCAAAACATGGACAAGCATACTCACAATCTTATCATCAGCAATATCGAGCTGCTGCTTACTTACTGCTCCCGCTTCTACGACCGCCAGTTCCTGACCCGCACAACCATCAACAACGATCTCGTCCAGAACTTCGACCGACTGCTGACCGACTACTTCGACAACGAAACCCCGATCGGAAAAGGCCTCCCCGACGTCGGCTACTTTGCCGCCAGGCTCCACCTCTCTCCCAATTATCTATCCGACCTGTTGAATAAGCACACCGGCAAGTCGACCCAGGAACACATCCACCTAAAGCTCATCGACAAGGCCAAGTCCCTGCTCTGGAACACCGAAAAATCAATCAGCGAAATCGCCTACGACCTCGGCTTCGAATATCCCTCCTACTTTACCAAACTTTTCAAATCCAAACTCGGGGTATCCCCAAAAGAATTCCGTAACGCCAGCTAAAGTCATATGTAATCCGCCAAATCCTGCATCTTATCCCAAAAGCCCCCATGAAAAAGCCCCAATACCCCCTTTTCCTTCTCCTGTTTCTGTCACTGTCCACCGGACAGGCCCAGCCCCTATTTCGAATCATCCAGGATGACAAAATAGGCTATATCAACACCATAGGAAGCATGGTCATTCAACCATTCTTCCGCAGCGGCGGCGATTTCTCGGAAGGGCTTTGCGCCGTCCGTCGCGACGGTCTCTATGGTTATATCGACTCGACCGGCGCCTTTATCATCCCACCCCAATTCGACCTTGCAACCCACTTCCTCAAGGGCTTGGCCATGACCTATAAAAAGGGAAAGCCGCTAATCATCGACCGAACCGGTAAACCGGCACTACCTCCCATCTATAACTCCCTCGTATTCGTCGGCGACTACAAGGCATTCGCAATGACTACCTCAAGAAGATGGGGAGTGATCGACATGGCCACGAAAAAACTTTTGATCGATACAGCCTTTCGCGAAATCACAGGCTTTAAAGAAGGACTTATGGTCGTCGAAGAGTATACCAAACCCGGCAGAAAATATAGGAAAACCCGCTATGGAGTAGTCGACACCCTCGGAAATTTTATCATCCCCTTTGGAAAATATGAAAACATTAAACCATTTCATGACGGCTTTGCTCAGGTGACCAGGCGAAGAAAAAAAGAAGACATCGACGGAATAATCGACACTAAAGGAAAATTTCTCTTCGAGCTGCCGAAAAATCTCGCCATCGACGATCCCCTCAATAAATACACGCACGCCCTCTCCTCTGGCAGATCGTTCATCAGAGACACAGGCGATTACCGGCTGGTTGACAAAAATTTCAAACCCGTCGGCGACCAAACTTATACCGATGTCCTCAATGAGCGCTTTTACAATAATCATGCATTTGTCAAATCATCCGAAGGCGAAGGCTGGAACATTATCGACACTTCGGGAAATCTCATCCTCAAAACACCCTACGAAGAAATAGACCGGGCTGGAATCATCGACAACCGTTTCTTCTTCATCGAAAACGATAGCGATAACAACCAGCTCTACGGGATGTGCGACATAAAAGGCTCAGTAATTATCAAACCCATCCTCCAGGATTTTGACCGAAATGGTTTTATCGGCAATCTTATCCGTACAATCGTCGATGAAAAACTGACCCTATTCGACTTAAAAGGGAATATCATCTGGCAGGAACAAAAACCAGCCAAACCGGATCTCCGATATCTCAATATCGACTTTATGAACCGGGGCTACTTTTACGCCTATTCCACTCCCAGTAACCGTAAAGACGACCCCAGCGGAGGTTGGGCCGTTTCCGGCAATACCCCCCGAAAAACAAGCTCCTCCTTTTCTTTTACCCCCAATTCCTTGTCCATAAAAATCGACACTACCCTTATCGATACTTTCGCAAAAAAGTACTACGGCTGCAAGCTCTTTATCAGCAATACCACAACCGACACCATACGATTTAACGCCCAGGACAGCAGGCTCTATCTGAAGCTTCAAGCCCAGGACGCAGACGGCTCCTGGGAAGATATCGAATATCTTCCAAGCAGCTGGTGCGGAAATAGCTACCACATCCTTGCCCTCGAACCCAGCGCGTACTGGAGTTTTACCATCCCCACCTATACCGGACAGATTCAAACCAGGATAAGAGCGCAGCTACAATACATCGACCCCAAAAGACCCAAAGCAAAAAGTTTTATCTACAGCAATCCTATCAACGCCAGCATCAACCCGGGACAATTTTGGAATAAAAGAACCTATTCCCCCTCTGGTCTGATGGACCCTTATTTTGATTAAATCTTTCTTACCTTGTATTGGACTAAACCTGATACATGAAAATCTTTAACCATATATCTCCGGCATGGCTCATCATCTTCACCCTCCTTTCTACCGCATGTAAAAAGAATTCCCCCTCAAGCTCCGATACCTTCCCAGCCGGCTTAAACGTCTATATGGCAGGGCTGTCCGACAGCCACGTCGCTTATTGGAAGAATGGACAGCTCGTCGACCTGGGCGTAAATGGCAACGCCACCGGCATCGCCGTCTCCGGTTCAGACGTCTATGTCTCCGCCAATATCTTTGTCGGCGCATCATCTGTAGCCGCCTATTTTAAGAATAACACCCAAATCAATCTCTCCGGCTCACGCCTCGCCAGCGCCACCGGCATCGCCATCTCGGGTTCCGATGTTTACGTCATTGGGCAAATTTTCGGCCCCGCCATCGATACCTCCGTCTATTGGAAGAATGGCGTCGAAACCACCCTCCAAACCGATGGCTCCGCCCTCCTTTACGACATCGCCATATCTGGCCAGGACGTCTACATCACCGGCAACAGGTCCTACCATATAAAAAATGGAAACGTTATGTCTGACGGAGTCGGTCCCGGCGGATGGGGCTACGCCGTAACCGTTGCAGGCTCCTCCCTCTATTTTGCAGGAGACTCGGTGGATGGAGCTTATTACTGGAAAAATAAGCAGCCAGTCAAGCTCGATTATACTCCCGTTCCCCTAAATCTCGCCTACCCAATGGCCATCACCGTCTCAGGCTCGGACGTATACACCGCCGGATATATTCCCGGTGCAAATAACTCCAACCACGCCGCATACTGGAAGAATGGTAAATTGACATCCCTCAATGCAGGTAACGAAGACTCTTTCGCCGAAGGAATCGCACTAGCCGGGAATGACCTTTATATAACTGGGTATATGAGCGTCCAAAATGTAAACGTTCCCATCTATTGGAAAAATGGTCAGTTGGTTCGCCTCGGCTCATCAGGCTATGTCAAAGCCATGACCGTCACCCACTAAAAACTCCAATTGATCAACGGTAGCCGTAGGCTCCCCAGCCCCTTCTCCCAACCCGCAGAAACCCGTAAACAAATTCCATTTTTTACGGATTTTCAGTAATTTTCTTTTCGAATGGAACCCAAGTCACTACAACAGGAGCTTTTCCAGATACTCAAAGACAACCTCCAACCCCACCTCTCCCTCGTCGACCAGCTCTGTCAGTTGCTCGACCTCAGCGCCGACAGCGTATATCGCCGGATCAGAGGCGAAAAGCCTGTCACACTCAACGAGCTCAAGCTGATCTGTGACCACTTCAATCTTTCCCTCGACCAGCTCCTGCACCTGAAAAACGATTCCGTTCTCTTCGAAGCCCCCGGCATCTCCGGCAATACCGTCCCCTTCGACCGATATATGCGCGACATGCTGGTCCAGTTCAACTACTTCAACTCCTTCCAGCAAAAAGAGATCAAGTACCTCTGCAAGGACGCACCTTTCTGGTACTTCTTCCTCTTTCCCGCCATGGCGGCCTTCAAAACCTTCTTTTGGACCAGGACGATCAACAACGACCCGGCCCTGGCCGACAGACCCTTTTCGTTAAAAGAATTTCCCTTTTCCGACTGCTATGCCCTTGGCCAGCAAATCCTGAAAGAACACTGCCAGATGAATACGGTCGAGCTCTGGAACATAGAAGGCCTCCAAAGCACCATCAACCAGATCGCCTGGTACCGGGATACCAATATGTTTCGCTCAAAAGAAGACCTTCATGCCGTCATCGACTCTTTTATCCAAACCCTCGAGCACCTGCAGGCGCAAGCCGCCCGTGGCCGTAAGTTCATGCCCGGCACGGCCGGCGCCACAGACAGAAACACCCTTCGTTTCTATGTCAACGAGCTCATCCTCGGAAACAATACCATCCTGCTATCCCTCGACGAACAACGACTATCCATGATCACCTACAACGTCTTTGGCTACCTCACAACCCGCGATCATCGATTTGCCGACAAAGCCTTCGAAACATTCAACACTCTCCTCTCCCGCTCCACACTCATCAGCGAATCCGGCGAGAAGGAACGAGTCCGCTTCTTCAATGCACTAAAGGATAAAGTCCACCAGCTCCGCAGCTGATCCCCCAAAATTGTCGTAATTCCCCCTTTAAAAGTCTCAATCCCCACCCTTCCCCCAAAAAAGAAAGCCCTAGCTTTATCCCTATAAAAACTCATACCCATGGCAGCAGCATTTAACACCTATCTGAACTTTCCCGGCAATACCGAAGAAGCCTTCAACTTCTACAAATCCGTCTTCGGTGGCGAATTTCTGACCATCATGCGCTTCAAAGACACCCCCGGCTGCGACGGCATGCCCGCCCCCGACCAGAACAAGATCATGCACATCGCGCTACCCGTCGGAAAAGGCAGCGTACTGATGGCAACAGACGCCGTCGAAGGCATGGGCCAACCGCTAAAAGTAGGGAATAACGTCTCCATCTCGCTAACTCCTGACAGCGAAGCAGAAGGAAAAAAACTCTTCGACGGCCTCGGAGCCGGCGGCACCGTCCTGGTCCCCTACGATAAAGCGTTCTGGGGAGCCACCTTCGGCATGCTCGTCGACAAATTCGGCATCCAATGGATGGTCAACTACGACGAAAGACAGCCTCAATAAGTTTCTTGTAAAACATCCAACCGGCACAGACCACCGGTCGCATTCAGCCGGAAACGAAAACTGACCTGGAAGTCTCCGAATTGTGCGGTGTGAAAGCTCCCAAAGACAGATAAACCGCTGTCTTCCGTTTTGTCGATCTGCGTAAAATACTCGCGACCAATCGACTTTTCGATAAATTCCCCGGCGGTCATCTCATTTCCGAGATCGTATAAGACTGCGTCCGTCGCAAACAAGGAAAGCCATGCCCCTGCATCTCCATCCTGCAAGGCCTCAATGGCTTTCCTTACCGTCGGGTCAGGTATGTGAATATTCGTTATCATAATCAATAATCCGCCTGGCCGATTTCCAGCTTATTTATCTTCCCCTCTGCAAGGCATCGACCGCCTTCTTCACCGTTGAATTAGTTAACGTATCTGTATTTACTGACATGGGAATTAATTTGTCGCCCCCCCATTGACCAGCAAATGCTGACCCGATACAAAAGAAGACAGGTCACTCGCAAAAAACTCAGCCACATTCGCAACATCCTCCACTTCAGCCAGCCTGCCCATCGGCGAGCTATCCAGCAATTGCTTACGTAACCGGGGATAAGCAGCAGGGTCTACAAAGATCCCAGCATGATCTACGGCAAATGGAATGATCGAATTTACCGTTACCCCCCGATGACCGATCTCTTTGGACAACACGTCCACCATATAACGGGGCGTGGTCTTGCTACCGCCATATACCGCCATCCCCGGCACCGGAAACGAAGTCGTGCTGCTCGCGATATAGATGATCCGCCCCTTGTCCGCCACATGCTTGGCTGCCTGCTGCATCGTGAAATAAGACCCCTTCGCATTGATAGAAAATACACGATCAAACTGTTCTTCCGTGAAATCCGTAACCGGCGTTTCCACCATCTCGATACCGGCATTGGCAACCACGATATCGATCTTACCAAACTGTGCCTTTGCTTCCGTAAATAACTTTTCCAGATCCGCCACCTTGCTCACATCCCCCTGCACGGCGATTACCTTTACTCCATACGCCTTGATGTTATTTACCGTTTCTTCTGCTGCTTCCTTATCCCTGGAATAGTTCAGGACAATATCGGCGCCCAATGAGGCATATCTTTCAGCGATTGCTTTACCAAGTCCTCTTGCCGATCCCGTAATAAGAGCGACTTTACCTTTAAGACTGTTCATAATTGTAAGTTTTAAAATGATTTTGTGGAGAATGAAGATTAAGCCATAGCACCATTGACACCATAGTTCTGACCACTGATCCAGCGGGCTTCATCGCTGGCCAGGAATACTATAATCGGAGCGATCTCTTTCGGGTCTCCGATACGATTGAAAGGAGACAATGCCGCCTGACGGGCAATAATTTCGGGAGATTTTCCTTTGAAATACAATTCCGTACCGGTGGGCCCAGGCGATACACTATTGACCCGGATACCACGACCGATCTCCTTCGACGCAACTCTCGTCAGCTGCTCGACGGCAGATTTTGTAGCAGAATACACACTGTAGGCAGGAACAGCCAGCCGGTTGACACTGGTAGAAAGATTGATGATATTGCCATTGTCAGCCAGCTTTGTATAAGCCTCACGCATCGTATTGAACGTACCCTTTACATTGATGTCGAACTGACCGTCGAAGTCCTCATCGGTCATGTCCTTTAAAGACTTGGTGATCATGATACCAGCCGTATTGACCAGGACATCGATCCGGCCAAAATGCGCAATAGCATCATCAAACAGCTTCTTTACCTCATCCGATTTGCGGACGTCCGCCTGAAGAACGATGGCTTCGCCACCACCCTGGTTGATCTCGTCGGCCAACTGCTGAGCGGGTTCCTTACGACCTGCATAGTGAACGATAACCTTACCACCCGCCTTTGCAATTTGACGGCTTATTTCCGAACCAATACCGCCCGAGGCGCCGGTTACTAAGACTACTTTTTGATTTAACGTGCTCATAGTGTTTTGTTTTAATGAAGCCCTTCCGGGCCTTGTTTGATAAAACAAAGCTACGACGCCGCCACCCCCGTCTTAGTACAAGTATTATAGGAAGAGATGTAAAATTCAAAGATTAGGGCCCCAGCTCCCCCGAACCCGCGCAAACCTACACCTTCACAAACTGTTTCCGGTAATCCGCCGGCGATAATTCCGTATGTTTCTTGAAATAATTGCTGAAATGGGTCGATTCCCCAAACCCCAGCAGATACGCTATTTCCTTAATAGACGAGGTAGAATGCTGCAAAAGAGACTTGGCCTCCGCAATCGTCTTCTCCGAAATCCAGGCAGAAACCGGCTTCCCCGTCTTACTTTTTATGACATTATTGAGATAGCTGGGATGCAAGCTCTGCAAATCCGCATAATCATGCGCCCTGAAGACATTCTCCACCTTCCCGTTTATCAGATCGCGATAATGCGCCTCCAGGTCCTTTTTAAACGACTTGACGATCTGCGAGCTCCTGTTCCCCTCCGAAATCGGGTTATAATCCTGCCAGAAATACTCCTTTATCTTCAGCAACAAAACGACAAAAAGATTAGCGATAATCTTCTTCTTATAGGACGAATGCTGATGGTACTCCTTGTAGATCTGCAGGTACAGCTGCTCGAACTCCGCAAACGTCTCCGGCTCCAGCACCTTCGGATGCACCGTCTCTGCCAGCAAAAACGGAAATTCCTGAAAAATATCCTGGTGAACATTCTCCTTCAAATATTGCTCGGTAAACGTAACAAGATAAACATCCTCCATCCTAAACCACTCGAATGACTTCTGATGACCCGGATTGGTAAAGTAAATAGTCCTGGGCACCGTCTCGAATTCCAGCTCATCGGTGGTATACCGGCCATTCGCATCCTTTACGAACAAAAAAGAAAAGTAATTAGGACGATACGGATGAGACTTGAAAGGCAGCTCAGGATGCAGGTCCTGCAGTTTGTTGATGGTAAACTCCGCATTCGGATCGATCCCCTCGACAGACAAACCTAGCTTATAATAGGTATCATACAAATTCCTGTAGAAGATGATCGGAGCCGCCATAAACGCCAAATAATTTTAATGAGTTCTAGCCCGTAATTTACTCCTTTCAATTACAATAAACAACTGCAGCAGCAGCACCTTGGTCAAATCAGCCGAAGTATTCAATCGATTGCTCCGCAATTCTGTTAGCTCCCTGAACAACCCCTCAGCCTTTACTCTCGCTTCCCCCTCTAACCGGCAGCTTCCTTCCGTATAAAAGGTATAGCGACCAAAATGTCCTGCCGGGTCCTGCAAAAAGCTCTCAAAAAGCTCCTCCGAAACATCGATAACAAATTCACCCTTGACACCCTCCCCCGGAGCCGTAAAACATACAACTCCTTCCCCGGAATATACAATTGAAAATGCTGATCTCATCCTCACAAAGCTATATCACCCCAAAAACCTCGAACGGCATCGATCGTTTGTTTTATGGTACTGTTTACTTTTAATACCACACAATCCCCGAACTACACCATCCACCCACCCCCGCCCCACCCTAGCTTTACAAAACAAAAAATCACACATATGGAACAAAGACATCCTCTCCCGCCATTCACCCGCGAAACTGCCCTGCAAAAGGTACAAATGGCCGAAGACGCATGGAACACCCAAAATCCCGAAAAAGTATCCCTCGCCTATACCATCGACACCGAATGGCGCAATCGCTCCGAATTCCTCAACGGCCGCGAACAGGTCGTAGCCTTTCTTACCCGCAAATGGCAAAAAGAGCTCAACTACCGCCTGAAAAAAGAACTCTGGGCCTTCACCGACAACCGCATTGCAGTCCGCTTCGAATACGAATACCACGACGCCGACGGACAATGGTTTCGCGCCTATGGCAACGAAAACTGGGAATTTGACGAAAACGGCCTCATGCAAAAACGCTACGCCAGCATCAACGACTTGCCTATCAAGGAGTCCGACCGGCGGCTCTAGCCGCTCATCCCAATCGCCCTGCCAACCCGGGACATTTTCGTAACTTACCATCAAAGAAAACACACTTGAGAGTCTATTTCATCCCCGGCATCGGCGCCGACTACCGCCTCTTCACACACGTCCAGCTACCCGAAGGCTTCACCCCCTCCTACATCCACTGGATCGACCCCCACGACAAAGAAACCCTCCCCGACTACGCCTTCCGGCTGACCAGTCAAATAGACACCACCGAACCCTTTATCCTCGTCGGACTCTCCCTCGGCGGGATGATGGCCGTCGAAATAGCCAAACGCATACAACCCCTCTGCACCATCATCATCAGCAGCATCCCCGTCACCAACCACCTGCCCAAATACTTCAAAGTCGCCGGCAGACTGGGCATGGGCAAGCTGGTCCCCGCCTCCTTCCTTAAAGTAGCCAGCTCGGTCAAACACGGCCTCACCATGCGACCCGCCTCGAACCGAAAACTCATGTTCGATATCATCAAGGACGGCGACGACCGCTTCATCCGCTGGGCCATCACCGCAGTGCTCGAATGGGAAAACACGGAAGTACCCAAACCCTTCTTCCATATTCATGGCACCAGGGACGAGATCTTTCCTATCGGACTGACCACCCCCACCCATATCGTCGAAAAAGGCGGACACATGTTTGTCGTAAGCCAGCCCGACATCCTGAACAGTATGCTAAAGGAAATTATCTTGAATCAAACCTTACAACCACAGTAGGGCTCTGCGAAGCAACCGCTATCGCCTCCCGTAATATCTCCACCGACCGCTCTTTTATATCCATCGCCTCCGTATAACGGACATAACCGGAATTCGAGACATACGCAAAATCCATCCTCCCCCCAAAGCTGCTCACGACTATCGTAGTCGGATTCTTCCACGGAAAAGCGACCGTCGGACTATACACCGCCTCCACCGAAAACGTATCGTACCGCTCCGGCAGATCAAGCCTTCCCATATTCGAAAACGTAAAATCATGCGTTCCCGCGTCCGCGCACAGCCACTTTACGAGCCGCTTCGCCGCCGGATGATAATACTCGCTATGCAATAGCAGCTCGTACGCCTTGATCGCCGCCATCTTCTCCGTCAATTCCTCTTTCAATAGACGGCATCGCTCCCAAAAAGTTCCTTCCTTCATCCCCATCTCCACGATCGGCGCAAACGCAAACATCATATCTTTTCGGATCTCCCGCACATATCGCCGGATATCCACCGGACAGATCACCTTATTTTTCGCATGATAAGCTTCCAGGAACGCCACACACAACGCCGCATGCACCGTCACACCTTCCGACTTGCACCGGTCAATCAATGCAGAACTACTCGACTCGTCTAACCTCCACCGGATCGCAAAATTCTTCCCCCTCCCCCCCTTCGGTCCGATGGGCTTCAATAAAAAAAACAACCGCACAAACCAGCTCTTCAAATATCCCTTCCACCGCTGCGACCATAGCCCCGGCGGAACGATCTCTTTCAAAGAACGAAACGCCACATAGCTTCCGATCTCCTCCTCCGGCCGGTCCAGCAATAATAAGATCTCCCGCATCAGAGTCACCCCCGTTCCTCCATCACAGATACAATGGGGACACACCAACATCAGCTCCGAAACCGACGCCGAGCCCGAACCCAAGCCCGCCCCCATCTCCGACCGAATCCACACCACCCTCGCCAACGGCCCATATTCCATATCGAAAGGCCGCTCCCACTCCTCATCCGTCACCTCCAGCCACTGCGTATCGGAACTACGATCCACCTCCCGCACACCAATCTCCGGCACCCCATCCACTTCAAAATACGGACGTCCCCGTCGCCGCAGAATACGCGCCTGCAGCAATGGGTGTTTCTGCTGAACCATCAGCAACGCCAGCACAAGCCGTTCTCTAGACAACGCACCGCGCAGACTCACCGTAAAAACACAGTTCACCGGCTCAACCCCATCCGCATACATTATTCGCTCCCCAAGAATCAATTTTCTCATACCATATGATTTATAGGTTCGCCAACCTGCTCAAACAAACCCCGCATGCAATCCCTTATCGCCCACGCCTCCTCCTCCGCCAATACCGTCCGGTTCGAGACCAGGCAGAAGTCCAGCTGCCCCTTGTACGTCGTCGATATCAATGTCGTTGGATTCCCAAAAGGACCAATCACCGTCGGACTGTAAATAGTTTCAATCTCGAACGACGAATACCTTTCCGGTAAGTCCAGCCTTCCCATATTCGAAAACATAAGGTCATTCCCAGGCTTACCATACGTCAACACCTTGATCATCGCCCCGACCGCCGGATGCGTATGCTCCATCGTCGACAAAAACTCGTAAGCATTCAGCTTTCCCAACTTACCCGTCATTATTTCCTGCGCATCTTTCACCAATCGCCCAAAGTCCCGCCCCTCCTTCCGTTTCAAGGACAAGGTCACCGCCAGACCAAAAGCAAAAAGCTCATCCCTCCCGATCCCCGGATGATACCTTCGGATATCCACCGGACAGGTCACCACCTGGTGCGCCCTCGCCCCCCTCACTTCCTTGAACGCCTGCAACGCCGCCACACAAAGCAGGGTGTTCACCGTCACTTTTGAATATTTACAGTAGTGAAATACCGCCGCCGTCAATCCCGGACTCAGCTTCCAGTGCACCAGATAATCGGCCGAACGCAGAATCAGCTTCTTTCCTCGGGTCGGAGTCAAAAACGCCCCCGCAGAAAGTCCTAACCGAATCAGCTTCGAGATCCCCCTCGCCTTCATCCCTCTTCCTTTAGGCAACAGCTCCGCCATCGTCACCAAATCGACAGTACCTCCAATCTCTCCCTCCGGCTGATCCAATAAAAACAATAAGTCCCGCATCAACGCCATCGCTGAACCGCCATCACAGCAACAATGATGAAACGCCATGACCAGGTCGGAAACATCTTCACCCCTCAACCAGGCTATCCGCAAGAGCGGCCCCTTCCAACCCTGAAAAGGTTCCGCCCACTGACGGCACGATTCTTTTATCCAATCCTCATCGCCTTCTCTTTCTATAATCTGTATGGGAACCGGCGGCACGTCCTCGTGCACAACAAACCAGGGCACACCCCTCTCATCCTTCTCCACCCGTGCCCTCAGTAACGCATACTTCATCTGGATCCGCTCGAGCGCCCCGATCATCCTGCCCCTCTCCAATCTACCCTTTATCTTCAAAACGAATACTCCATTGAAAGGCTGGGTGCCGTCTCCATAAAGAATCCGTTCAAGAAAAAACAACCTTCGCTTCATATACCGATTTTTGTTGTCGCTGTTACCGCCTCTAATAAATCCGCCGCACGTGAAGCCCCCCCTGCCCTCAAAAAGCCGGACCGAACCTGCTCCGCCGCCCTTCGAAAAACCTTCTCTTCCAGCAAACGCTTCACAGCCTCCTGCAGATCGGTCGTCCTCATCCGCTTGTACCGGATAGAAAGCCCGCACCCCGACCTCTCCACCAGCGAAGCCGTATGAAAATGATCATACGCGATCGGCGTAATTAAAATCGGGAGACCATTCAGAATGGAGTCATTCACCGTATTGAAGCCCCCATGACAGATCACCACATCCATCTTCTCCATCACGCGTGACTGCGGAACATAAGCCTGTACGATAAAGTTATCCGGCCAAGAAGACAAAATAGAAGGATCCGTAGCCGCAACAACCGTCACCGGAGAACCACCAAACGCTTCCACCATCTTCTGAAAATAAGCCCGCCGAATATCCACCAGCAGAGTACCCAACGAAACAAAGATCTTCGGCCCGACAGACCGCTCCAACCGCTCCCAGTCAAACGCTCCCTCACCCGGTCTGCCCAGCACCGGTCCCACAAACTGTAATTCCGGCGAAGGCTGCTCGATGCCCGCAAATTCCCTGGAAGTAAAAACGATATTCATCCGGTCGGAATGAATCACCGGACGGTCCACATAAATGCCAAACTCCCGCTGCAGCTCCATGATCGACCGCTCCTGCCACTCCCGTATTTTTGGCATATCCATCGCAGAACCCATCACGTCCGGCGGCACCGGCGTAGTCGTCACACAGGGAATACCCGAAATATGCGCACATAGCCCTCCGGCGAAGCTGATACAATCACTGACGATCAAATCAGGCTTGTATTGCTCCACAATCCCCGGCAGCCCCTTCATCATCATCCGGCACAAGGGAAGATAGGTTTCCTCCAATGCCAGCTTCAACACCGCCGCACCACCAAGAACAGGCCCGTCATCCTGTCTCTTCAGTACATGATCCAGCTCCTCTTTATCCAGCTGTGGAACCACAAATTCTCCTCCCGCCGGCAGACGACCAGCAGGCAGTTCCTGAAATCCCACCCACCGAACGGAATGCCCCCTGCCCAACAGCGCAGCCCCGACACTCAAAGTCGGACTGATATGGCCAAAAAAAGGAGGGACAACAAATAAAAACTTCGCCATACCTATATCATTTAATACTTTCCAATAAATCCGCCGCACGCGCCACTCCCCCCGCCTCTTTGAACGACCTGCCAATCCGCAAAGCCCCATCCCGATAGCGCCCTTCCCGCAATACCTCCCACACCGCTCCGCGCAGCTCCTCCGGCTTGGACCGTTTAAAGTTCAGCCGCAGGCCACTGTCCGCAGCCACCACTCGACTGGCCACATGAGACTGGTCGTAAGCAATCGGCAGAACGACCAGCGGCAGTCCATTCGTCAGCGATTCACAGACCGTATTATGTCCACCGTGACAAACCACGGCATCCAGGTGCGGTAATATTTCCAATTGCGGCACCCGCCGCTGCACCAAAAAGTTCTCCGGCCAGCCAGGCAGCAAATCGGCATCCGAAACCAGGACCACGGACAGCTCCTCTCCGCCAAAAGCCGATATCACCTTCTGTAAAAAGTCCAGCTGCTGTCCATGATCGAACGTTGTTCCGATGGAAACCAGGATCCGCGGTCGGCCTCTCATCCGCTCAAACCTTTCCCAGTCGAACGAAACACCTCCCGGCCTGCCCAGCACCGGGCCCACAAATTGATAAGCCGATGATAATTCCATCTCTCCAAAAAATTCCCTCGAGGTAAACAACAAAGCCATCCGGTCCGAGCAAGCCACACACCGCTCCCCTTCCAGTCCCAGCTCCCGCTGCAACCCCACCATCCGCTGAACCTCCCACTCATGCACCCCCGGTAAGTCTTCCATCATCTTCACCGCGGCCGGCGCCGTTACCGAAGTCGCATAGGGAACACCTAGCTGATAAGCGGCAATAGCCCCGGCAAAAAGCTGATGATCGTTGATAATTACTTCAGCCCCCCAACGTTCTATCCACTCCAGCACACCGTCATACATATACCGATTCAACGGAATCAACACTTCGTCATAAAGGAATTTTATACTCTCGATCCCGTATACATTTTTCCGCGAGATCTTATCCCGGTGCTCCTCTCCGGCAATCAGCAGCAGCTCACCCCCCTTTGGCAAAGGCAACGATGGGTCGAGACTTATCCACGCCACGGCATGCCCACGCCGCAGCAGCTCCGTCCCAAGCCCCAGGGTAGGATTCACATGCCCCGCCAGCGGCGGAACCACGAACGAAAATCTTATAGCCATGACTATTACTTAAAAAAGTCCATCAATTCATCGGCAACTACATCCGGCGCCTGTACAGGAAGATTATGATCTCCCTTGACAAGCCTTAGGCGTGCATCCATCATCCTCCGTTCCAGCAGACGGCCAGCCGTCGCACAGTCCGAATCTTCGCCATACAATAACAAAGTCCGATGAGGAATCGAAGCAACCTCCTTCCCCAAGAAGAAATCCCTCTGCTTCTGCACGTCCGCCTGCATCGTCGTCTTCTGAAAGATATATTC
Organism: Bacteroidota bacterium; assembly: GCA_018267545.1. Taxonomy (GTDB): domain Bacteria; phylum Bacteroidota; class Bacteroidia; order Chitinophagales; family Chitinophagaceae; genus Puia. Next base: position 35,123 of record JAFDYG010000063.1, read on the forward strand.
GTACATCCGGTGATGACGGTCCAGCTGCCTCCGCCCCATCGACAACCCCGAAGCCCCCACCCACTCATCAAAGGCTTCCTTCGAATATTCCATCATCACCCGCAATGGCTCCTCATCACTCGGATCAGGCCCCTCGATAATCGCCAGCCTGTCGACGCGCGTCGCAAACCTCGCCGCCGTTTTCAACGCAATCAGCGCCCCAAAGCTATACCCGGCCAGGTGCACTCTTCTCAGTCCCAACACATCCATCAGTCCTAACAAATCAGCCGACATCGACTCCAAATCGTAACCCGCCTCAGCCTTCTCACTCAATCCATGACTCTTTAAATCATACACCACCACATGAAAATGCTCGGCCAGCATGGGCGCAATGTGGAAATAATAAACGGCCAAATTACCCAGCATCCCATGCACCAGAACAGCCGTCTCAATCCCCGAGCCCAACTCCTGGTAGTGGACATCCCTCCCCCCTACTTTAACGACTGGCATTCCTGTATAAAGATTATAATATCATTAATGGTAAGCGCGATCAGCTGATCGATATCCATACCCGACAACCATCCGGTGAAGTTGATCTCCGCCCCAAACCTCTTCTTCACCTTCTCCGAAAAAGCCACGATCTCGATACTATCCATCTCCAGGTCCTTCGTAAAAGAACTCTCGGGACGGATATCCAGCTCGTCCGCAAACTCCTGTCCGATAACTTCCCCGATAAATTGCTTAAGCACAACAAAAATTTCCTGATTCGTTACTACAGTGTCCATCCGATTATATAGTTTTTGTATTTCATGGTTTTGATAACCGTATCCTTGATACGCAGTACATCGCCCCGAACCTCCGAGATACGATATACCTTAGGATCGCCCTGTAACCCCAGACCAATAGACTTTCCATAAGCTTCCTTCGCCACCCAGCAGCGCGTCGCCCATACGGACAAATCCTCTCCCGCCCCCATCGACAGCTCGTCCGGATGAAATACCGCGGCTAGAAACTCCTCGTCTCTCGTCTCGATACTTTCGATATCTACCCCCACCGGCGACCCATAAGCCGCAACAGCCACGGCATCCGTTCCTTTATGCGCCAGCGAGAGACGCACCGAAGCCATCCCCGGTCCGGAAGGAACCGGCCGGCCGCGCTCGTCCGACTGGATCTCGATCTCGATCGGATAATATGCCTCCTTCTTATACCGCAGCACCGTCGCACGCACCGCATCCTTGGCGGCAATCCGGCTGATGGTCCACTCCTTTTTCTTCCCTGGAGTCATCGCCGAAAACCCATCCCGCTCCTGTCCATTGAAGTATCTTTTAAACACCAGGTCCCAGGATACCACCCGGCTATACGCATTGTGAAAGAAAAAGACTCCCGGCGCTATCTCCTCCGAAAGAAAATTGTGCAAAGGCGACATCGCTACCCGCCAGAACTGCTGATCGATCTCCAACCGCCGATTCTGCCAGCCACGGATCACCGCCCATACTCTTCCCTCTTTCCTTATCAGGAACTCCCCCGTAGCAAAGTCGTCGTTCAGCACAGTCAGACAACAAATACATTCAAACCTGCCCGCCTGCTCACGCCAGTCTCCGTAAAACTCGATCTCGTTTATCTTTACCGGAAAAGCAATCCGGTCTTTCTCCAGGATGAACTGCAGCCATAGTCCAAACAACTGCCCCGCATTATCCAACAATGAGCCCTTCCCTTCTCCACCTTCGATGATACCCCTGATGCCCTTCTTCCCCATCTCCATAACCTCACGAATTCCCTGGTATGCCGGGCCATGAAACATATGTTGTTCATAAATCAACTCAGGAGTCAAACGTACACCCAATGACTCCCCGATCTCGAATACGCCATCTACATTACCCCCACCCCCAAACACCATCTCCGCAGAAGCATACCGGTCCAGATCCAAAAACAGCTGATCTTTCCCCTGCCACTGACCACGCACCGTTTCCCGGAAAGGCGTAGCCACATTCATCCACTGCAGTACTTTTATATTCTTCATCTTTCGAAGCGGACGTCCACCGGAATGCTCTTCCGCTATCTCCCCAAACAGCTGCAGCATCATGGTCATCGGAATCACAGGATCCATGTCCCGCACCTGCGACCACCCCTCCCGCTGACGAACCAGGGCATGATCAATCAGGTAAGGATGCGTGCCAAGGGAAATATTTAATGAATGAATGATCTCTCCGCCACCCGATTGTCGAAACATCGCCAGCACCTCGTCCTGGCTATCCGAAAGCATCGTCACCGTCTCGAGAAAAGTTCGCTCTACACTCGTCATCACAGCCCGGGGGGTCCCAGAAACAGTAGCAGCAGCTCCTTTCTTCACAGGCACCGACAGCTCACGCAGCGTCTCCATCCCCCGCACCAGGGGTGACCCCAGCTGCAATTGAACAGTCCCCGTTCGGACCACCCCCAGGAATGACTCATCGACGACAGCCCCCTCTACAAACAATGCCGCCAGCACCCGCTGCAATTGAGCAAGCCCCGGCCGCACCGCAACACCCGCCGCTACCGAACTATACTCCCGCCCTTTCAGCGTATCATCGATAAAGCCCGTCAGTCCTCCCGCCCCCACCTGTATAAATACCCGAACACCTTCCTCATATAGTCGCATAGTCAGTTCTCTAAATCGAACCGGCTGCAATAAGTGCTCGATGCTCAGCGACAAAATCTCCTCCTCCGCATTCGGATAGACCTGCACCGTAGTCGCCGACCACAACGGAATACGAGCCGGCTGAAACCTGATCCCCCGCATGTTCTCCATCAAAATATCCATCCTGTCCTTCAGAAACGGCGAATGAAAACCCGACCGGATCGGCAGGAGCTGATGAAAAATCTGGCGCGCCTGCAATAATCCCGTCAATTCAGCCAAAGCAGCATTCGTTCCACAAAGAATCACCTGCTGCGGACAATTGTCATTCGACAAATAAACGTTTGCGATTCCCTCCAGCAACGGCTCTACCTGTTCATATCCACAGCCCACTACCAGGAAACCGACCTCAGGTATCTCGAAGGAATGACTATCCAGCTGACCCAATAATTTTGTCACCGTCTCCTCCGAAACCCAGCCCGCCGACCGCCCCGCCAGCCATTCGCCTACGCTATGCCCCGCATTCAGGTCCGGCTGTACACCCAGCCGCTTCAACGCTGTGTCGAGCACATGGCTACGGTCCGTTAGCCGCAAAGCAGAAGCCAGCACCGTACCACTCTCATCGACGGCGCCCATCTCCAACCCAAAATAATCCGCCACGCTCCCTACTTCTCCACCCGTCAGCCCATCCAGGCCCGGAAACAAAAAGGCCACCTTCCCGCCATCAGAAACGAGCGGCTTATTCGTAAACCAAATGTCTTGTCTGTTTCTCCACGGCTTTCCACGCTCCACGATCTTTATCGCCCGAATAATCCGCTCTTCCGTAGGTTCAAAAACCACGATCCTGAAGTCCCCTCTTCCAATGTCCGTCTCTTTATTTTCCAACGCCCGAACCAATGCAGCAGCCGTCGCGCGCGCCAGTACAACCGGCCGATCTAGCCCCAGGGCCCCACCCTTCCTCCCTCTTCTGGGCTTAGTCACACCCTCCATCACCAGGTGCGCATTAATCCCGCCAAAACCAAACGCATTGACACCCGCCCGTAACGGCAATCCCGAATCCTCCCAATCTATCAGCTCCCGTACCGGCAAAAATCTCGACTCTTTCATCGCTTCCAGCGGCTCCTCACAATGCAGCGTAGGCGGCAGCTTACCATAATATAAGGCAAATGCCGTCTTGATGACACCCGCGATACCCGCTGCCGGCATCGCATGACCGATATTCGATTTTACCGACCCGATTCCCGCTCTCAAGCTCCCCGGCAACGCCGGACCAAAGACCTCCGTCAACGTCTCCAGCTCGATGCGATCACCCAGCGGAGTCGCCGTCCCATGCGCCTCTATATAACCCAGGTCGAACGAATCCAGTCCGGCCTTCTCCCAGGCGCGACGGATAGCCCTGGTCTGTCCCTTCACCGAAGGGCTCATCACGCTGCTACCCGCCCCATCACTGGCGATCCCCACGCTCTTGATGACCGCATAAATACGATGCTCATCGCGCAAAGCATCCTCGAGACGACGCAAAACGACAAATCCACATCCTTCTCCAATCAGCAACCCATCAGCCCTCCTATCGAAAGGCCGGATCTGCTGGTTCCTCGATAAAGCACCCAGCTGCGTAAAGATGCTCCAGAACGGAGCATTCTGACACGCATGCACTCCCCCGGCAATCACCATATCGCAGTTGCCATCCGCCAATTCTTTTATCGCCGAATCGATGGCCACCAGCGAAGAAGCACAGGCAGCATCTACCGTATAGGCCGGACCACCCAGGTCCAGCCGGTTGGAAACCAGCGAGGCGACCAGATTTGGGATCAACCCCATGGCGGTGTCTGCGGCAAATCGCCCCTTCCGCGTTTGAAACTCTTTTTTGACCCTATCCAGCTCCGCGCCTGTCAATGACGGTATCATTTCCTCCAACACCTGCACCAGTTGCTGACCCGTCCGGATGATCTCGATCGCTCTCGTCGCTCCCGGTCCGGCATAGTTGCCCTTTCCGATGATAATGCCAGTCTTATCCAAAGAAATCCTCCGCTCCCAAACACCCGCATCCATCAATGCCCGATGCGCCAGTTTCAAGGTGAGGAGATGCTCGGGCTCTGTCCCCTCCACCGACACCGGTAGAAGACCAAATTCCCCCGGGTTGAAAGAAGCATATTCATCGATCCATCCTCCACGTTTGCAATAAAACCGGTCCACCCCCTTCGCTCTCTCATCAAAAAATATCCGCTCCATCCTCCCCTCAGGAACCACCTGGATCGCATCCACCTTATTTTCGATGTTCCGCCAGAAGCTACCCGCATCCCCCGCTCCCGGGAAGATACAGGACATACCGACGATCGCTATGTCGCTGTGTGCTCTCATTCAATAAAAGATTAGAAGGTCTGCCCAGCCATAATCAATACCTGGGACTCGGTTCCATATTTCAGCTCGTTCAAAAATGCCTCCATACCCGCAGCCAGCGGAATCAGCGAGATACCCCGCCGCTCATACTCCCGCTCCAGCGCCGGCGACACCATCCCCGCGCCCTTCCACGGTCCCCAGTTGATCGCCACAACCCTTCCCTTCATCTGCCGCGCATACCCATCCAGCACACTATTAGCCGCCGCATAGTCCGTCTGCCCACGATTTCCATAAACCGACGCAACACTGGAGAAGAGCGCGATAAACTGTACGTCCGGCCTCAACCGCGCCATCAACACCCTCAGCGGATTAACCTTCGTCGCAAACACCCGCTCAAAAGATTCGACCGTCTTCTGCCGAAACAGCTTGTCCTCCAATAAACCCGCCCCATGCACCACCCCATCGATACGACCGTATCGATCATACAAATCCCCTATCAATAAACCCAGCTTCTCCTCATCCCTGCAATCCAGCGAATAGTAATCCACCGTGGCGCCATTCTTCTCCAGCGACGTAATAGTATGTAAGATTTGATTTCGCTTGTAAATGTCATCGACCTTGCGCTCTATTTCCGCCGGACTCTTCAGCTGTCCCCTTCCAATCAATACCTCCCTGAGCACTTCCTTGCTAAGCACATGACCATCCGAAAGGTCCTGCTCCATCCTCGGGTCCGAAGACCGGCCCACAAGCACATACCGGCAAGGATACTCCCTCGACAGCCCGATCATCAGCTCCGCCGTGATGCCCTGCGCACCACCCAGGACCAATATCACCGAAGACGATTCCAAATTAACTCCCGCCTGCTGCCCCACCGCCAGCTCCGAAGGCATCATCCGCATGACCTTCCGGCTTCCCTCCTGATAATAGACCTCCGGCTGACGCTCCGTTATCGATAGCTCGTCTACGACCAACGCCGCAATCTCCCTGACAGACAGTTCCCCGTCCAAATGAATAGCCCGGCAAAGCGTATGTTCCCACTCCTTGTCCAGGCTCTTCATAAAGCCCGAATAACCCTGAGACGAAGTCGACACGGCATAAACCCACTGCACCTTACCCAATTGCTTCACCATAGCAACACCCTCCAAAATCGGAGTATCCAATAAAATAAGTCCATCACAGTCTTCTAATGTTTCTACCACAACAGCTCCTTGTTCCTCCAATAATTTCTTCAGCTCCCCTCCATCTCCAACAACAGCCAGCCGATGCCCCGCAATAGTCCCATTCCTTTCCACCCCACAAGACTCATACTCGAACCGAATCCGTACCAGCTTTTCTTCCCGTACCCACCCCTCTTCGATAATCTTTTTCGCCTCTTCCACCGGCCCAGACCCCGCCCCCTTCATTCCTCCAATCAGGTTTAGCAACCCCTGCAAGCTCTTCACACCCGCCAGCCGTTCCGTCATATCCTCCTCACCTCCACCGCCACCCAGCTGCGTCTTCAAAGAAGCAATAATCTCCATCCGTTTTATCGAATCGATGCTCAAATCAGCCTCCATATCAGCATCCAGATCCAGCATATCCGGCGGATACCCCGTCTTGTCGCTCACGATCTTCAGCAACAAGCTTTTAATGTCCACCACTACTATCTCATTCACCGGCAC